>JALHQP010000240.1 GCA_022841885.1 Aquincola sp. | reverse complement strand
CTCGATGAACGCCCCTCGATGAGCGCCGCCGGCAGCGTGCATCGCACCGTCGAGGCGGTGTGGCGGATGGAATCGGCCAAGATCATCGGTGCCCTGGCGCGCGTGCTGCGCGACGTCGGCCAGGCCGAAGAACTGGCGCAGGACGCGCTGGTGGCCGCGCTCGAGCAATGGCCGGTCGACGGCGTGCCCGACAATCCCGGCGCCTGGCTGATGACCGCCGCCCGTCGGCGCGCGATCGACCTCATCCGCCGCAAGGCGCTGCACGAGCGCAAGGCGGGCGAACTCACCTTCGAGCTCGAAGCGCAGCTGCAGGACGCCACCCCCGACACCACCGCGCTGGTGGAGGCCGCGTTCGATGACCGGATCGGCGACGACCTGCTGCGCCTGATGTTCATCAGCTGCCATCCGGTGCTGTCGCGCGAGGCGCGCACCGCGCTCACGCTGCGCCTGCTCGGCGGCCTGACCACCGACGAGATCGCGCGCGCCTTCCTCGTGCCCGAGCCCACCGTCGCCCAGCGCATCGTGCGCGCCAAGCGCACGCTGGCCGAGGCGCGGGTGCCGTTCGAGGTGCCCGCCGCGGCCGAACTGGGCGCGCGCCTCGCCTCGGTGCTCGAAGTGATCTACCTGATCTTCAACGAAGGCTATGCCGCCACCGCTGGCAGCGACTGGACCCGCCCGGCGCTGTGCGAGGAGGCGCTGCGGCTCGGCCGCATCCTCGCCGAGCTCGCGCCCGACGAAGCCGAAGTGCACGGGCTGGTGGCGCTGATGGAGATCCAGGCCTCGCGCATGCGCGCGCGCGTGGGGCCGCAGGGCGAGCCGATCCTGCTGCTCGAACAGGACCGCTCGCGCTGGGACCGCCTGCTGATCGGCCGCGGCCTCGCCGCACTTGAACGCGCACAGGCGCTGGGCACGGCGCAAGGTGGCCTTGGCGTGTATGCGATGCAGGCCGCGATCGCCGCCTGCCACGCGCGTGCGCGCAGCGCGGCCGAGACCGACTGGCCGCGCATCGCCGCGCTGTACGACGCGCTGGCGCAGTTGGCGCCGTCACCGATCGTCGAGCTCAACCGCGCGGTGGCACTGTCGATGGCGTTCGGCCCGGCCGCCGGACTGCAGATCGTCGACGGTCTGGCGAATGAGCCGCAGCTGCGCGGGTACCACCTGCTGCCCAGCGTGCGCGGCGACCTGCTGCAGCGGCTGGGCCGGCTCGACGAAGCGCGCGCGCAGTTCGAGCGCGCCGCTGAGTTAACTCGCAATGACCGTGAACGCACGCTGCTGCTGGCGCGGGCCGAAGCCTGCGTGACGCAGGCGCAGCTCGGGCGCAGCGGCTGACGTTCAGCGGCTGACGATTACACATGAGCCTGGACGTGGAGGTGGTGCATGGACGCTGAAGCACGACAAGCCGATGAACGCGCTGTCCGTGCGGCGCACACGACGTGGATCGCCGCCGTCAACGCCGGCGAGCTCGACCGTCTGCTTGGCCTGATGACCGACGATGTCGTGTTCGTCAACCCGGGCCACGCGCCGAGCGGGCGCGATCAGTTCCCTCTCGGTTTTTCTTCCGCCCATCAGCAGTCGCTGATCGTCTGCACGAGCGAGCTGCAGGACGTCGTGGTCGAGGGCGATGTTGCCTACACGGTGAGCCACGATGCACTGACCGTCACGCCGCGCGCCGGCGGCGCGACGATCAACATGGCGGGCGACCGGCTTACCGTTTACCGCAAGCGCGACGGCCACTGGCTGCTGGCGCGCGCTGCGCACACGCTGGCGGTGGTCGACTGACGGTCGGGCGCGCCGTCCTGCGTCGGCCAACCACCGCGCGCTGACACCACGCGCGCTCAGCGGCCTGCCGCCGCCTGTTCGAACGTTTCCGCCGCCCAGCCGCCGCCCAGCGCCTTGTACAGATCCACCAGCGCGGTCTGCCGGTCGCGCGCAGCATTCAGGCGCGCGCGTTCGGCGTCGAGCAGATTGCGTTGCGCGTCCAGCACTTCCAGGTAGGTCGAGTAGCCGCTCTTGTAGCGCGCCTCGGCCAGTTCCTGCGCACGTACCAGCTGCGCGCGGCGTTCGTCCTGCGCGGCCAGGGTCTCCCGCGCGCTGCGGTGCGCGATGAGCGCATCGTGGGCGTCGCGAAATGCCGCCTGCACCGATTGCACGTAGCCGAGTTCCGCCTGCTGGCGGCGCGCGGTCGCGGCATCCACCTGCGCGCCGATGCGGCCGGCGCCGATGATCGGCTGCAGCAGGCTGCCGGCGATCGACCACACGCGCGCCGGCGAGGTAAACAGATCCGCGAGGTCGGCGCTTTCGCCGCCGAAGCGCGCAGTCAGCACCAGGCCCGGGTAGTACTGCGCGCGCGCCTCGCTGATGCGCGCGTTCGCTGCCACGAGATCGGCCTCGGCGCGGCGGATGTCGGGGCGGCGCGCCAGAAGGTCGGCGGGCAGGCCGGCCGGCACCTCGGGTGCGGCGGTCAACTTCTGCAGGTCCGGGCCGCGCGCCACGACCGGCGT
>JALHQP010000239.1 GCA_022841885.1 Aquincola sp. | reverse complement strand
CCAGTGGCCGGCTCGGCGACAGCGCGCTCGCTGCCGACGACCTGGCCGCGCGCATCTGCCCGGTGGGGGCGATCCTGCCCAAGCGGCGCGGCTTCGCGGTGCCGATCGGCGCGCGGCCGTCCGATGCGCGGGAGAACGCCGGGGCGTCCGGGGCGCGCGAGGTACGCGAGGTACGCGAGGTGCGCGAGGCGCACGCAGGGCCCGGGTCCACGGCCGTTTCGGCCGCGCCGATGACCTCGGCCGCACCGGGAGCGGGTGATGACTGAACCGGTGCCCGTGCCGGCCGCGGCACCGCGCCGGCCTCGCGTGGCCACGGTGTCGCTGGCCGGCTGCTTCGGCTGCCACATGTCCTTCCTCGACCTCGACGAGCGCCTGTTCGAGCTCTTCGCGCGGGTCGAGTTCGACCGCACGCCGCTCAACGACGTGAAGACGCTGGCGCCGTGCGACGTCGGCCTCGTCGAGGGCGGGCTGTGCAACGCCGAGAACGTGCACGTGCTGCGCGAGTTCCGCGCCCGCTGCAAGGTGCTGGTGGCCGTGGGCGCGTGCGCCATCAACGGCGGCCTGCCGGCGCAGCGCAACGCCCTGGACGTGGGGCAGATGCTGATCGAGGTCTACCGCGATCGCCCCGGCCTCGCGGCCGGCAGCCAGGTACCTGCCGACCCCGAGCTGCCGCTGCCGCTGGCGCATGTGCACCCGATCCACGAGGTGGTGCACGTCGACCACTTCCTGCCCGGCTGCCCGCCGAGCGCCGAGACCATCGGCGCGCTGCTGTTCGCGCTGCTGGACGGCCGCACGCCGGTGTTGCCGCCGCTGCACTACGACTGATGGACACACCGGCCCCCGTCCCTGCGGCCGCCCCCGCCGCCCCCGGCTCACCGGCCACGCCCAGGGCGGACGGCCTGCGCCGCGTCGCCATCGACCCTCTCTCGCGCGTCGAGGGGCACGGCAAGGTCACGCTGCTGCTGGACGAAGCGGGCCAGGTGCGCCAGGCGCGGCTGCACATCGTGGAGTTCCGCGGCTTCGAGCGCTTCATCGTCGGCCGGCCGTACTGGGAGGTGCCGGTGATGGTGCAGCGGCTGTGCGGCATCTGCCCGGTCTCGCACCACCTGGCGGCGAGCAAGGCGATCGACGTCGCGCTCGGCGTCGCCGCCGCGGTGCCGCCTTCGGCGCAGGCGCTGCGCCGGCTGATGCACCACGGCCAGATCCTGCAGTCGCACGCGCTGCACTTCTTCCACCTTGCGTCGCCCGACCTGCTGTTCGGGCTGGACAGCGAGCGCGCCCGCCGTTGCATCATGGCCGTGGCCGAGGCGCACCCCGACATCGCGCGCCAGGGCGTGCTGCTGCGCAAGTTCGGGCAGGAGGTCATCCGCCTCACCGCGGGCAAGCGCGTGCACGGCACGGGCTCCGTACCGGGCGGCGTCAACCGGCAGCTGACGCCGGACCAGCGCGACGACCTGGCTGCGCAGCTGCCGCAGATCATCGACTGGTGCGAGCGGGCGATCGATCTCGTCGACGCGCTGCACGCCCAGGAGCCGGCGCTCTTCGAGGGCTTTGCGACGATGCGTTCGCACTGGCTGTCGATGGTGGCCGACGGCTCGCGCCCCGGCGTGGAGGCCGGCGCGATGGACCTCTACGACGGCCGGCTGCGCTGGCGCCGCGCCGACGGGACGCTGCTGCGCGACGGCGTGGACGTGCAGCGTTACGGCGAGCACATCGAGGAAGCCGTCGAGCCCTGGACGTACATGAAGTTTCCCTACCTGCGCGAGCTCGGGCGCGCCGACGGCTGGTACCGCGTCGGGCCGCTGGCGCGGGTGCAGGTGTGCGACCGCATCCCGACGCCGCGCGCCGAGGCGCGCCGCCGCGCCTTCGTCGCCGGCGGCATGGTGCACGGCTCGCTCGCCTACCACGCGGCGCGCATGATCGAGATGCTGCACGCGGCCGAGGTGATCGGCGAGTTGCTGGCCGACGACGCCGTCGTGCGCGGCGAGCGCGTCGCCCCCCTGCCCGGGGCGGTGGTGGCGCGGCGCGAGGGCGTCGGCGTGATCGAGGCGCCGCGCGGCACGCTCATTCACCACTACGCGATCGGCGCCGACGACCTGATCACCGAGTGCAACCTGATCGTCAGCACCACGCACAACAACGAAGCCATGAACGAGGCCGTGCGCGTGGTGGCACGCGAGTGCCTGAGCGGGCGCGAGATCACCGAGGCGCTGCTGTCGCGCGTGGAGACCGCGGTGCGCGCCTACGATCCCTGCCTGAGCTGCGCCACGCACGCGCTGGGGCGCATGCCGCTCGCGCTGACGCTGGTGGACGCCGGCGGGGAGGTGCTGGACAGCATGGTCCGTGACGGTGAAGGCCGGCTCGAGCGGTTGCCGACATGAACCGCGAGCCCGTGGCGCCGCTGCTCGTGCTGGCCGTCGGCAACCCCAGCCGCGGCGACGACGCGCTCGGCCCGGCCCTGCTGGAGGCGCTGCAGGCGCAAGGGGTGGAGGCCCGCGGCGATGTGGAACTGCTCACCGACTTCCAGCTGCAAGTGGAGCATGCGCTCGACCTGCAGGGCCGGCGCGCGGTGCTGTTCGTCGACGCCGCAC
>JALHQP010000238.1 GCA_022841885.1 Aquincola sp. | reverse complement strand
CGCTTCGTCGGCGGCACCCGAGCGGCCCAGCCGCGCCAGCGTGTCGAGCAGCAGCGCGCCCGCCAGGCCGGCACCGATCGCGGCCTCGGCCAGTGCGACATCGGGCGCGCCCAGCCGCACCCAGGCCAGCGACAGCAGCAGCCCGAAGACGATGAACTGCACGACGGCCTTGAACAGGTCGGCGCTGGCCAGCGCGCGCCAGCCCAGCCAGAGCAGCAGGACCACGAGCACGGCGTCGAAGACCTGCACCTCAGCGGCCATCGTCGCCTCCGGCGGCCGGCGCGGCTGGGGACGCCGGCCGCGCAGGCGAGCTGCCGTCCGCGCGCGCCCCCGAGGCCGTGGCCGAGCCTGCGATCGAGGCCGTGGCCGAGCGTGCGACCAGGTAGCAGGCCACCGAGCTGGCGAACAGCACCAGCAGCCAGACCAGCAGCAGTTTGAGCACTTCCTGCACACCGGTCGCCTGCAGCATGAGGCCTGCCACGACGAGGCCCAGGCCGAGGTTGTCGGCCTTGGTCAGGGCATGCAGACGCGACAACAGGTCGGGCAGCCGCAGCACGCCGATGCTGCCGGCCAGGAAGAACAGCGCGCCGGCGCCGATCAGCGCCAGCGACAGCCCTTCACGCCAGGGGATGCCGGTCATGCTTGCGTCCCCTGCGCCGCACCCTTGTCGGGGGCTGGGTCGGTGCCCATTGAAGCCGCGGGCGGCGCGTGCGGCAGCGACACGCCGATGCGCCGCACGAACACCGCGCTGGCCACGCTGGCCAGCAGCGCCAGCACCAGTGCCACATCGAGCAGCGCGGGGGCGTTGGTGGCGCGCCCCAGCAGCAGCAGCACGGCCACCGCGCCGGTGCCCAGCAACTGCGCGGCCAGCATGCGGTCGCCGTTGGACGGGCCGCGCTCGACGCGCACGAGGCCGAGCGCGATCGTCGCCAGCACCAGCGCGGCCACGATCCACAGCGCGGCGGCCATCCACTCAGCCATGGCCGGGTGCCGCAGCGGGCAGCGTGAGCGAGAACAGGCCGGCGACCGCATCCTCGAGCGCCGCCAGTTCGGTGGCCACCGGCGCGCCCGTGTCGAGGGCGTGAATCAGCAGAGCCTGCCCCCCGAGGTTCGCGACGAGCGTGCCCGGCAGCAGGCTCACGCACAGCGCGAAGAGCGCCCGTGCCGGGCTGCCCTCGGGCAGACGCCAGCGGTACTGCACGAGGCCGGGCGCGACGCGCGGACGCGGCGTGCTGACGCGCCGCGCCACGTCCACACCGCCGCGCAGCGACTCGCGCAGGAAGAAGGCCGCGAAGCGCAGCGCACCCGGCAGGCTCAGGCGCCAGGGTCCATCCGGTGCCCGGGGCGCAAGCAGCGCAGCCGCGACGATCGCCGGCACACCGACTATCCACGACGACGCCGTGCCGCCGGCCACGACCCACCACAGCAGCGTCAGCGCAACGAGGCGCCCGACCAGCTGGCTCGGACGCAGGGGAGGCGCGGCGGGCGATGCGGCCGCCGCCCGATCGGCGCTGAGGTTCGATGACGCGTGCATGTGTTCTTCTTGAGTTCGGGGGCCGAAGTCGGGCTCGCCTCCGCCGGGATCGGTCCGTCCGCACCACAGGGACTGCGGACCGACGCGTCAACATGAGAGGGACGCGTCCTCGGATCCGGCACGTCGGACTAGGGTAGCACGGCACCATGTCGACCGACTCCCGCAGCCCCAGTCGGGCGCACGCCCGACTGGGGCTCGGCGAGCCTGGCCGCAGAATGCCTCCAGCATGGAACGTTTGTCAGACGCAATGGAGATCGCGCGCGCACTGCATCGCCCGGATGGCCGGACCATCGCCTACCGCGTGACGCCCGCGTCCGCCGCACCGCGCGGCATCGCCGTCGTGCTGTTGCACGGGCTGGCCAGCAACCTGACGCGCTGGTCGGAGTTCGTCGAGCACAGCGCGCTGCGCGGGCGGCACGACATCATCCGCATCGACCTGCGCGGTCACGGCGGCTCGGACAGCGGGGGCAAGATCGGCCTCGAGGTCTGGGCCGACGATCTGGCCGCCTTGCTGGACCAGGAGCGCCACGCGCAGGCGATCCTCGTCGGCCACAGCCTGGGGGCGCAGCTGGCGCTGCACTTCGCGCGCCGCCACGCGCGCCGCGCGGCCGGCCTGGTGCTGATCGATCCGGTGTTCCGCGAAGCGCTGCGCGGGCGCTGGCGGCTGCTGGCGTCGTGCGCGCCGGCGCTGCGCGGCATGGCCTGCGTGGTGCGCACGTTGAACGTGCTCGGCCTGCGCCGACGCTGCCTGCAGCCCTTGGATCTGCGCGAACTCGATCGGCTGGCGCGGCAAGCGCTGCGCTCGGCCGAGGCCGAGGCGGCCTTCGTGCGCCGCTACAGCTCGGCGCGGGCCGATCTGCGCAGCACGCGCACGGCCACCTACCTTGCGGACCTGGCCGAGATGTTCCGTGCGCCGCCGGATCCCGCGACGCTGCCGATGCCCGTGCTGGCCCTGTTGTCCGACGGCGCGACGTTCGCCGACCCTGTGATCATGCGGCGCACGCTCGGGCGCCTGCCGCAGGCGACCCTTGCGACGATCGCCTGCCATCACTGGCCGCTCACGGAGCGGCCGGCGGAGGTGCGTGCGGCGA
>JALHQP010000237.1 GCA_022841885.1 Aquincola sp. | reverse complement strand
GCGCGCCTGGTCGAGGCGGCGCAGCTGCACGCGGCCGAGGCCGCGCTGACCGGCGAGTCGGTGCCGGTGGCCAAGCTCGCGCTCACGCTGCCCGCGGCCACCGTGCTGGCCGACCGCTGCAACATGGTCTTCTCGGGCACCCATGTCACGGCGGGCCGCGCGCGCGCCGTCGTCGTGGCCACCGGCACGCACACCGAGGTCGGCCGCATCGCCGGCCTGACCGAGCGCGCCGAGGAGCCGAAGACGCCGCTCGAGCGGCGGATCGAGCAGTTCGGCCGCGCGCTCGTCGTGGCGGCGCTGTTGCTGTTCGTGCTCGTCGTGCTGCTCGGCCTGTGGCGCGCGCTGCCGCTGGCCGACGTGCTGATGGTGGCGATCAGCCAGATGGTGTCGATGGTGCCCGAAGGCCTGCCGGTGGCGATGACGATCGCGCTCGCGGTGGGCATGCAGCGCATGGCCGCACGCGGCGCGATCATCCGGCGCCTGTCGGCGGTGGAGACGCTGGGCTCCACCACCGTGATCTGCAGCGACAAGACGGGCACGCTGACACGCAACGAGATGACCGTGGTGGCGCTGTGGCTGCCGGGCGGGCGCGAGATCGCGGTCGAAGGCGTCGGCTACACGCCGCAGGGCGCGCTGACGGAGGCCGGCCACCCGGCCGACCTGGCCGACCCAGTCCTGCGCGAACTGCTGCGGGCCGCGGCGCTGTGCAACGACGCCGAGTTGCTGCCGCCCGATGGCGAACGCACTGCCTGGTCGGTGCTCGGCGACCCGACCGAGGGCGCACTGCTCGTGCTGGCGCGCAAAGGCGGCATCGACCCCGAGGCGCTGCGCTGCGAGCTGCCACGCGCAGGCGAGCTGCCGTTCGACGCCGACAGCAGGCTGATGGCCACCTGCCACCGTCCGGCCGACGCACGGCAACGGGTGATGATCAAGGGTGCGCCCGAGGCCGTGCTGCGCCTTTGCGGCCCCGAGCAAGCCGCGGCCGTGCACGCCGCACGCACCGCCGCCGACGCGATGGCCGAGCGCGCACTGCGCGTGCTGGCCTTTGCCGAGCTCGACGACGCCGAGCTCGATGCGGATGCCGGCTTCGACGCGCTGGCCGGCCGCGCCCGCCTGCTCGGGCTGGCGGGCCAGATCGACCCGCCGCGCGAGGAGGCACGGCTGGCGGTGACCGACTGCCGCCGCGCCGGCATCCGCCCGCTGATGGTGACCGGCGACCACAAGCTCACCGGCCTGGCGATCGCACGCGAGCTGGGCATCGCACAGGACCGCGACCGCGCCGTCGACGGCCCCGAGCTCGAGCGCATGGGCGAGGCCGAGCTGCGCGACGCGCTGCCGCGCATCGCGGTGTTCGCGCGTGTGCAGCCGGCGCAGAAGCTGCGCATCGTCGAGGCGCTGCAGGCGCGCGGCGAAGTCGTCGCGATGACCGGCGACGGCGTCAACGACGCGCCCGCGCTGGCGCGCGCCGACGTCGGCGTGGCGATGGGCATCACCGGCACCGAGGTCGCCAAGGGCGCGGCCAAGATCGTGATCACCGACGACAACTTCGCCACCATCGTCGGCGCCGTCGAGCAGGGCCGCGTGGTCTACGCCAACCTGAAGAAGGTGCTCCTGTACCTGTTCGCGACCTCGGTCGACGAGGTGCTGATCCTGCTGCTGGCCCTGCTCGCCGGCTACCCGCTGCCACTGGTGGCGGTGCAGATCCTGTGGATCAACCTCGTCACCGAGGGCACGCTCACCGTGAACCTGGTGATGGACCCGCCCGACGGCGACGAGATGCGGCGCCGCCCCGTGCCGCGCGACGACCGCCTGATCGACCGCCCGATGCTCGGCCGCACCGCGCTGATGGCGCTGACGGCCGCCGCAGTCGCCTTCGGCTGGTTCGCGTGGCGCTTGCCCTCGGGTGCGGCCCTCGAGCTGGTGCGCACCGAGGTCTTCACGCTGGTCGCCGTGACGCAGTGGTTCAACATGCTCAACTGCCAGTCGGCCACCGCATCGGCGCTGCGCGGCGGCCTGCGGCGCAACCCGTGGCTGGTCGGCGGGCTCGCGCTCGCGGTGCTGCTGCAGGGCCTGGTGCTGTACGCGCCGCCACTCAACGCGCTGTTCCACACCGTGCCGCTGCCCGCCGCCACGCTGCTGCCGCTGCTCGCGCTGGCCAGCACGGTGCTGTGGGTCGAGGAGGCGCGCAAGCTGGCCGTGCGGGCCACCCAACGCGGGGTCGAGCCGTGACGCTGGCCCTGTTGCTGCTGCAATTCGCGGTCTGTGCCGCCCTGATCGCGCGCGCCGGCTTCGTGCTCAGCCGCAGCGCCGACCGCCTGGCCGAAATCAACGGCTGGGGCCGCGGCTGGGTCGGCCTGGCGCT
Organism: Aquincola sp.; assembly: GCA_022841885.1. Classification (GTDB taxonomy): domain Bacteria; phylum Pseudomonadota; class Gammaproteobacteria; order Burkholderiales; family Burkholderiaceae_C; genus CADEEN01. Next base: position 371 of record JALHQP010000237.1, on the reverse strand, counting down.
GCTGGCCACGGTGACCTCGCTGCCCGAACTCGCCTCGGGCATCAGCGCGGTGGCCTTCGTCGATGCGCCCAACTTGGCGGTGGGCAACGCGCTCGGGGCCTGCGTGGTGAACCTCGCCTTCCTGGTCGTCGTCGACGCGCTGCAGCGCCAGCAGCCGATGTACCGCGACGCCAGCGCCACGCACCTGCTGTCGGCCGGCTTCGGCGTGGTGATGCTGGGCTTCGTCGCGCTCAGCCTGCAGGTCGGCGAACGCGCGCCCGCGATCCTGAACGTGGGTGTCTACAGCCCGCTGCTGCTGGCGCTGTACCTGCTCGCGCTGCGCAGCGTGCACGCGCACGAGCGCCAGGCCCTCGCCGCCGCCACGGCGCGCG
>JALHQP010000236.1 GCA_022841885.1 Aquincola sp. | reverse complement strand
GGACGCGGCGGCCAAGCCCGCGGGCGAAGCCAGGACGCTGTCCATCGGCGGCGGCACCGGCACCGCGCCCGACACCGCGCGCCGGCCGGTGCTGACGCGCGACGAGCTGCGCACCTGCCTGAAGCAGGAGGAAGTGATCCGCAAGAACCTGGCCGAACACGAAGCCGGCCGCGCGCCGCTCGACACCGAGAAGGCCGCCATCACCGCCGACCAGGCCACGCTGCGCGCCGAGCGGGCGCCGCTCGACGAGCTCAAGAAGACGGCCGAGGCCTTCGCCGAGCGGCTCAAGGCCTTCGGCGTGCGCGTGCAGGACTGGACCGCCCGCGTCGAGGCCCACAACGCCAACAAGAGCACCAGCGGCGCGACCTACGAACGCAACCAGGTGGCGCTGACCAAGGAGCGCGACGACATCGCCAAGGAGCGCGCCGAGCTGGAGGCCGAACGCCTGCGGCTGACCGCCGCCAACGAGGACCTGGTGCGCAGCTACAACGCCAAGGCCGTGGCCGTGGATGCCCGCGTGACGGCCTGGAACGAGCGCAACAACCGCTGGAACGACAACGGCAGCCTGCTCGAGGCCGAGCGCAAGAACTGGGTCGCGAGTTGCGCCGACCGCCGCTACCGCGAAGACGACGAAGCCGCCATCCGGCAGGGCAAGTGAGAGACACGCCATGACGCACGCCCTGGACCACGGCGCCGCCGCCGACACCAACCCGCTGCTGACCGACTGGACCGCGCCGCACGGCCTGCCGCCGTTCGAAGCGCTGCGGGCCGAGCACTTCGAGCCCGCGCTGCGCCAGGCCATGCAGGCCCACCTGGCCGAGCTGGCGGCCATCGGCGCGCAGACGGCGGCGCCGGACTTCGACAACACGGTGGCCGCGTTCGACCGCGCCGGCCGCGCGCTGGCGCGTGTGGCGCCGGTGTTCTACAACCTGACGGCATCGGCCACCAGCCCGGCGCTGCAGGCCGTGCAGCGTGCGATGGCCGGCCCGATGGCCGCGCACCACAGCGCCGTGCACACCGACCGCGCGCTGTTCGCCCGCCTGGACGCGCTGCACGCGCAGCGCGCCGAGCTGGCCCTGTCGCCCGAGCAGCGCCGCCTGCTGGAACGGCTGCACCTGGACTTCGTGCGTGCCGGCGCGCAGCTGGCCGAGCCGCAGCGCACCCGCTTCGCGCAGGTCATGGAGGCGCTGGCGCGGCTGACCACGCGTTTCGGCCAGAACGTGCTGCACGACGAATCCAGCTGGCAGCTGGTGCTGCAGGGCGAAGCCGAGCTGGCCGGCCTGCCGCCCTTCCTGCGGGCCGCCGCGCAGCAGGCCGCGGCCGACCGCGGCGTCGGCGGCCACGTGATCACGCTGTCGCGTTCGCTGATCGTGCCCTTCCTGACCTTCTCGGAACGGGCCGACCTGCGCCAGCAGGCCTGGCGCGCCTGGACCAGCCGCGGCGAGCACCCCGGCGAGCACGACAACCGCGAGATCACGCGCGACATCCTGCGCCTGCGCCGCGAGCAGGCCGCGCTGATGGGCCACGCCTGTTTTGCCGACCACGCGCTGGCCGACACCATGGCCGGCACGCGCGGCGCCGTGCAGCAGCTGCTGGACGAGGTCTGGCCGCGCGCGCTGAAGGCGGTGGCCGCGGAGCAGCAGGCGCTGGACGAGATGCGCCGTGCGCACGGTGCCGCGGTGGGCGAGATCGAACCCTGGGACTGGCGCTTCTGGGCCGAAAAGGTGCGCCGCGAGCGGTATGCGGTGGACGACGCCGAGATCAAGCCCTACTTCGCGCTGGAACGTGTGGTGGCCGCGGCCTTCGACTGCGCCTGGCGGCTGTTCGGCCTGCAGTTCAGGCCGCGTGCCGACATCCCCGTCTATCACCCCGACGTGCAGGCCTACGAGGTGAGCGACGCGCAGGGTGCGGTGATCGGCGTGTTCCTGCAGGACAACTTCGCGCGCCCGGCCAAGCGCAGCGGCGCCTGGATGAGCACGCTGCGCCTGCAGGCCCGCAACGTGGCGCCGGGCCTGCCGGTGCAGCGGCCGGTGATCCTGAACAACAACAACTTCGCCAAGGGCTCGCCGGGCGAGCCGACGCTGCTGTCGCTGGACGACGCACGCACGCTGTTCCACGAGTTCGGCCACGGCCTGCACGGCCTGCTGTCGAGCGTGAACTACGAGCGGCTGGCCTGCACGCAGGTGCTGCGCGACTTCGTCGAGCTGCCGTCGCAGATCTTCGAGCACTGGATCACCGAGCCCGAGGTGCTGCAGCGCCACGCGCGCCACTGGCAGACCGACGCGCCGATGCCGGCCGAGCTGATGCAGCGCATGCAGCGCGCGGCCCGCTTCAACCAGGGCTACGAGACGGTGCGTTACACCGCCAGCGCGATGGTCGATCTGGCCGTGCATTCGCTGGGCGACGCCGAGCCGCCGGCCGACCTGTGCGCCTTCGAGGCCGCGCTGCTGGCGCGCGCCGGGCTGCCGCACGGCGTGGGCCTGAACCACCGGCTGGTGCACTTCCAGCACCTGTTCTCCAGCGCCGCCTACGCCTCGGGCTACTACGTGTACCTGTGGGCCGAGGTGCTGGACGCCGACGGCTACGACGCCTTCAAGGAGGCCGGCAGCCCCTTCGACCCCGCGGTGGCGGCACGGCTGCTGCGCCACGTCTACAGCGCCGGCAACAGCGTGGAGCCGGGAGCGGCCTACCTGGCCTTCCGCGGCCGGCCGGCCACCGTGGAGCCGCTGCTGCGCAA
>JALHQP010000235.1 GCA_022841885.1 Aquincola sp. | reverse complement strand
GTCACAGGCGCCTGCTTCGCCGAAATGGGCAATGACGTGCTGTGCATCGACACCGATGCCGGCAAGATCGAACGCCTGAAACAAGGCGAGATCCCGATCCACGAACCCGGCCTGGCCGAGGTGGTGCGGCGCAACGTCGAGGGCGGGCGGCTGCACTTCTCGACCGACATCAAGGAAGGCGTGCGCTTCGGCACCATCCAGTTCATCGCCGTGGGCACACCGCCCGACGAGGACGGCAGCGCCGACCTGAGCCATGTGTTGACGGCCGCGCGCGCCATCGGCGAGCACATGACCGACTACAAGCTGGTGGTCGACAAGAGCACGGTGCCGGTGGGCACCGCAGACGCGGTGCACCGGGCGATCGCCGACGCCTTGCAGCGGCGCGGCGTGGGCGTGCCCTTCAGCGTGGTGTCCAACCCCGAGTTCCTCAAGGAAGGCGCTGCGGTCGACGACTTCATGCGGCCCGACCGCATCATCGTGGGCGTGGACGACGACCGCGCCGGCCACCTGATGCAGGCCCTGTACGCCCCGTTCCAGCGCCAGCGCGACAAGCTGGTGCTCATGGACATCCGCTCGGCCGAACTGACCAAGTACGCCGCCAACGCGATGCTCGCCACACGCATCAGCTTCATGAACGAGATGGCCTTGCTGGCCGAGAAGCTGGGCGCCGACATCGAGCAGGTGCGGCGCGGCATCGGCACCGACCCGCGCATCGGCGCGCAGTTCCTGTACGCCGGCTGCGGCTACGGCGGCTCGTGCTTCCCCAAGGACGTGAAGGCGTTGCTGCACACCGCCGACGGCGTGGGCGAGTCGCTGCACCTGCTCGAGGCCGTCGAGCGCGCCAATGATCGACAAAAGCAGGTGCTGGTCGACCGCATCGTCGAGCGCTTCGGCAACGACCTGACGGGGCGCGTGTTTGCGCTGTGGGGCCTGGCCTTCAAGCCCGACACCGACGACATGCGCGAGGCACCCAGCCGCGTGATCGTGGCCGGTCTGCTCGAGCGTGGTGCGCGTGTGGTGGCCCATGACCCGGTGGCCATGCCCGAGGCCCGCCGGGTCTTTGCCCAGGTGGGCGCCGATCGCCTGACCTATGCCCCGACCCCGACCGACGCGCTCGAAGGCGCCGACGCTCTGGTCATCGCCACCGAGTGGCGACAGTACCGCTCACCCGACTTCGACCGCATGCGAGCGCTGCTGCGCGAGCCGCTGGTCTTCGACGGCCGCAACCTGTACGACCCGGCCATCGTGCGCGCCGCCGGGCTGGTGTACGTGCCGATCGGGCGGCCTGCGAGGACGCCGGTGCCGCTGGCGGAAGCGGGCTGAGTCAGGGCGCACAGGCGTTCGCGGCCGTGTCCCGCGCCTCGTGCAGCAGCCGCCGGCCTTGCGGGCGAAGCGTGACGCGGCGCTTGCCGTCGTCACCTGCAACGCGCACCACCAGCCCGATCTTCTCCAGCGGCAGCAGCCGCAGCAGCAGTTGCGAGGCTGGCGTGCGCAAGGTGCGCGCCAGCGCCGTCGCGGGTGCAGCGCCGCCGGCAGCATCCAGCACCGTCAGCAGCACGAAGTCGGCCCACGACAGGCCGTGCTGGGTGCCGAGTTCGTCGTCGAGCACGAACACCAAGGCCGCGTGCTTCAAGTGCCGGTCCACGCAGGCTTGCAAGGCTTGTTCGCTCATGGCGCCAGCCCTTGCAGTTCGCGGTGGATCTGCTCCAGCGCTCTCAGTTCGCCCGCGTAGTCGAAGTCCGCATCCTCGCGTTCCTTGACGAGTTCCAGCACTTCGAAGGCGAGTCCGTCGACGCCGCTGCGATTCCACTCCGCCTGCAGCGTGCGGTCCGCATGCTTGCCCATGCGCAGTTCAAAACGAGTGCGATTCAGCGCTGCGTGCACGTTGCGGCTCGCGCCGAGCAACAGGTGACTGCTCGCGCGGTCGCGGATGGCATAGATGCCCATGGGCGGGAAGGCGTCACGCGCCTGGCGCGCGGCCGCCCGCCGCGCCGAGCGCGACGACTGGTTGGCGGAAGAGTCCATCGTTTTTCTCCGTGTGACAGTGGTGAGGCCGTGCCGCAGAACGGGTGGTCCGGTTCAACCGGGTGGAGGTTTGGCGAGCTGCTGCACGTAGGCTTTCACGTCTGCCGGCCAAGCAGCCATCTGAGCCAACATCCGCTCGTGGTCGCCGGCGAACAACGCCCGCGATGCTTCCTCGAAGCCGGCAAGGTTGCCGGCCAGCGTGGACATGGCGTGGTACGCGCGGTCGCGCGCCTGGCGGGTCCGGTCCCGGTCGCCCCCATTGCGCCGCGCTTCGTGCACGAGCTTGCGCAAGGCCACGGAAGCGCCGCCTGGTTGCGCCGCGAGCCAGTCCCAGTGTTCGGGCAGCAGCGTCACTTCCCGCGCGACCACGCCGAGCTTGGGGCGACCGCGGACCTTGGGCGCTGGGGTCGGCGCGGCCACGGTGTAGCGCGCCGCGACAGCTGCCTCGCCGCCGCGCAGGTCCAGGTCGGCAGACCGGCCACTGGCATCGTCGAAGACCAGCGAGTGCCCCTCGGGTTGCGTCTGCTGCGCCCGCAGGACGGCCACGGCGACCTCGTGCAAGGGACCGCTGGCGAGGCGGCGCCCTTCCATGAAGGCGGTGTAGCTGGGCAGGGCTTGGTCCATGCCTGGAATTATATCCGGGTGAAATTATCGAGTCAATAACACCCGGGTAAAACTTTGACTGCCGCGACGGGCTCTTCGCCAGCGCGGGCTCGCGCTTCTCGATGAGTCGCAGCCCTTCTCGCAGTCCCTCGCTCGCGTTCTGATAACGACCGAACTGCACCAGC
>JALHQP010000234.1 GCA_022841885.1 Aquincola sp. | reverse complement strand
TCGTCCATCTCGCTTCATGCGACTTGAGATATCCAGCCTCTGCAAAAGTTCCTCAAATGTCTGCTAAGTTACTGACTTATGAGTAACGTACAGAATTTTCCGTTTCTTGAGGGCACCCCGGCTAGGGCGTTCGAGAGCCCTTGTCCCTTTGGCGCACCCGATCAGCAGTTTACATAATATACATTGTGCGCCAAAAAGGCGCTCGGGTCAGTCTTCCGGGTCGCCGGTGACCTGCGCCTCGACGGCGGCGTCGAAACCCGCGCGCTCGCCCTCATCGGTCTTCGGCGGCATGACGCGATCCAGCGGACGGCAGATGCGACGGTTCAGGCACTCCAGGCGTTGCGAACCCTCGAGCGCTCGCTGAACGGCTGCCGGGTCGATCAACATGCCGAACGGATTGGCGGCGTGACTCGAAGCATGCATGGGCAACTCCTCGCAAGGCCCAGACGTGGACCCTGTGTCCCAATGTAGTCACGCGAGCTTCGCGAATGAAGTCGTCCGCGCACCACACTGCGTGTCGGAATCCCGCCGACACGCTAGCGCGTCGCAGCCTTCTGCAAGCGTTCGACAAGAAAGTCGCGCCCGCCCTGGCGCGCGAAGTCGATGGCGCTCAGGTTCAAGTCGTTGCGCCGCCGCGCATCGGCGCCGCGCGCGAGCAGCAGATCGACGCTCGCCTCGGCGCCATAGCGGCTCGCCATCATCAGCGGCGTGCTGCGATTCGGGCTTTCGGCGTCGATCGACGCGCCCTTGTCGAGCAGCAGCGACACCAGCCTCGGCTCCGGCCCTGTGGCGGCATAGTGGATCGGTGACCAGCCGTCCTTCTGGACCCGGGCACCACGCTCAAGCAGCCGTTGTGCCCACGCCAAGTTGCCCCGCAACGCGGCCATCATCAGCGGGCTTTCGCCGCTGGCATTGACGGCACTGACGTCGAGCGATGTGCTAGCCCACAGCGCCTCGGCCACCGCGAACGACTCGTCGCGCAACGCCAGGTGCAGTGCGGCCTGGCCGTTCGGATCGCGCGAGTTGGGGTCGAAGCCGCGCTCGAGCAGTTGCTGCACCGTGCGCCCGTCGTTCCGATTCACAGCCTGGAAGAAGTCCTCATAGGCGCCCGCATTTGCCGCAGAAAACCACACTGCGACAATGAGATAGAAAACATACTTCAAGTGTTCCATCATCAAGATCCAGGTCGAAACAGCCGTTCAAAGTTGGTACTCGTGGCCTGTGCGATGGCCTCCACGTCGGCCTGCCGCAGTTGGGCCAGTTGCTGCGCCACATAGGGCAGGTAGGCCGGCTGGTTGGGTTTGCCCCGGTGCGGCACCGGCGCGAGATACGGGCTGTCGGTCTCGATCAGCAGGCGGTCGAGCGGCACAAAGCGGGCCACCTCGCGCAAGGCCTCGGCGTTGCGGAAGGTGAGGATGCCCGAGAACGAGATGTAGAAGCCCAGCTCGAGCGCCGCGCGGGCCACGTCGGCCGTCTCGGTGAAGCAATGGAACACGCCTGTGGCGTCGCGGCGGCCCTCCTCGCGCAGGATCGCCAGCGTGTCGGCGCTGGCGCTGCGCGTGTGCACCACCAGCGGCTTGCCGGTGGCGAGCGCGGCCCGGATGTGGGTGCGAAAGCGCTCGCGCTGCCATTCCATGTCGGCCACGCCGCGGCCGTTGAGGCGGTAGTAGTCGAGGCCGGTTTCGCCGATGGCCACCACGCGTGGCTTCGCGGCCAGCCCCCGCAGATCATCCACCGACGGTTCGCGCACGCCCTCGTTGTCCGGGTGCACGCCAGCGCTGCACCAGAAGTTGTCGTGTGCCATGGCGAGGGCATGCACGCGCTCGAACTCCTCGAGCGTCGTGCAGATCACGAGGGCGCGGTCGACCGCGGCCTGGGCCATCGCCTCGCGCACCTCGTCGATGCGATCGGCCAGGCCGTCGAGCGTCAGGTGGCAGTGGGAGTCAACGTACATCGCAGCAGGCAGTGAAGCGCTGCGAGTCTAGTGCGCCGCTTGCGCCTAGATCGTCTGCGTGGGCTTGGACGACTGGATGCTGGTGCCGAGCAGCTCTTCGATGCGCTGCTTGAGCAGGCGCGTTTTCTCGTCGGTCGGGAAGCGCACGCCCACGCCCTGGGTGCGGCCGCCCGAGGCATTGGCCGGCGTGATCCAGCCGACCTTGCCCGCCACCGGATAGCGCTGCGGGTCGTCTGGCAGCGACAGCAGCAGGTAGATGTCCTCGCCCAGCTTGTAGTCGCGCGTTGTCGGCACGAACAGGCCCCCTTCGGCGAACAGCGGGATGTAGGCCGCGTACAGCGCGCCCTTCTCGCGAAACACGAGCTGGATCACGCTGGGCCGCGAACCGCCCGCGCCCGCAGCGCCGGCAGTAGCCGGCAAGGTCTGGGGACGCGTGGTCGCTTCGCTCATCGCCCGGGCAGTGTATCCAATGGCCGGGCTGCGGCGGGTTGTTCGCCGCGTGCCGTTTGCCACAGCGCGGCGGCCTGCGCCATCAGCGCTTCGGTGCGCAGTGGCGCATGCCACGGATGTTCGTCGTGCCGGGCCGCGCGCAGCAGTTCGCGTTCCCAGGCGACCAGCCCGGCCATCGGAGGCAGCCCGGGCCGTGCGGCCGGGGTCAACGACGCGGCGTCGAAGTAGCGTGCTTCGCCCGCAGCCACAAGCCGCATCAGGTCGTGGCAGAGCTTGTGCAGCACCTCGACCACCCGCGCCACCGGCCAGCTCGCCAGCCCGGCCGCCTGGCCGTTGCGCGCCCAGGCGGGCACGCGCGCCCAGGTGTCGGCGTCGATGCCCTCCTCGTGCAGCGCCAGCGCCGCGTGCGGCAGCCC
>JALHQP010000233.1 GCA_022841885.1 Aquincola sp. | reverse complement strand
TGGCGCGAGGCCAGGGCGCCCAGGCCCACGCGCTCCAGCGCCTCGCCCACCTTGCGCGTGATGGTGGCGGCGTCCTGCCGCCGCGCGCGCAGCCCGTAGGCCACGTTGTCGAACACCGTCTTGTCGGGGAACAGCGCGTAGTCCTGGAACACCATGCCGATGTCGCGCTGGTGCGGGGGCAGGGCGGTGACGTCGCGCTCGCCGAAGCGGATGTGCCCGCCGCTGGCCTGCACGAACCCTGCGATGCTGCGCAGCAGCGTCGTCTTGCCGCAGCCGCTGGGGCCCAGCAGCGTGAAGAAGGCGCCGCGCTCGATGCCGAGCGACAGGCCGTCGATCACCGGCTGCGCGCCATAGCCCACGCGCAGCTGCTCGATGGCGATGCCGGTGACGCTCATTGCACGGCGGCCTGCACCAGCGCCAGCGCCTCGGCATGCCGCGCGGGGTCGCCGGCGGCCAGGATCTGCGGGCCGCTGTCCAGCGTGATGGGCCGGCCCTGCCAGTCGCTGAGCACGCCGCCCGCGCCTTCGATCATGGGTTTGAAGGGGGCGTAGTCCCACACCTTCAGCCGCGTGTCGATGGCCAGGTCGGTGCGGCCGGCCGACAGCAGGCCGTAGCTCAAGCAGCAGCCGCCGTAGATGCGCCAGGCGGTGCGCTCGCGCAGGGTGTCGAGCACCGGTCGCTCGGCGCCGTCGAAGAAGTCGGGATTGCTGGCGCTCAGGATGGCCTGCGCCAGGCTGCCGCAGGGGCGCGTGCGCATCGCAGCGCCGTTCAGGGTCGTGGCGCGGCCGGCCGCGCCTTCGTAGCGCTGCATCGTCATCGGCAGGTGCATCAGGCCCAGCACGGGCACGCGGTCCACCGCCAGCGCGATGAGCGTGCCGAACACCGGGACACCGGCGATGAAGGGCGCCGTGCCGTCGATGGGGTCGAGGATCCACACCACGTCGGCATCCGCCTGGTGTTCGCCGTGTTCCTCGCCGAGGATGCCGTGCGCAGGGAAGCGCGCCATGATCATCTCGCGCAGTCGCTGCTCGATCCGGGCATCGAGCGCGGTGACGAAGCTGCGGTCGGCCTTGACCTCGACCTCGGGCCGCATCGCGGCGGCCGGGGCCAGGATGTCATGGGCCGCGTCGGCGAGCTGGCGCGCGAAGCCCAGCCACTCGTCGAGCGAGCGCCCGGAGGCTGGAGCGCCCGGCATCAGGCGGCTCACTTCGCGGCGGGCAGGCCGACGTCGGGCAGCGCCGGCCGGCGCGCCAGCGCGTGCTTCATCACCTGCTCGACGTGCGCGAGGTCGTCGCCCTGCAGCGCCAGCCGCGGCGGCCGCGTGAGCGCGCTGCCGCGCCCGACGATCTGCTCGCACAGCTTGATGCACTGCACCAGGTCGGGCCGTGCGTCGAGGTGCAGCAGCGGCATGAACCATTCGTACAGCGGCATCAGGTCGGCCATGCGGCCGGCGCGCGCCAGGCGGAACAGCGTCTCGCCTTCGCGCGGGAAGGCGTTGCTCATGCCCGAGACCCAGCCCACCGCGCCCATCGCCACGCTTTCCACCACCACGTCGTCGAGGCCGGCGAAGAGCACGAAGCGGTCGCCCACGCGGTTGCGCGTGTCGATGAAGCGGCGCGTGTCGCCCGAGCTGTCCTTGAAGCAGACGATGGTGTCGCAGTCGGCCAGGCTGGCCAGGATGTCGGGCGTGATGTCGTTCTTGTAGATGGGCGGGTTGTTGTAGACCATCACCGGCAGGTCGGTGGCGCGCGAGACGGCCCGGAAGTGCGCCGCCGACTCGTGCGGCTTGGCTGAATACACCAGGGCCGGCATGACCATGATGCCGTCGACCCCGGCCTTCGCCGCGGTCTTCGCGGTCTGGATGGCGAAGGCGGTGGTGAACTCGGCCACGCCGCAGATCACGGGCACGCGACCGGCCGCCACCGCCACGGCGGCTTCCATGATCTGCGCCTTCTCGGCGCGTTCGAGCGAGGTGTTCTCGCCCACCGTGCCGCAGACGATGAGGCCCGAGACGCCGTCGCGCACGAGGCCGTCGATGACCTTCGCGGTGGCGTCGATGTCCAGCGACAGGTCGGGCTTGAACTGGGTGGTGACGGCGGGGAAGACGCCCTGCCAGGAGATGCTTGCGGCCATGGTGGTCCTTCGCAGGAGGTTTCGGTGAACGGCAGGTTGGCCCCGTGACGAAGCCGATGGTACATTTTATACAATCGACAGGTCAACGCCGGCAACCCCTTGCGACCATGAAACCCAGACTCGTGCACCGCACCCTGTCCGCGGCCATCGTCGAGCAGCTTCGGCAGGGCATCCTGTCGGGCGCCTTCGCCGCCGGCAGCCAGCTGCGGCAGGATGCGCTGGCCACCGAGTTCGGCGTCAGCCGCATCCCCGTGCGCGAGGCGCTGTTCCAGCTCGAGGCCGAAGGCCTGGTGCACATCGAGCCGCACAAGGGCGCGGTCGTGTCCGGCTTCGACATCGACGAGATCGATGACGTCTTCGACCTCAGACTGATGCTCGAGCCGCGCCTGCTGCAGCGCTCGGCGCCGCGCCTCACCGCCGACGACCATGCGCGCATCGACGCGCTGGGCGATGCCTTCGCCGAGGCCCTGGCGCGGCACGACGTGGCGCGCTGGGGCGAGCTCAATGCCCAGTTCCACCTGGCGCTGTACGGCGCGGCCCGGCTGCCGCGCACGCTGTCGGTGGTGACGGCGCTGCTGCAGGCCAGCGACCGCTACACCCGCGTGCAGCTCGCCAGGGCCAGCGCCCTGGCGCGCGCGCAGCGCGAGCACCGCAAGCTGCTGGTGCTGTGCCGCGAGGGCCGCCTCGACGAGGCG
>JALHQP010000232.1 GCA_022841885.1 Aquincola sp. | reverse complement strand
CTTCCGATCTTGCGCCGGCCGCGATCAAGGCGCCGGTCGCCGTGCCGACGCAGCCGGACACCCCCAGCGCCCATGTCGCGGCGCCCGAAGCTGCGGCATCCGCGGCCCCGCTCGACCTGCGCCTACGTCTGCCGCGCGGCAGCGTCGCCGAGCGCGGCGGGCTCACCGAATCGCCCGACAGCGTGCGCCGCGCGGCGCTGAACGACCCACGCAGCAACGTGGTCACGGACCCGACGCAGGTGCTGCCGCGCGCGGTGGCCTCGTCGGCCAAGGGCGACTGCCTGAAGGGCGAGTACGCCGGCGGCGGCATGGGCCTGCTGAGCCTGCCCTTCCTCGCGCTGGCCGCCGCGCTTGATGCCTGCAAGCCGCCGCGCTGACCCGGGCTACGCGCCGCGGCGCGCCGCGCGTTCCTCCTCCTGCAACCGCAGCACGCGCCGCTGTACCTTGCCGGTGGTCGTCATCGGCAGCGTGTCGATGAACTCGATCTCCTTCGGGTACTCGTAGGGCGCGAGGCGCCCGCGCACATGCTTCTGCAGCTGCTCGATCAGCGCCGCGTCGCCGACATGGCCCGGCGCCAGCACCACGTAGGCCTTGACCAGCGCACCGCGCTCGGCGTCGGGTTTGGGCACCACCGCCGCATTGGCGACCGCCGGATGCTTGACCAGGCAGTTCTCCACCTCGCTCGGCCCGATGCGGTAACCCGCGGCCTTGAACATGTCGTCGCTGCGGCCCTGGTACCAGACGTAGCCGTCCGCGTCCTGCAGCGCGGTGTCGCCGGTGCGGCACCAAGAGTCGTCGGGGTCGCCGGTGAACTTGGTTCGCGTGGCGTCGTCGCGCTTCCAGTAGCCGAGGAAGAACACCGGGTCCGGGTGGCCGTGGATGTCGCGCCGGTGCACCGCCACGTCGCCGGCCTCGCCGGGTGGCAGTTCGCGCCCCGCGTCGTCGATCACCGCGATGCGGTGCCCCGGGTAGGCGCGGCCCATGCTGCCGGGGCGCGCCGGCCAGCCGGCGTGCGCGCGGCCCTGCGCATCGACATAACGCCCGCCGTTGCCGACGATGTAGTTGATCTCGGTCTGGCCGAACATCTCGTTGACCGTGACGCCGAGCTGCTCGCGGCCGTAGCCGAACACCGCGTCGCCGACCGCCTCGCCGGCGCTCATGATGGCCTCGAGCTGCAGCCCCGGGAAGCGCGCGCGGCCTTCGGGTACCGCTTTCATCATCGCCTTGAGCGCGGTCGGAAACAGGAAGCTGTGCGTGACGCCGTGCTTCACCATCAGTTCGAACGCGCGCTCGGGCGCGAAGCGGCCGTTGAAGCCGACGATGCGGCCGCCGAAGTACAGCGTCGGCAGCAGCGCGTCCATCAGTCCGCCGGTCCAGGCCCAGTCGGCCGGCGACCAGAATGCGCCGGCGCGGTGCGGGTACCAGTTCTGGCTGCAGACGAAGCCGGTCAGGTTGCCGATCAGCGCGCGCTGCGGGATCAGCGCACCCTTCGGCGGGCCGGTGGTGCCGCTGGTGTAGATCAGCACCGCCGGGTCGTCGGCGAGCGTCGTGGCGGGCGCGATCGGCTGCCGCGGCGCGCGCAGCAAGGCGTCCCAGTCGGCGCTGCCGCGCCCGGCCGCCGCGCCCACCGCGACGACCTGCGCCAACGCCGGACAGCTGCCGGCCACCGAGAGCAGCGCGTCGACCACGCTCTCGTCGACGATCGCGAGCTTGGCCTCGCTGTCGACCAGCCGGTACTGCAGCGCGTCGGGGCCGAACAGCATCGACAGCGGCATCGCCACCGCACCCAGCGCGCTGACGGCCATGTGCGCCACCGCGGTCTCGACACGCTGCGGCATCACGATCGCGACGCGGTCGCCACGCGCGACGCCCAGGCGCGCCAAGCCCGCGGCGACGTGCAGGGCCGCACTGTTCAGGTCGGCGTAGCGGTGCAGGGTGACGAGACCCGTTTCCGTCTCGCACATCAGCGCCAGCGCGTCCGGCGTCTGGCGTGCCCAGCGCGCGCAGCAGGCCTCGTAGAGATTGAACTGCGCCGGTACCTGCCAGCGAAAGCCTTGGTACAGGGTCGGGTAGGCGTCGTTCATCGCAGGGCAGAGCTCAACGACCACGCAGCGCGCGCTGCATGGCAAAACGCTTGACGCGGCGCTTGTGCATCGCGTGCCACCACGCACAGCCCGCGGCCACGACCAGCACGCCGAGGATTTCGAGCGCGCGATGCAGCGAAGTGGCGCCCAGGTCCGAGCGCAGGATCATGTCGATGTGGTGAAAGCTCGCGGCCCGGATGACGATGAAGGCCAGCAGTACGCTGACGCCGACGAACGCCGCGCGGTACTCGTGCCACAGCGTGTGCCACTGGCGGCGCGCCCACACCACCACCGCCACCGCACTGGCCGCCAGCAGCGCGACGAACACCGCCTGCACGATGCGGCGCTGCTCGTACCAGCCCTGCTCGAGCGCCAGGTCGCGCCCGGTCTGCCCGAACCAGCTCTGCAGGTCGAGCTGCTTGTTCAGGCCCAGCGCCAGCATCAGCACCGTGAGCGCCACCCAGAAGTCCGCCGGGACGGAGGTACGGCGTGCCGCACCCACATTGCGCCAAGCGAGCCAGGCCGCGGCCGCATAGGCGGCCACCGTGATCCAGCCGATCGGCGTCGGGTCGCCGATGCCGATCTGCCAGCGTCCGTCACTTCCTGCCGCCACCGCGCAGCTCCTCCGCCCTGGCCCGCGCCTTGGCCGCCGGCTCGGCTTGCCCGCGCGCGGCGTGCAGCAGCGCGAGTTCGTCGTGGACATGGGGGTCGGGCGCGCTGGCCGCCGCCGCGTCGCGCTCGAGCGCGAGCTGCATCGCCAGCGCCTC
>JALHQP010000231.1 GCA_022841885.1 Aquincola sp. | reverse complement strand
GACCCCGCCGAGCGGCACTCGCTCGGCGCGCACTACACACCGCGCGCCTACGTCGAGCGCCTCGTGCTGCCCACCGTGGTGGAGCCGCTGCGCGCCGACTGGGCCGACGCGCAGGCCGCAGCCCTGCTGCTCGCCAACGAGGCCAATGCGCTGGAAGGCAAGAAGCGCGAAGACAAGCTCGCCGAGGCGCGCGCCGAGATCAAGCGCTTCCACCACGCGCTGTGCACGGTGCGCGTGCTCGACCCCGCCTGCGGCAGCGGCAACTTCCTCTACGTGACGCTGGAGCACCTGAAGCGCCTGGAAGGCGAGGTGCAGGCCCAGCTCGAAGCGCTGGGCGAGACGCAGAGCAAGCTCGGCTTCGAGGGCGAGACGGTGACGCTGAAGCAGCTGCTCGGCATCGAGATCAACGAGCGCGCCGCCGCGCTGGCCGAGCTGGTGCTGTGGATCGGTTATCTGCAATGGCACATCCGCACCTTTGGCAACGCCAGCGTGGCCGAGCCGGTGATCCACGACTACGGGAACATCGAGCACCGCGACGCGGTGCTGGCCTACGACGGGCAGGAGCCGATGCGCGATGCGGCGGGGAACCTCGTCACGCGCTGGGATGGCGTGACGTTCAAGGTGCATCCGGCGACCGGGGAGAAGGTGCCGGATGAGAAGGCGGTGGTGCCGCAGTGGCGGTACCTCAATGCGCGGGCGGCGGAGTGGCCGAAGGCGGACTTCATCGTGGGGAATCCGCCGTTCATTGGGAACAAGCGGATGCGCGACGCGCTCGGGGACGGCTACGTGGACGCTCTGCGCGGATCATGGCCGCACATTCCTGAGAGCGCCGACTTGGTCATGTATTGGTGGAGTCAGGCGTCAAGGGCCGTCACCGCAGGGCAAGCGAGACGTTTCGGCCTCATCACCACAAACAGCCTACCCATGATCTTCAACAGGAAGATCGTGACTGCCGCGCTTGAATCCAGTTCCCCGATCTACCTCGCCTTCGCGATACCAGATCACCCGTGGTCAGAGCGGGGCGCTGCAGTCCGAATCGCGATGACCGTCGGGGCCCGCGGGAGCGGCAACGGCCGTCTACTTACCTCCATTGAGGAGGGCGTCGAGCGTGACGGGGAGGTCATGGTCCGCCTCGAGGAGCGACTGGGCTCGATTTCAGCGTCGCTAACCCTCGGTGCACGCATTGGCGACGCTGCAAACCTAGTCGCGAATCGCGGCCTCGCCTTCCGCGGCATCACGCTGTTGGGAGAAGGGTTCTGGGTGCCCCCTACGGACGCCATCGTGACTCAAGAGCCAGCGTTGCTCCGGCCGTTGCTCAACGGTCGAGACGTTACCGACCGCTCGCGCGGATTCTTCGCTGTCGACGCCTTCGGGCTTGACGAGGACACTCTTCGGAACAAGTACCCGAGGTCCTACCAGCGTCTCTTCGATCGGGTACGACCTGATAGGGCAGTGTCTGAACGGCGGTCCTATCGCGAGCGCTGGTGGATCTTCGCCGAACCTAGGAGCGAGTTCCGAGTCGCCTCGAAGGGTTTGCGCAGCTACATCGCGACCCCTATGACGGCTAAGCATCGCAACTTCGTGCGACTCTCGGCACTAGTACTACCCGACCAAGGCCTAATACCAATTTGCCTTGACGATTCGCTCTGGTTGGGGGTGCTCACAAGCACTCTTCACGTGCGCTGGTCACTAGCCGCCGGTGGCCGGCTGGGCATCGGGAACGACCCGCGCTACAACCAATCGCGCTGCTTCGAGACCTTCCCCTTCCCCTCCGACGACACCGGCCTCACCCCCGCCCTCGCCGACCGCATCCGCCAGCTCGCCGAGCAACTCGACGCCCATCGCAAAGCCCGCCAGGCCGCGCACGACGACGTCACGCTCACCGGCCTGTACAACGTGCTCGCCAAGCTGCGCGCCGAAGAGCCGCTCAACGCCAAGGAGAAGCTGATCCACGAGCACGGCCTTGTCGCCGTGTTGCGCAGCCTGCACGACGAGCTCGACGCCGCCGTGCTGCAGGCCTACGGCTGGGCCGACCTACAACCCGCGCTCGCCGACCACCGTGCCGGCGCTGCCGAGGCCCGCTCCGTGGCGGTGGAGACGCTGCTCGAACGCCTCGTGGCGCTGAACGCCAGGCGCGCCGCCGAAGAGGCTGCCGGCACCGTGCGCTGGCTGCGCCCCGAGTTCCAGACGCTGAAGACACACGAGCGCCAGGGCGAGCAGGCCAGCATCGAAGTGGAGACCGAGCCCGAAGAAGCCGGTGGCGCGGCCACGGAGGCCACCGCGCCTGCAGCGCCAACGCAACCCGTGACCAAGCGCCCGTGGCCCGCGGGCCTGGCCGAGCAGATCAAGGCCGTGGCCGAGGTGATGGCCGGCGCCGGCCGGCCGCTGGCGATGGCCGACCTCGAAGCGCGCTTCTCCGGCCGCGGCCGCTGGCGCGAGCGGCTGCCGACGATCGTCGAAACCCTCGTCGCGCTCGGCCGCATGCGCGCCGTGAACGCAGAGGCCACCGCCTGGGAAGCCGCCTGAGGCGACTTCGCTGTCGATTTGCCGCACGCCGGTCTGATGCGACTGGCCGTTCTGGGCTCCGGCGAGCGGAGGCGGGATCGGGCCGACGGGGTGCCCTGCTTCGCGAATGTCCTCTTCTGAGGGCCTGGCTTCGCAAGGCCCTCGGATGCCCCCTTGATTTCGCTGCGCAGGGCACCCCGTCGGCCCGATCCTGAACCGATGGTGGTGCCCGACGAGAACCACGAGCGATTCCCCGCCAAGGCCGCCGGGGGGTCGGCGCAGCGAAATCAAGGGGGCATTGAGGGGACCAGCGAAGCTGGGCCGCTCAAAGAGGACATTCGCGTAGCCGAACCCCCGGCGGCCTTGGCGCGCGCC
>JALHQP010000230.1 GCA_022841885.1 Aquincola sp. | reverse complement strand
GAGCCGGCCAGCGCCAGGCCGCGGCGCAGCGAGCCCCAGGTGCGCAGCGCCAGCGCGCGCGGCTGCCAGCGCGCGCGCACCGTCTCGCGCAGCATCGGCAGCGCCTCGCTCGCCATGTGGAAGGCCGGGTCCAGGCCGCGGCCCATGCTCTCGAGCGAGACGAAGCACTTGATCAGCAGCGCCAGGTCGGAAGGCAGCGCCAGCTGGTGCTCGCGCAGGATCGCGGTCACGTCGGTCAGCATCTGGCCCAGGTTCAGCTCGGCCAGCGGCGTGCCGTGGTACTGGTCGACGAAGGCCTCGATCTCGGACTCGAGGCGACCCAGGTCGACGCCATGGCCGTCGCCGGTCCAGTCGAGCAGCACGTCGGCCACCACCTGCGGTTCGTGCTGCACCAGGCCAAGCAGCAACTGCAGCAGCTCGTCGCGGCGCTGCGGCGACAGGCGCCCGACCATGCCGAAGTCGATGAAGGCCAGGCGATTGCCCGGCAGGTAGAACACGTTGCCCGGGTGCGGGTCGGCGTGGAAGAAGCCGTCCTGCACGATCATCTTCAGCACCGCCTGCGCGCCGCGCTGCGCGAGCAGGCGGCGGTCCAGGCCGGCGGCGTCGACGCGCGCCAGATCCTCCCCGGGCACGCCGTCCACCAGGTCCTGCACGTTGATGCGCGGGCCGGTGTGCTGCCAGTGCACGCGCGGCACGCTGACGAAGCCCAGCGGCGCCAGGTTGGCGCCGACGCGTTCGGCGCTGCGGCACTCCGCCGCCAGGTCCAGCTCGCGCCGCAGCGAACGCGCGAACTCGCGCACCAGGCGCTGTGGGCCGTAAGGCTTGAGCGCGGGGATCTCGGTCTCGACCAGTGCGGCCAGGCGCGCCAGCAGGCGCAGGTCGGCCTCGACCTTGACCTCGATGCCCGGGCGGCGGATCTTCACCACCACCTCGGTGCCGTCTTGCAGTGCGGCACGGTGCACCTGCGCGATCGACGCACCGGCCAGTGGCTCGGCGTCGAAGCGCGCGAACACCTGCTCGGGCTCGGCGCCGAGGTCCTCGCGCAACTGCGGCCGCAGTTCGTCCAGCGGCAGCACCGGCACCTGGCTGTGCAACCTGGACAGCTCGGCAATCCACTCCGGCCCCAGCAGGTCGGAGCGGCCGGCCATCAGCTGGCCGAACTTGACGAAGGCCGGGCCCAGCTCCTCGAGCGCCATGCGCACCTGCACCGGCGGCTCCAGGCGCGCCAGCTCGGCCGCATGCGCGTGGTGCAGCGCATGGCCCGCGCGCTCGAGCGCGTCGGCCAGACCGAGGCGACGCACCGTGTCGCCGAAGCCGTGGCGCACCAGCACGCCGGCGATCTCCTGCAAGCGTCCGAGGTCGCGTGCGGCGCCGAGGGCCTGGATCAGCATCGCGCCAGTATGCCGGCGTGCATGGCCGGCCTGGGTACCAAGAGGCTCAGATGACGTTGACTTCGCGCAAGGCTTCGCCACGCCGCAGGCGCTCGGGCGACAGCGGGCCGAGGTCGATCGGGCCCCAGTGCCCGCGTGCGATGAACGAGGCCAGTCCGCGCCCGACCGCCAGCGCGTGTTGCATGCCGTGGCCCGAGAAGCCGCAGCAGGTGAAGGCGTTGTCCCAGCCGGGCAGGGCGCCGACCAGGCCGTTGTGGTCGAAGGTGTTCATCTCGTAGTACCCGGCCCAGGCCGAGCGCACGCGCAGCGCCTCGAAGGCCGGGATGCGCGCGGCCAGCGTGGGCCACAGCCATTCGTCGAACAGCGCGTGGTCGATCGCGTCGAGCGGCACGTCGTCGGGGTCGCCGTCGCGCGGGGGCGCCCCGGCGAGGAAGCCGCGTCCCTCGGGGCGCAGCCAGGCGCCCGAGGGGTCGATCAGCAGCGGGCAGCCGGGCAGGGCGGCCGGCGAGTCGAGCACGAACACGTCGCGCTTCTTCGCGGACACCGGCAGCCCGATGCCCAGTTGCGCCGCGAGTGGCGCGCTCCAGGCGCCGGCGGCCAGCAGCACGGCGTCGCTGCGGTGCATTTCGCCCGTGCCCGTGCGCACGCCGCGCACGTGGCCGCCTCGGGTGTCGAAGCCGACCACGTCGGCGTGAACGAAGCGTGCGCCATGGGCGATCGCCTCGCGCCTCAGGCGCTGGTGCAGGGCGGGGCCGTCGAACCAGCCTTCGCCGCGCGCGCCCCAGCTGCCGAGCGCGACGCCGTCGAGCGCGAGCCAGGGCCAGCGGGCGGCGAGTTGATCGCGGTCCATCAAGCGCACGTCGGCAGCGGTGGCGCGCTGCACCGCATGGAGCGCGCGCAGCGCCGCCGCATCGGGTTCGCCCACCAGGTACAGGTAGCCGGCCTCGACGAAGCCCAGCTCGCCGAGCCACGGCCGCATCAGCTCCAGGCTCGCCTGCGACAGCGCGATGTTCAGCGGCGTCGAGAACTGGACGCGGATCGAACTGGCCGACAACGCGCTCGACGCGCGCGCGTAGCTCGGGTCGCGCTCGAGCACCGTGACCGACGCGCCCTGCTCGCGCGCCAGGAAGGCGGCGCTGGCCGCGCCCATCACACCGCCACCGACGATCACTACACTGCGCTGCATGTCGCTGCGAGTCTATTCGGCCGACGAGGTGCACGCCGCCTTGCCCTGGGCCGACCTGGCCGACGCGCTCGAAGAGGCCTTCATCGATGCGGACACCGACGTGCCGCTGCGCCACGCGCATGCGCTGGGCGGCCAGGGACCCGACGGCACACTGCTGCTGATGCCGGCCTGGTCGGCCGCGGCGCTCGGCGTCAAGCTGGTCACCGTGATGCCCGGCGCTGCCGCCCATGGCGTGGGCACGGTGCAGGCGAGTTACCTGCTGCTCGACCGCGCCACCGGCGAGCCGCGCGCGCTGCTCGACGGCGAGGCCTTGACGCTGCGGCGCACGGCGGCGAC
>JALHQP010000229.1 GCA_022841885.1 Aquincola sp. | reverse complement strand
GGGCGCCTCGTCGCCATCGCGCGGGCCGTGGCCGTGCTTGGTCTCGCCGGCCTCGTCGTGCTGGCGCTGCCTGCGGTCGCGCTGGCACAAGCGCCGACGGCGCCGTCCCCCGGGGGCCAGGCACCGCCTGCCGCAACGGCCGCGCCGGCGCCGGCAACGTCCCCGGCGCCCGCCTTCAAAGGCGACGAGGCGGACCTCGCGAGCCCGATGCCGCATGCGACCGAGGCGCATCGGCTGCTCAACGAGGGTCGCCCGGCCGAGGCGGTGCCACACGCCGAACGTGCGCTTGCCGCGGCGACGCGCGCCTTCGCGGCCGACGATCCACTGCAGAGCTTCTTCCTCCAGCTGCTGGCCAACGCCTACCGCGAGGCCGGCCGTGTCAGCGAGGCGCTGCCGCTTTTCGAGCGCGCCCTGGCGCTGAACGAGCGCGCGCACGGCGCCAACTCGGCCGAGGTGGCCAACAGCCTCAACAGCCTCGGCGTCACGCTGCTCGGGCGCGGCGAGCGCGGCGACGGCGAGCGCGCCCTCGGCCTGCTGCAGCGCGCGCTGGCGTTGCGCCAGGCTTCGTTGCCGGCCGATGCGCCGGAGATTGCCAGCTCGCTCGGCAACCTCGCCGCCGCCTACGACGAGCTCGGCCGCGCCGCCGAGGCGCTGCCGTTGCACGAACGCGCGCTCGCGCTCTCGGAACGTGTTCGCGGCCCCGACGACCCGCGCACGGCCACGGCGCTCAACAACCTGGCCGACACGCTCGGCACGCTCGGGCGCTTCCGCGACGCGCTGCCGCTGCACCGGCGCTCGCTCGCCATCCGCGAACGCGCGCTCGGTCCCGAGCATCCCGACACCGCCACCAGCCTCAACAACCTCGGCGACCTGCTCGACACGCTCGGCCGGCTGTCCGAGGCGCTGCCGCTGAAGCAGCGGGCCTACGCCGCCCACCTGGCGCGCCTCGGTGCCGCACACCCCAACACCCTGTCGAGCCAGGGGAACCTGGCCTACCTGCTGGCGGCGCTCGGGCGCTTCGACGAGGCACTGGCGATGGCGCGCGAGGCGCTCGACACGGCCACGCGGACGCTAGGGCCCGAGGCCGCTGCCGTCGGCTCGGGCCTGCTGCGCCTGGCCTACATCCACCAGCTGCGCGGCGACTATGCCGAGGCCTTGCCGCTGGCGCAGCGCGCGCTCGCGCAGCGCGAGGCCCAGCGCGGCCCGACGCACCCCGACACGGCGGTGGCGCTGAACAACGTCGCCGAGCTGCACGGCGCGATGGGCGACTACGGCACGGCCGTGGCATTGCACCGCCGCGCCTTGCAGATCCGCGAGGCGAGCCACGGCCCGAACCACCCCGAGACGGCGAGCGGCCTCAACAACCTGGCCTCGCTGTACCAGGCGCTCGGGCAGCCGGCGCTCGCCGTACCGCTGCTCGAGCGCGCGCTCGCTATCCATCGCGAGGCCTACGGCCCAGCGCACGAGGAGACGGCGCGCAGCCTCAACAACCTCGGCCACCTGCTTCTGGCCGGCAAGGCACCGAAGGACCTGCAACGCGCGAAGAACCTCTTCGAGCAGGCGCATGACATCCAGCAGAAGGCGCTCGGTCCCGACGCGCCGACGCTGGCCGTGACGCTCAACAACCTGGCCGCCGTGCTCGAGGACCTGAAGCGCCCGCGCGAGGCCGTGCCGCTGCACGAGCGCGCGCTCGCCATCCGCGAACAGGCTTTCGGGCCGCGGCACGCTTCGGTGGCGCTTTCGCTGAACAACCTTGCGGCGCTGCGCGACACGCTCGGGCAGCCGGCGCGCGCGCTGCCGCTGTACCGGCGCGCGCTGGCCATCCTGCAGCCGGCGCCCGGCGCGGCTTCGACGCAGCCCGTGCTGCTCGCCGCCGTGCACACGCGGCTGGCCCGCTGGCAGCAGCAACACGGCGGTGCGCGCGGCCTGGACCTCGCCATCTTCCACCTTAAGCAGGCCGTGAACCTGTCGCAGGGCCTGCGCGCCGGCGCGAGCAGCCTCGATGCCGCGGCGCAGGCGTCGCTGCTGCGCGGCGTCGAGCAGCGCTACCGGCGCCTGGCCGAACTGCTCGTGCGCCAGGGCCGGCTGCCCGAGGCCGAGCAGGTGCTGGCGTTGCTGAAGGAGCAGGAGCGGCGCGACTTTGTGCGTGGCGATGCGCAGGACGCCAGCGGCCTGGAGGCGCGCGCCGGGTTGTCGGCCGCCGAGCGCGAGCTGGCGGACGGCCTCGCCGCCAATGCCGAGGCGCTGACGCGCGCATGGGCCGAGCTGGAGGCCCTGGGTGAGGGCGCGTCGGCGCGGCGCACACAAGTGCTGGCGCGCATTCAGGCCGACAGCGAGGCGCTCGACGGCTTGCTGGCCGATGCCGTGGGCGGCCTCTCGGGTGCGGCCCCCACTTCCGCCGCCGCCGGCCGTGCCCGCGCGGCCGGCGCGGCTTTCGAGGCGGCGGTGGGGGAGCGCGACGCCGTCAGCCAGCGGCTGGCGCTGCTCAACGAGCGCAGCGGCGCGCGCGCGGCGGCGCTCTTCATCGTGCCCGGCGAGCGGGCCACCACCTTCATGCTCGTCACGGCGCAAGGGGCCGTGGGCCTGAATGCCGGGCTGCCAGAGGCGCGGCTCAACACCCTCGTGGCCGAGTTGCGGCGCGCGATCGAGGCCCGCCGGCCGGACTACCGCGCGCCTGCCATGGCCCTGCACCAGGCCCTCATCGGACCGGTGGCGCCGCTGCTGGCGCGAGCGCGCGTCGACACGCTCATGCTCTATCTCGTGGGCAGCCTGCGCTACCTGCCGGTGGCGGCGCTCGTCGACGCCCGCACGGGGCAACACCTCGTCGAGCGCTATGCGTTGGCCGTCTACACCGTGGGCGGCCTGCGCGATGCGCTGGCCGAGCCGCCGCGCGAGCGCTGGGCCGCCGCCGGCCTGGGCGTCAGCCGCGCGCTCGCCGG
>JALHQP010000228.1 GCA_022841885.1 Aquincola sp. | reverse complement strand
AGGCCGTGCTCGACGCAGCCGGCCTGCATGCACTGATCGGGGTGGCGCAGGGCGCGCTCGACGCCTGGCGCGGCTTCTGGGACCGACTGCCGCCCGACGCGCACCTGCGTGACGGCGGGCGCTACCGCCAGCGCCGCCACGGCTCCTTCGTGGTCGACGGCGGGCGGGTCGACCCGGCGCCGCACCGCGCGCATTGGCAGCCGGTCGAGTACAACGCGCTGCATGGCGGCATCGAGCGCTGGTTCGAGCCGATCGAGCCGGCGCTGGTGGCCGACCCGCTGTGGGCGCGCCTGCTCGTCATGCTGGCCGAGCGCGCCAGCGCCCTGCGCGGGCCGCGCACCTGGTACGTCGAGGCGCACCCGTTTCGCATCGACACGGCCGGCGGCATCGGCCGGCCCACGCCCGAGGGGGCACACCGCGATGGGGTCGACCTGGTGGCGGTGATCCTGGTCTCGCGCGAGGGCGTGAAGGGCGGCGAGACGCGCGTCTTCGACGCCGATGGCCCGGCCGGTCAGCGCTTCACGCTGGCCGAGCCCTGGTCCGCGCTGCTGCTCGACGACGCGCGCGTGATCCACGAGACGACACCGATCCAACCGGTCGATCCGGCGCGCGGCGGCCACCGCGACACGCTGGTCATCACCCTGCGGGCAGGCGCTTTCCAGGGGCCTTAGCGTCGCCGTCGACGGCGCCGTCCGCTCGCGGCAGGTATTGCGGCGAGGTCAGGCCCATCGACACGTAGATGCTGGTCACCGCCTCGACGCCGACGTCGGCCGGCGTGATCCAGTGCTCGGGCACGTAGATCAGCCCGCCACCCACCGGCACCGGCGCGGTCGGGATCAGCACCGCGAGGCAGCGCTGGCCGTTCACCAGCACCGGCACGTCGCTGCCCAGCAGCGCCAGCGCGGCGCTGTTGCCGTCCTTGCTCGGCCCGCCGAAGTGGCACCACACGGCATTCATCGACTTCAGCCCGTCGGGCCCGTCGCCCTGCCGCAGCAGGCCGACCAGGCGCTTGATCACGTCGTAGACCGCGCCGACGACCGGGATGCGCGACAGCACCGCATGGGCCGCCACGGCCACGCCGCGTTGCAGCCCGGCCTCGACCAGCAGACCCAGGCCGAAGATCACCGCCGCGACGATGAGCACGCCGATCGCGTAGCCCACCACTTCGGAGGCGCCGACGCCCAGGCCGATCGAGATCAGCGTGCGCCCGACGGCACTCTCGGGGCCGAGCCATCGGATCAGGATGCCGGCCGCCCAGGCGAAGATCAGCAGCGTGGCGGCCAGCGGTAGCGCGGCGAGCGCGCCGGTGACGAAGATGCGCAGCAGGGTGCGGAACGGACGCCAGAGCTTGGTCTTCATCATGCGGCCGGATGATACGGACCGCGTCGCTGCGCGCGGCCGCTCGCGCTAACGGCGCGGCGCGAACAGCTCGTAGGCTGCCATGCCCGCAAGCATCGCGCCGACGAACAGCAGTGCTTCGCTGCGCAGCATGCCCAGCGCCACGATGGCCGGCCCGGGGCAGAAGCCGGCGATGCCCCAGCCGATGCCGAACAGCAGGCTGCCGGCGATGAGCCGACGATCCACGCGACCCGGTGGCGGCAGCGGCATCGGCGCGCCCAGGGCGCTGCGCTCGCGCCGCTGCGCCAGCGCGAAGGCGGGCAAGGCGACGGCGATCGCGCCGCCCATCACCAGCGCCAGCGACGGGTCCCAAGCCCCCGCCAGGTCGAGAAAACCCTGGACCTTGGCCGGGTCGACCATGCCCGAGACGATCAGCCCGAGCCCGAATACCAGGCCGGCCGCCAGCGCTGCGGCGACGTGCAGCATGCCCTCAGGCGTCCCACAGGTGCCGCAGCACGAACACGGTGGCGAAACCCGCGCCCATGAAGGCGAGGGTGGCCGCGAACGAGCGCGGCGACCGGCGCGACAGCCCGCACACGCCGTGCCCGCTGGTGCAGCCGCCGCCCAGGCGCGTGCCGTAGCCGACCAACAAGCCGGCAGCCACCAGCGCCAGCGGGCCGGCGTCGATGCGCGACAGCGGCAGCCGGGCCCACAGGGCGTAGTAGAGCAGGGGCGCGCCCAGCAGCCCGAGCACGAAGGCGATGCGCCAGGCGACCTCGCCGCGCGCAGGCCGCAACAGGGCACCGACGATGCTGCTGATCCCGGCCACGCGGCCGCTGGCCAGCACGAGCAGCGCTGCGGCCAGGCCGATCAGCGCGCCGCCCGCAAGCGCGGTCCAGGGCGTGAAGGCGCTCCAGTCGATGCGCATCTATTCGAACGGGTAACGCACGCCGATGCGCTCGCGCATCGCGTCCATCAACTCGACGATGGCCAGCGACTCGGTGGGCGGCAGGCGCGGGCTTTCGGTGCGGTCCGCGTGCACGCAGCGCTGCACTTCCTCGATCTCGTACTCGAAGCCGTTGACGCGGAAGGGGGCCCGCACCGTCTGCTCGGTGGCGCCTTCGATCGCCAGCGTCGCCGCGGTGGACTGCCAGAAGCCGCCGCCGTGCACGACGATGTGGCCGCGCTCGCCGTAGATGCGAAAGCTGTTGTCGGCGTTGCCGTACCAGCCGCAGTGGAACTGCGAGCTGCGGCCGTCGCCGAAGTCCAGTGTCGCCGTGAGCTGCACGTCCACGTTCTCGCCGCCGCGCAGGGCCTGGACGTCGAAGCCCCGTACCGGCACGCCGGGCAGCACCATGCGCGAGACCGTGATGTTGTAGATGCCGATGTCCAGCAGCGCGCCGCCGCCCAGGGCCGCGGTGTAACGGCGGTTGCCGGGTTCGAACGGACGGTCGATCACGAAGCTGGACTGCATCGCATGCACCGGGCCGATCGCGCCGGCGTCGAGCCAGGCGCGCACCTGGTCGTAGACCGGCAGGAAGCGCGTCCAGACCGCCTCCATCAGGAATACGCGGCGCGCGGCCGCCAGTTCGACCAGCGGGCGCGTCGCGGCGGCGCTGGGCGTCAGCGGCTTCTCGCACAGCACCGGCTTGCCGGCCTCGAGCGCGGCGCGCACGGCGGCGGCAT
>JALHQP010000227.1 GCA_022841885.1 Aquincola sp. | reverse complement strand
GCTCTTCCGATCTGGCGCGCCTGCTGCCCGCGGCGCGGCTGCTCACGCTGACCGGCATCGGCGGCTGCGGCAAGACGCGCCTGGCCTTGCAGCTGGCCCAGCAGCAGAGGGCGGCCTTCGCCGGCGGCGTGTGGTTCGTCGACCTCGCGCCGCTGACCGATGGGGACCGCGTGGCCTCCACCTGCGCCGCCGTGTTCGGGCTGCGCGAAGAGGGCGACGCACCGCTCGTCGAGCGGCTGCGCGAGCACCTGGCCGCCAGCCCCACGCTGGTGCTGCTCGACAACTGCGAGCACGTCATCGACGGCGCGGCCGCGCTCGCCGAGGCCTTGCTGGCCGGCGGCCGCACGACGATCGTCGCCACCAGCCGCGAAGGCCTGGGCGTGGCCGGAGAGCAGATCTACGCCGTGCGCTCGCTGTCGCTGCCCGCGACGACGGAGCTGGCCGCGGTGCAGGCGGCCGAGGCCGTGCGCGTCTTCGCCGACCGCGCACAGCTGGCGCTGCCCGACTTCGAGGTCGGTGCCGACAACGCCGCGCCGGTGGTGGAGATCTGCCGGCGCCTGGACGGCATCGCGCTGGCGATCGAGCTGGCGGCCGCGCGCGTGACGATGCTGCCGCTGGCCGACATCGCGGCCCGGCTCGACGACCGCTTCCGACTGCTCACGGGCGGCAGCCGCGCCCTGCCGCGCCACCAGACGCTGCACGCGGCGATGCAGTGGAGCCACGAGCTGCTGGCGCCGGCCGAACAGCGCATGCTGCGCCAGATGGCGGTGTTCGCCGACGGCTGGACGCTGCAGGCCGCCGCGGACGTGGCGCAGACCACGGACGACTACGCGGCGCTGGCGCTGCTGACCGCGCTGCACGACAAGTCGCTGCTGGTGGTTGATCGCGAGGTGGCGGGCGGCCGCCCGCGCTACCGCATGCTCGAGACGGTGCGCCAGTTCGCGCTGGAGCGCCTGCACGAGTGCGGCGAGGGCGAGGCCGCGCGGGGCCGGCACGTGGCCCACTTCATCGCGATGGCGGAGGAGGCCGAACCCCAGGTGCGCGGGCCCGAGCAGGACCTCTGGATGGGCCGCTTCAAGCAGGAACACGAGAACCTGGTCGCGGCGCTCGCCTGGTGCTGCGAGGGCGGGCTCGACCCGCAGGCGGGGCTGCGTCTGGCTGCAGCGACGGGGTACTACTGGGGCTGGAACAGCGTCGAGCTCGGCGACCGTCTGACGCGGGCGGTGCTGGCGCACGACCGCGCGGCCGCACCGACCGCCGCGCGCGAAGGCACGCTGCGCTCGCTGGCGCGTATCAGCGAGTTCCGCGGGCGCTACGACGAGGCGCTGGACTTCGCGCAGCAGGCCCTGGCGGTGGCGCGGCAGCTGGGTTCGCCGCGCAGCCTGGCCTGGGCGCTCAATGCGGTCGGCTCGGCGCTGGGAACGCTCGACCGCCTCGAACCGGCGCTGCAGGCCAAGCACGAAGCCCTGGCGCTGGCGCGACAGCTGGGCGACGGCGTCTTGCTGTTCACCTTGCTCAACAACATCGCGACGCACCAGCACCGGGCCGGACGCCTCGACGAGGCCGAGCGCTGCTATCGCGAGGCGCTGGACCTGGCACGCCGGCACGTGGGCCGCGTGGGCAACGTGGTGCTGATCGACAACCTGATTCGCCTGCTCGTGGCGTGCGGCAAGCTGGGCGAGGCGCGGCAGTTCGCCGTCGAGTGCCTGCCGCTCGCGCGCAGCGAGAAGGTGGCCGTGGACCTGCTTGAAGCCACGGTCGGCCTGGCGTCGCGCGCGGGCGACCACGCCATCGCCGCGCGCTTCTGGGGTGCGGCGGACCGCCAGCTGCTGGCCTGGGGCTACCGGCACGAGCCCGGCGAGCTCGAGCACCTGGCGCCGCTGCTCGCCCACTCGCGGCGCGTGATCGGCGACGAGCCCTTTGCGGCCGCCGAGGCGTCAGGAAGGGCATTGACGTTCGACCAAGCCATGGTCGAATTGGCGCAATGGCTGCAGCGCGCAGCGTGAGAAGGAGCGGGCCATGGACGAACGGGCGACCTACGCGACTTACCACGAGGGCATGCGCGGGCTGCAGGACCGCTTCGACGCGCGGCGCCTCGCGGACCGGCTGGACGAGCGGCTCGGCCGCAGCGCCTTCAGCGACGAGGACCGCGACTTCATCGCCAGCCGCACGATGTTCTTCCTGGCCACCGCGGACGCGCAGGGCCGGCCCGACTGCTCGTACAAGGGCGGCGCGGCGGGCTTCGTGCGCATCACCGGCGCGAGCGAGCTGGCGTTTCCCAACTACGACGGCAACGGCATGTTCCGCAGCCTGGGCAACGTCGCGGTCAACCCGTCGGTGGGCATCCTGTTCATCGACTTCGAGTCGCCGCGGCGGCTGCGCGTGAACGGCGTGGCGAGCTTCAGCGACGACGACCCGCTGATGGCCGAGCTGCCGGGCGCGCAGCTGATCGTGCGCGTGCGCGCGCAGAAGATCTTTCCGAACTGCCCGCGCTACATCCATCGCAGCGCGGGCAGCGAGCTGTCGGAGTACACGCCACGCGCCGGCTATGCGCCGCCGCAACCGAAGTGGAAGTCGATGGACTTCGTGGTGGACGTGCTGCCGGGGTGCGGCACGCGCCCCTGGCCGGGCCTCGATCCGGCCTGAGCTCAGGACGCCGCGTGTTCGTGGTACCAGGCCGCGGCCTGGCCGCGCGAGCTGAGCGCCAGCTTGTCGAGAATGTTGGCGACATGGCGCTTGACCGTGTGCGGGCTCAGGTCGAAGGCGCGCGCGATCAGCTTGTTGCTGTCGCCACTGGCGATGCGCTCCAGCACCTCGAACTCGCGCGCGCTGAGGCCGCCGAGCGCGATGCCTTGCACGGCCGGGCCGGTGTCCGTCATCGCCTGTGGCTCGGCGAGGCGGTCCAGGCGCGGCAACCAGGCCTGCAGTTCGGCCAGGTCGGCCGCGTCGAGCTGGCCGCGCCAGTCGTGCGCGGCCAGCCACGGCGCGGCCGCGCGCGCGAACAGCATCGAGCCCGCGGGGCCCTGGCGCGCGCGC
>JALHQP010000226.1 GCA_022841885.1 Aquincola sp. | reverse complement strand
TCGACCGCCAGCACGGCCGCGAGCGCCGCGGCCAGGCGCGGGCGCGGCGGGTAGGCACTGTCTTGCAGCCCGGCACGGCCGCGGGCGTCGCATTCGCAGGCCCACAGCGCCTGTTCGAAGCGCTGCGGCCGGCGCAACGCGTCACAGCGTTCGAACAGGCGCAGCATGGCGGCGGCGCCGAGCGCCGCGCTGCGGTGGATGTGGCCGTGCTCGCGCGCGACCATCTCGCCCAGCTCGCGGCACTCCGTTGGCACGCGCCAGCGCTCGGCCACCGCCTCGGCCAGCTTCACGCTGCGCGCTTCGTGCGCGATGTGGCGCGGCCATTGATCGCGTGGCGTGCGGCCCTTGCCCAGGTCATGCACCAGGCAGGCGTAGCGCACCGGCAGCGCGGCCTGCAGCGTGGCGGCCATGTCCAGCACCATCTCGAGGTGTACGCCGCTGTCGACTTCCGGGTGGTGCTCGGCCGGCTGCGGCACGCCGTACAACGCGTCCACCTCGGGCAGCAGCCGTGCCAGCGCCCCGCAGTCGCGCAGCAGCGTCACCATGCGGCTCGGCCGAGGCTCCATCAGGCCGCGCGACAACTCCTGCCACACCCGCTCGGGCACCAGCGCGTCGACTTCGCCGTGGGCGACCATGCGTGCGCACAAGGCCCGCGTCGCCGGCGCGACCTGGAACTGCGGCCAGCGCGCCGCGAAGCGCGCCAGGCGCAGGATGCGCACCGGATCTTCGGCGAAGGCCTCCGACACATGGCGCAGCAGGCCGGCGCGCAGGTCGGCAACGCCGCCAAAGGGATCGATCAGGCGGCCGTCGGCGTCCTCGGCGATCGCGTTGATGGTGAGGTCGCGCCGCTGCAGGTCGTCTTCCAGCGTGACCGAGGGGTCGGCATGCACCGTGAAGCCGCGGTAGCCGGGCGCGGACTTGCGCTCGGTGCGCGCCAGCGCGTACTCCTCGCGCGTGGCGGGGTGCAGGAAGACCGGGAAGTCGCGACCCACCGGCGTGAAGCCCTGCGCCAGCATCTGCTCGGGCGTTGCGCCGACGACGACCCAGTCGCGGTCGCCGTGCGGCACGCCGAGCAGGCGGTCGCGTACCGCACCGCCAACCTGGTACACCTTCATGGGCCGCAGTGTAGGAGGCGGCCCAAAACAAGAGGGCGACCCCATGGGGTCGCCCTCGGTCGTGCTGCGATGACGGTCGCTCAGGCCTGGTTGCGGCGACGGCGCGCGACGAAGGCCACGGCGCCGAGGCCGGCCAGCATCAGGGCATAGGTGCTGGGCTCGGGCACCGCCGGCACCGCGGCGAGCGACACCGAGTACTGGCCGCCGAAGGCGTGGGACCCGAAGATGCCGCTGATGTCGAGGTGGTAGTTGCCCGCCGTCAGCGAACCGAGGCCCGTGCTGACGTTGTTGCCCGCGAAGCTGCCGAGCAGCGAACTGCCGCCGGGGTGCGAGTTGTTCCACACCTCGACCAGCAGGTTGTCGATGTCCAGCACGTTGATGCCGAAGAAGCTCAGCTCGTAGGTGTTGGCCACGCCCGACAGCGTCGAGTCCTGCGCGATCGAGAAGTTGGCGTACTCCTCGAAGCTGGCGCCCGGGCGGCCGAAGGTGGTGACGGCCAGGGTGGTGGGCGACGTGTCGAGCGTGCCGAAGTCGTAGGCGTTGGCGGCCGAGCCGTTGCTGCCTTGCAGCACGCCGTCGATGAACGCCACGCCGGCGTTGGCCGCCGAAGCGAAGGCCACGAGGGCGGCGGCAATCCACTGCTTCATTCGATCTCCCTGGAGTCGTCTTGTTGGTTGGCTTCCGCTCGTCGCACGCATGCGCGCAACAGCGGGATGCCACCAATCTATCGACAAGGCATGGCGCTGCCTGCCCCGTGTGCGCGGGGCTGCACCTGTTCAGGGGGTCAGCGCGCCGGGCGGCGGGCCGAGGCGCGCAAGGGTTCGAGGCGCTGGCGGCCGTCGGTGCAGCCCAGGACGCCGGGCGCGATCGTGCCGACGGCCGTGGGCACGATGCCCAGCCCGTCCAGGCCGGGCAGCACGCCGCCGGCGACGTTGGGCACCGACATCGAGTCGAGGTTGTCGCGCGACATCAGCGGTGCGCCGGGCAGGCATTCCATCGCCAGCGCCTGAATCCGGCCGAGCGCGCGCGGCAGCGGCAGCACCGGGCGCGGGTGGCCCGACCAGCGGCCCGCGGCGCGCACCAGGTCGGCCAGGGTCCAGACCTCGGGGCCGGCGCACTCGATCGTCTGCCCGATCGTCGCCGGCCGCCGCAGGCAGCGCACGATGGCCTCGGCCACATCCTCCACCCACACCGGCTGGAAGCGGGCGTCGGCGCCGGCCAGCGGCAGGACGGGAAACACAGCCTGCAGCTGCGCGAAGAGGTTCAGGAAGCGGTCTTCGGCGCCGAAGATCACGGAGGGCCGCAGCAGCGTCAGCTCGAGCCCGGCCGCGGCGCGCAGCGCCGCTTCACCGGCGGCCTTGCTGCGCAGGTAGCGCGAGGGCGCGGCCGAGCCCGGCGGCCCGAGGCCCAGGGCGCTGACATGCAGCATCCGACGCAGGCCGACCGACGCGCAGGTCCGCGCCAGGCGCTGCGGCAGCGTCACATGCACCCGCTCGAACTCGCGCTGGCTGCCGTGCAGGATGGCGACCAGGTTCACCACCGCGTCGCAGCCCGACAGCACGCCCAGCAGCGCGGTGTCATCGTGCACATCGGCCTCGCGCACCTCGACGCCGGGCAGGAAGCGCACGCCGTTGGCGTGTGCGGCACGCCGCGTCGGCACGACGATCTGCACGTTGCCGCCTCCGTCGCCGGCGCGTACCAGGCGCTCACACACCGAGCGTCCGACGAAGCCGGTGCCGCCGAGCACCGCGATTCGGCGCGGGAGGGCGCTGGTCGGAAGGCCCTGCGTGCTCACGGCAACTCCTTGTCCGGCGGCGGCGCGGTGCTCGCGCGCGGGCCGATCAGCGCGCCCAGGCGTGCCTTGAGCGACGGCAACAGCAGCGGCGGTGGCGCGGGCGGCGGGGGTGGCAGCACGACGCCCGGCGTC
>JALHQP010000225.1 GCA_022841885.1 Aquincola sp. | reverse complement strand
GCTCGGGCAGTTCGCGCCCGGACGCGTCGACGACGCGGATCTCGTGCCCCGGCAGCGGCAGGCCGCATGACACCAGGCGCAGCGCGGTGGCGTCGTCGTCGCGCGCCGGCCGCGCCACACCGTCGTGCGCCAGCGCGATGCGCTCCACGCGCTCGATCCACGGCCCGCGTCCGAGCGGCGGAAACGCCAGTCCGACCGAGCTCTCGGCCAGGCCATAGACCGGCGTGAGCGCCGTGCGCTCGAGGCCGCAGCGCGCGAAGCGATGCGCGAAACGCTCCAGCGTCTCGGGGCTCACCGGCTCGGCACCATTGAAGGCCAGCCGCCAGCTCGACAGGTCCAGGCGCTCGAGCTCGGCGTCGCTGAGCTTGGCCAGGCACAGTTCGTAGGCGAAGTTGGGCGCCGCCGACAGCGTGCCGCGGTGCTGGTCGATGGCCTCCAGCCAGCGAAGCGGGCGCGCCAGGAAGGCCAGCGGCGACATCAGCACGAGGTGGAAGCCGACCACCAGCGCGCCCAAGCAGGCGCCGATCAGGCCCATGTCGTGGTACAGCGGCAGCCACGAGACGAAGGTGTCGCGCGAGTTGACGCCCGAGGCGCGCCACATCGCGCGCAGGTTGGCCAGCAGGTTGGCGTGCGTCAGCACCACGCCCTTGGGCTCGCCGGTGCTGCCCGAGGTGTATTGCAGGAAGGCGACGTCGGCGGCGCCGATGGCGGGCGCCGCGGGCACGCTATCGGGCAGGGCAACGTCGGGCACGGTGGCCACGGCCTGCAGCGTCGGCACCTCGGCGCGCAGCAGGTGCGCCAGCGGCTTGGCGCGCTCCACGGTGAGCAGCTCGCGCGCCTTCGAGTTGCGCAGGATGCCGGCGATGCGGCGCAGGTGGTCCTCGAGCTGCGACGGCCGGGCCGGCGGGTACAGCGGCAGCGGCACGCCGCCGGCACGCAGGATGCCGAAGAACGCGGCGAAGAACTCGCGGCCGGTGGGCAGCATGATCGCCACCGCCTCGCCGCGCTCGAGCCCGCGCGCCTGCAGGCCCGCCGCGACGGCCTGGGCGTCCGCATGCAGTGCGGCATAGCTGAGGTCGACGCTTTCGTCGCTGGTCTCGTAGAGCGTGATCAGCACCTGGTCCGGATGCCGGCCCAGGTGCCAGTCGAACACCTCCAGCAAGGTCGTGGCGGCGTCGGGCGCGGCGGCGTTGGCGTCGGTCTGCGAGGCGGCAGCTTCACGATGAGCCGTGTTGCGCTGCGCCGGCGGCGCAGCGTCCGTCGTCGACGCGGGCGGCGCCTGGCGCACCAGCCGCAGCAGGTCGCGCGGTGTCTCGGCCAGGGTGAGGGCGTTCTCGTCGAGCCGCACACCGAACTCCTGGCCGACGCGGGTGATGAGCTCCACGCGCGCCAGGCTGTCCAGCCCCCAGTCGCGCTCGAGCGAGTCGTCCAGGCCCAGTGCGGCCGCGCGCGGCGACCCCTGCCGCAGTTCGGCGGCCACCGTGGCCACCGCGTGCAGCAGGCGCTGCGCCGTGTCGTCCTGCGTGGCGTGGGTGTCCTCGCCGACGGCTTCCGACGGGCGTGCCGGCGCAATGGATTCAGGGACCATCAGCACATTGCAGCGCAGATCGAGCGCGCCGCCGTTGCCATGCGTCAATTTGCGGCCGCCGGCGCCATGGAAGCCGGCGGCGTCGACGCCGCCGGCTGGGTGGGCGTCAGCGCCAGGGGCCTGGGCTGCCGCGCGGGATGCTGGGGCAACTGTGAGAAGAGCAGGCCGGTCGTGAGCGCCAGCACCGGGCGCACCGCGACGTCGGCATCGCGCAGCCGTGACGCGACCCAGACGTTGCAAGTCGCGAACAGGTGAAAACGCTCGACCGAGGCGTAGAAGCGGCCCTGGCCGTACAGCGACGGCCCGAAGGCGATCGGCCGCCCTTCGCCGTCGCGCTCGTGGCTGGCGGCGATCGCGGCGACGAGGCGCAACGCGCCATCGCGCGAGATGTCCAGGGTGGCCACCGGCGCGCCGGGGAAGTGCTGCGCCGGCGCGCCTCGCAGCGCAACGACGTGCAGCACGCCAGGGCTGGGCCACAACAGCGCGCGCAGGCCGGCCCAAAGCCCCGGATCGGTGGCCTGATAGTAGGCCCGGTCGCCCCAGCCGACCTCGAAGTGCTCGGCATCGGGGAACTCGCGGCGAGCCGGCCACGCGTCTTCGTCGATCACGGCGGCCGGTATCACAAGGCCGCTGTGCCAGCCGTGCGAGACCACGAGCACGGTGACGGTGTCGGACGCCGGTTCAACGGCGGCAGTGTCGCCGGGTGTGCCGCCCAGCAAGCCGGCCAGCGCCAGTGCGGGCAGCGCCGCGCGAATGCGCGAAACGGCCCGCGGCCCGCCGTGTGCGCGGTACCCATGGGTGTACGGATGCACGAGGGTCGGGGTCACGCGACGATTCTGGGGCGGTGCGATGTCCGCGCCCCGTCTGTCGGTGCCTGTCGGCACGTTTGTTGACGGGTGTCAATCGGCGATCCGATGTTGGGCGACGATGGGGAACTCGGTGCGGTCAAGCTCCTCGCAGGGCGGGTGGGTCGCCACATCGGCCATCTCCACCCCCCGCTTGCGCACCACGACGCCGGGAGACCAAGCTGAACTCCGCCTCCTCGATCTACGACCTGAAGCCCTGGGTCGAACACTACGGCACCCACATCCCGCGCGAGCTGGGCCCGCCGCGGCACGCCCACCTGCCCGCCCTGCTGCGCGCGGCGGCCGAGCGCCACGCGGCGCAGGTGGCGTTCACCACCTGCATGCCCAACGGCATGCACGGCTCTCTGACGTTCCGGCAGGTCGACGGGCTGTCCGACGATTTCGCGGTCTACCTGCGCCAGGTGCTCGGGCTCGCGCCGGGCGCACGGGTCGCGATCCAGACGCCGAACTGCCTGGCCTACCCGGTGGTGGCCTTCGGCATCCTGAAGGCCGGCTGCGTGCTCGTGAACGTCAATCCGCTGTACACGCCGGCGGAGATGGTGCACCAGCTCGCGGACAGCGGCGCCGAGGCGTTGGTGATCGTCGACATGTTCGCCAACAAGCTCGAAGGCATCCTCGAGCG
>JALHQP010000224.1 GCA_022841885.1 Aquincola sp. | reverse complement strand
CAGCGCGGCGAAGCGCGACGCGGCAGCCAGCGCCACCTCGTCGAGCCCGGCGTGGTGGCGGCCGTCGGCGCAGGCCTGGGCCAGTTCGCCGAACACGCCCATCGCGGCCGACGGTGGCAGCGAGCCCGACTGCCAGGCGGCGCCGGCGCCGAAGGACTCGGCCAGCTCGGGAGACAGGTGGAAGGACAGGCACTCGTCGCCGCCCTCGTGGTGCGCATGGCTGCAGACGTACTCGTCGCCCGGCTGGCCCACCAGCCACGCGCCGGCGACCAGCTCGTGCTGGCGGCCGCGGCAATGGCATCCGAAGCTGCCGCGCCGCACATAGGCCAGCGAGTGGTGCGTGAAGCGTTCGGCATAGGGCCGGTCGGCCGGGCCGGCGCGGCAGACGTACTCCATCACGGCGATCGCGTCACCCTGCTTCAGCGTGGTGAGGCCGGCCATGAAGCAACGATAGCGCCACGCTGCTGACAACAGCGTGGCAGCAGGCGCAGGGCCACCACCGAGCGACTCGGCTCAGTCCTCGCGCAGATAGCCGCGCTCGAAGGCCTGGGCCTGGTCCTCGAAGAGGGCCATCGCGGTGGTCATGCGGCGAAAGCCCGCCTTGCGATAGAAGGGCTCCTTGCCCGGCACCGCGTAGAGGATGATCTTGCGGTAGCCCTTGGACAGTGCCACCAGGCGCTCGACGATCTGCTTGCCCAGGCCCGTGCCCTGGTGGCTGGGCAGCACCGCGATGTCGCACAGGTACGAGCAGTCGCCGCCGTCGGCCAGCGCGCGGCCGGCGCCGACCAGCTTGCCGCCGTCGCGCACGAAGCAGCGGTACAGGCTGTGGCCGTAGACCTTGCGCAGATGTTCCGGCGGCTTGATGCCCAGCGGCGCCAGGCGGTAGAGCTCGGACAGCTCGTGCCAGTCGACCGTGTCGAGCGCGTCCGACCAATCAAGGCTCGTCATGGGCGGCCAGTGTAGGGGCGTCGGCGCACCCCACAATCGGCGCGATGGAGGGATCCACATGACGCGCAGGCTCGGGTGGCTGCTGTGCTTCGGCCTGCTGCCTTCGGCCGCGCAGGCGAACGACAACGCGGCCTTCGGCCAGCGCCGGGTGGCCGAGTACAGCGTGCCGGCTGCGACGGTGGCGCGCTACGCGGGGTTCAAGCCCAACGCACCGCTGCCTGGCGAGTCGAAGATCGTCAACGCGCTGCTGGCCGACACGGTCGAATGGGTCGGGCCGCCGATGACGGTCGGTCCCGACCAGAACCCTTACCGCCTGGTGCTGCGCGTGCGCGGCCAGGCGTTGGCCGACGGCGATGTGGTCTCGCTGTGGCAGGCCGGCTGGCGCTGGCCCACCACCGACTTCGGCACGCAGGACCGCGTGGACCCGGTCAGCGGCGTCACCCGCGAGCGCGTGCGCGCCGGCGAGGCGCTCGACTTCGTCGCACCCTCGGGCGGCAGCACGTTCAGGCAAGCGCGCGAGGTGCAACCCTTCGTCGGCCTGGTGAACCTGCGCAACCTGCGCGTCGACGCGGTGACGGTCGAGGTCTGGCAGGGCGTGCCGCCCGCGAACTGGCGCGAGACCCTGCTGTCGCTGCCCGCGCTGGGCATCGGCCTCGTGATGCTGCTGCTCGTCGGGCGGTGGCGCCGCTGAGGTGGTCGCCGGCGCCACGCTCGCTCTCCCGCCACCCGTTCCGGGGCTCTGCGCGGCGTGAACATTTCCTCACAATTTGCCCGTCGGCCCGCCGTTCGAGCGCGCCGCGCGGGGAGCGTGGATGGCGTTCGGCAGCGTCTGGTGGCGGGTGGGCTTGGCAGCAGCCGCCCTGGCCCTGCTTGCTGCCGCGACCGCCGTGCCGGCCCAGGGCCGCGAGCCACGCACCCATGGGCAACGCCTGATCGCCGAGTACCGCCTGCCGCCCGACGCGATTGCGCGCTATGCCCGCATGGCCGCCGGCGCCTTGCGCGACACCGAGTCGCGCGAACACTCGCGTTTCGCCGACCGCCTGCCCTGGGTCGGCCCCGCGCAGCAGGCCGGAGCCGGACGCAACCCCTACCGGCTGGTGTTCACCGCAGTGGGCGTCGCGCAGGGTGCCGGCCCGGTGGTGGCGCATTGGCAGGCCGGCTGGGAGGTGCAGGAGTCCGCTGATGCGAGCCGCGAAGTGCTGATGGCCGTCCCGGCGATCGCACGCACCGCGATCGCGCCCGGCCAGTCGCTGACGCTCAGCGCGACGAGCCGCCCGGTGAGCTTCCGCGGCGAGCGCGCGGTGGCGCCGATGCTCGGCCTGGTGCAGGCGCGCAACCTGGACATCCGCGAAGTGCAGGTGCAGGTGTGGTCGGGCCAGGCACCACCGGACTGGCCGACACTGGCACGTCCGAGCACCGCCCTGCTGCTGGCCGCGGCGGCCTGCCTGCTCGGCTGGATCGCGCTGCTGTACTGGCGCCACACGCAGGCCGTGCCGCCGATCGACGAGGCGTCGCGGCCGGCCGCCGTGGGCCGCGAGGTGCCCGGGCCGCCGTTGTCCGACCCGGGCGGCCTGGCCCCCGAGGACCTGGTGCCGCTTCAACCGAGTCACCGCTACCGCGTGCACCGCACGCTGCAGCAGTTGCTGACGGTCGGGCTGGTGGTCGAGTCGGTGCCCGACGAGTCGCGCCCGGCGCCCGGGCGGCGCCAGAAGCGCGCGGCCTAGCGGGCAAACAAGCCGTCGACGAAGGCCGCGCGCGCGGCATCGTAGGTGGCCAGCGAGGGGACGTGGCAGCGCCCTTCGATCGGTTGCAGCGGCTTCGCATGGGGCAGGCGCGCATGCAGCGCGAGCGCCGAAGCCAGCGGCGTCACCGGGTCGTCGACACAGTGCACCTGCAGCACCGGCACCGTGACCCGCGGCGCCGCGAGGTCGGCGCGGTAGGTGTCGCGCAGCAGCCAGCGCACCGGCAGCCAGGGGTAGGCGCCGGACGCAACCTCGAGCGCCGAAGCGAAGGCCGAGTCGAGCAGCAGCGCGCGCACCGGGTGCTCGGCGGCCAGCATCACGGCCACGGTGGCGCCGAGCGACTCGCCGTACAGCACGATGCGCTCGGGCGCGATGCCGCGCGCACGCAGCGCGTCGTAGGCGGCGC
>JALHQP010000223.1 GCA_022841885.1 Aquincola sp. | reverse complement strand
TGCTGGCCGCGCTCGCGCTGGCAGCGCACCTGGCGGCCTGGCTGCCGCCGCGGTCGCCGCGCCTGGCACTCGCCGGCCTGGCATTGCTGGCGCTGCCGCTGATCGCGTCGCTGCAGTTCTATGTCGGCTACCCGCTGCGCGTGTTCACCGCGCAGTTCAGCGCCTGGCTGCTGCAGGCCGTCGGCATCGCCGCCGAGCGCAGCGGCGCGGCGATGACCGTGGCCGGACAACTCGTGATCGTCGACGCACCCTGCTCGGGCGTGCAGATGGCCTGGCTGGCCTACTTCGCCGCCTGTGCCGTCGCCGCCTTCGCGCCGCTGCGCGATGCGAACCTGCTGCGCCGCCTGCCGCTGGTGAGCCTGCTGGTGCTGGCCGGCAACGTGCTGCGCAACACCGCGCTGGTCGCGCTCGAAGCCCGGCCGCAGGGGCTGGCGCCTGCGCTGCACGAGGCGATCGGCCTCGTCTTCGTGGTGCTGGTGATCGGCCTGACGGTGCGGCTGATGACGCCGCGCCGCGCACCGCAAGGAGGCATGGCATGAAGCGCACCTGGATGACCCGGCTGCGCGACGGCGCTGCCGAACAATGGCCGTTCGCGCTGCTCGCGCTGGTGCTCTGGTGCGCCATGCTGCCGCTGGCGCTGACGCCGTCCGCCAAGGCGCAGCCCGCGGCCGCGCCCGCCATCGAGTGGCCCGCCGAGTGGCGCGGCCAGGCGCTGCAGCCGCTCGCCAGCTCGGCCGTCGAGCGCCGCTTCGCCGCCCGGTTCCCGGGCCGCATCGCGCGTTTCGCACTCGCCGACCAGAGCGAGTTGGTGCTGCGCGAGGTGACGCGGCCCACACGCATGCTGCACCCCGCCGCCGATTGCTGGCGCGGCATCGGCTGGCAGGTGCGCGCCGCGCGCCTGGTGCGCGACGACAGCGCGGCGCTGTGGCGCTGCTTCGAGGCCGAACGCGACGGCGAGCGCGTGCGCGTGTGCGAACGCATCGTCGACGCGCAGGGCCAGGCCTTCACCGACACCTCGGCCTGGTTCTGGGCCGCGTCGCTCGGGCGCAGCCAGGGGCCATGGCAGGCGATCACACATGTGGAGGGGCTATGAGCGGGCGTCGTATCACGGTGGCGTTGGCACTGCTGGCGCTGACGTTCGGACTGCTGGCTGCCGCCATCGCGGCGACGGCCTGGCGCTCGCTCGCCGCACGCGAGGGCGAGTGGTCCTACCCGCTGCGCTTCACGCTGGCCGGTCGCACGGTCGAGCACCCGGCCAGCGTGGTGGTGCTGGCGCGCGCGGCGACGCATCCGCTCGTGCTGCCCCTGCTCGACGGGCGTTCGGTCGACACGGCCCAAGGCCGCTGGCAGCTCGCCGCGCGGCCCGACGGCGCCGTGTCGGCGCGCTGCGAGCCCTGCCTCTTCGCGATGCCCGCGCTCGGGCCGCAGCCGATGCCAGTGGAACGGGCCGAACTGATCGTGTTTGCCGACGGCGCCGACCGCTACCACGGCACGCTGAGCCTCGGCCGCGTGCCCCGCGCACTGACACTGGACTGGCGCGGCCGCTTCGATACGAAGACGGGCCGCCTTCAACTCGACGCCCGGCTGCCGCGCACGCCGCTCGCGCACGCCGTGCACGCGTTGGGCAGCGAGCTGCCCGAGCGCGAGCGGGTGCAGGTGCGCGGCCAGCTGGCACTGTCGCTCTCAGCCCGCCTGCCCGACGGGCCGTGGCGGGTCACGCCCTGGGTCGACGGTTTCGAGGTCCATGGCCTGGGCACCGAAGGCCTGGCCGACCTGCAGCGCCCGCACGCCTGCCGCGTCGACGCCGAGGCCGGCGTGCCGACGCTCACCGGCTGGCTGCCACGCGCGGTGATCGCCGCCGAGGACCAACGCTTCTTCGAGCATCCGGGCTACGACCTCACGGCGATGCTCGACGCCTGGCAGCACAACCAGAAGCCGGGGGCGCCGCTCGCCGGCGCCAGCACGCTGACGCAGCAGCTCGCCAAGCTGACCATCACCGGCGACCAGCGCAGCGCGACGCGCAAGCTGCGCGAGCTGCTCTACGCGGTGGAGATGGAGCGCACGCTCGGCAAGGCGCGCATCCTGCAGCTCTACCTGGCGCTCGCGCCCTGGGGCGAAGGCGTCTGCGGCGCCGAGCGCGCGGTGCGCGTGCACCTGGGCTACCGCGACGCCTCGACCGTCGGCCCGCTGGCCGCTGCCTGGCTGGCCAGCCTGCTGACGGCGCCCGACGCGCACCTGCGCGCCGAGCAGGCCGCCGGCCAGGTGGACGAGGCGCGCGTGACGCGCGTGCTCGAGGCCATGCGCCCGATGCGCACCGAGCGGCGTGAGAAGGCGCTCGCCACCCTGCCCTTCTGGTCGCCGCCGGCGCTGGCGCGCCTGCGCCAGGCCGCGCCGCCGCCGCCCGAAGAAGCGCCAACGGGTTCTCCCTCCCCCTAGTTGCCGCGGGGAGTCCGCCGGCGCCGCGGAGGTCACCGACAATCACACTCCTTACCAGTTCGCGCGGCGCAGGCGCCGCGGCCCGGCCCGCAGTTGGGGTCCAATCCCGGCTCGGTGCACCGACCGCCCGCTCCTGGCCCGGTGCATCACGAACAACCAGATTGCGCTCGACCGTGTCCCTGACCCCTCTCGCCCCGCGCGTGGCCGCGCGCGTTGGCTTCGCTGCGGTGGCGCTCCTGATCGGAGCCTGCTCGACCACCGGCACGTCCGGCACCTATGGCGGGCCGATCGAGCCGCCGGCTGTCCCTGGCGTCCCTGGCGTCCCTGGCGCGCCGGGTGCTCCCGGCGTGCCGGCCGCGCCGGGCCAGGGCACCGCGCCGGCCCCTGCGGCTTCGCCGCTGGTGGCCGAGCAACGCCACTTCGAGGACTGGTTCCGCGGCACACCGGTGGTAATCGCCGCGCAGCCTCAAGCCGCCCAGCCCACGCTGCTGGTCGACGTACCGCTGGCCAACTCCTTCGACACCGGCAAGGCCGACATCAAGCCTGCCCTGGCCGCCGTGCTCGAGCGTGTGGCCGAGAGCCTGCGGCGCCAGCTCGGGGCGCGGGTCACCGTGGCCGCACCGGCCGACGCCGGCGGCCATGCGGCCTTGGCCCAGCAACGCG
>JALHQP010000222.1 GCA_022841885.1 Aquincola sp. | reverse complement strand
GCGCTCCCACGGCGTGGGCTGGCGGCGCGGCGCGCGAGTTGCGGCGCCGGGCCTTCGCGGCGGATGCGGCCGAGCGCGCGGTCGAGCCCGACTTCGCTGGAGACGGCCGGCACGTCGGCGCGGATGCGCTGCTGCAGCGTGCGGCAGCGGTCGAGTTCGGCGCCCGCCTGCGGATGCGCCTGCAGGTAGGCGTCGACCCACTTTCGGTCGGCCTCGCCCAGGGTGCCGTTGACGTAGAACGGCAGCAGTTCGTCGAATTGGTCTTTGGTGCTCATGGTGCGGCTCCGGCGAGGTGGCTCCCACCCTCGCGCTGCAACAGCAGCCGCAGGCAGTTGGTCAGCTTCTTGCGCGCATGGAACAGGCGCGTCTTGACGGTGTTTTCAGGGCAGGCCTGCAGCGTGGCCACTTCGGCCAGGCCCAGGCCCTCGTAGAACACCAGGTGCACGCACTCGCGGTGTTCGGCGGACAGCTTGTCCATGCAGTGGCGCACGCCTTCGGAGCGCTCGTGCTGCGCCAGTTGCTCGAAGGCGCCAGGCTCCTCGCTGGCCACGCTCTCGGCCACGTCGTCCAGGTCGTCGTGCAGCGCGTCGGGCTTGCGCGAGCGGAAGGCCATCAGCACCTTGTTGCGCGCGATGCCGATCAGCCAGGTGCTGAACTGGGCGTCGCCGCGGAACTTGGCCGGGGCCTTCCAGACTTCGTAGAGGGTGTCGGACACGATTTCTTCCGCCTGTGCTGGGTCGCCGTGCTGCCTCAGCACGTAGGCGTAGAGCCGGCGCGAGAAAGCGCGGTACAGCTCGCGGAACGCAGCTTCGTCGCCGCGCTCGATGCGCTGCAACAGGCGCAAGACCTCGTCGTTGTCCATGTTCTGCGCGCGTCGCGGGCGCGAGGGGCGGGCAAGGAGGCCATGGTAGGGCGGCGGCGGGTGTGCGTCACGGCAGTTTCCCGGTGTGTGCTGACGGGTTCGAGGGGGTCACTCGCCGCGGAACTGGACGCGGCGGTTCTCGGCGGCCAGGGGGTCGAAGCCCGGCAGCGTGGCGTACTCGCCCAGACCGATCGGACGCAGGCGCGAGGGGTCGACGCCGTGGAAGCTGACGAGGTAGCGCTTGACCGCCAGGGCACGCCGCATCGACAACTTGTGGTTGTACTCGTCGCTGCCGAGCGCGTCGGTATGGCCTTCGATCGACACCCGCTTGCCTTCGGGCAGCAGCCGGATGCCTTCGGCCAGCGCGTCGAGCTGCGGCCGCGCCGTCGGCAGGATCTCGGCCGAGTCGAAGCCGAACTGCACCGGCAGCGACAGCGCTTCGGTACGTGGCGGCTCGGCGATCGCCGCCACTGTCTGGGCAGCCGGCGCGTCGTCGAGCAGACGGATCGAGCGGAACTTCGGCCCCGGCTTGGCGCGGCTGCCGTCGAGGATGGCCGCCACGTCCTGCGGATTCACGGTCTCGCCGCTGCGATAGACCTTGACCTCCTGGGCCAGCACGCTGCCGGCGGCCAGGGCCAGCAGCAGGGCGGCGATCTTGACGGGGGCGAAGCGTGGGCACATGGCGGTCTCCTTGGGATACCGCTGGGTTGCGGCGGCAGCGCCGCAGGTTCAAGTTTTCTCAGCCGCCGTCGTCGCGGCCCACCTGCCCGGCGCCGCTGACCGCGCTGTGCACGCGCGGCTGGCCGCGGTAGCGCACCTGGCCGCTGCCGCCGATGCGCGCGACCAGGCGCACGGCCACCGCCACCAGCATCTGGCCGCTGCCGTCAATGACCAGTTCGGCCTCGCGGCTTTGCAGCCGCGGGGCGTCGTAGTCGCAGGCACCGCCGATCACGACGCGCTGGGCCTCGACCTGCCCGCCGCTGATCTGCAGCAGCCCGGCCCCGTCCAGCCGCGCGTCCAGGTGCCGCGCCGTCAGCGCCGCCAAGCGCAACTCGTTGCTGCCGCCCAGGGTCAGCGCCAGGGCCGGCACCACCAGGGGGCCGGCGCGCACGTTGCCGGCGCCGCCGACGTCGAGCTCGCTCAGGGTCTTGATCTCGAGCCGCCAGCGGATCGGCTGCTCGCTGTGCACGCTGCGGCCGGGCATGAAGCCGATGTGCAAGCGGCGCTCGCGCACCTCGGTCACGACCCGGGCCAGCACCGCCGGCTCGGCCTCGATCGACAGGTGCTCGCGCCCGCTCTGGTCGAGGATCAGCTCGCCGCCGCCCCCCCAGCGCACCGCGTCGAAGCCCGACACGGCACGCACTTCGCGCACGACGGCCGCCCGCGCCCGCAGGCCGAAGGCCGCCCGGGCGGACAGGCCTGCCACGCCGGCGACCGTCGCAGCCAGCCAGCGGCGGCGCCCGGCGCGCTGCATCGGCCCGCTCAGCGCCGGGTCGGCGCCTGGCTGCGGATCAGGCAGGTCGCGTTGCCGGTGTCGGTGACCATCAGCGGGTGGCGCTGGCGGTCGCTGCCGCGCAGCTTGAGGCCGGCAACGACCTCGTCGTCGAGCCGCACCTCCGGCTCCTCGAACAGCAGCCGGCCATGCTGCCAGCAGCGCACCTGGTACAGGGTCGCGCTGCCGGCGCCGCGCTCGCCGCGCTCGGGCGCCGCCGTGCGTTCGGCGAGCACGGTGCCGGCCTCGGCCGGCGCCAGCAGCACGCCGGCCAGGGCGGCGGCCAAGGCCGCCAGCAACAACTTACTTGGGCTGGACATGGAAGTACTCCTGGGCGAGCAGGCCGCCGCTGGCTTGTTGGAAGGCATCGCGGATCTGGTCCAGCGAGGCCACGGGCAGGGCTTCGAAGTCGACGCCGACCACCGAGTTGGGCAGCTGCTGAAGGATGTCGCGCGCGGTGGCGAAGCAGACGATGGTCTCCTTCGCGCCCTTGCTGTTCATCAGCAACTGGAAGCGCATCGAGCCCGGGATCGCCAGCGCCTGCTGCGCCGGCACCAGCGAGTCGCGGCTGAAGCGGTTCGGGTAGAAGCGCCGGATCTGCGCGTTCTCGTCCTGCAGGTAGCAATAGACATGGGCGTCCTGCGTCGGCCTGAGCGTCAGCCTGATCGGCTCGCCGCGCGCGAAACGGCCCTGCGGGTTCGGCAGCCCGAGCGCCAGACCGAGCTTGGCAGCCGGCGGCGACCCGGGCGCCGCCGCGGC
>JALHQP010000221.1 GCA_022841885.1 Aquincola sp. | reverse complement strand
GAGCGCCAGGTGCCACACCAGCGGCGCGACGATGGGCGAGGCCACGATGAGGTAGCCGACGAACGTGCCGGCGGCTTCTGC
This sequence comes from Aquincola sp., assembly GCA_022841885.1. Taxonomy (GTDB): domain Bacteria; phylum Pseudomonadota; class Gammaproteobacteria; order Burkholderiales; family Burkholderiaceae_C; genus CADEEN01. Next base: position 3,054 of record JALHQP010000221.1, on the reverse strand, counting down.
GCGGCGCAGGGTCGGGTGCCCGGGTGGGTAGCGGTCGATCACGGTCAGGCTCCGGCAAGGGACTGGCGCAGCGCACGCACCCAGGCCGTGCACGATGCGGCGCGCTCGACTTCTGCCGCGTGCTCCTTGGTGTGGTAGGCCGCGTCGCGCTGCAATTCAGCGAGGCGCGCGGCGGCCCACTCGGCGCCCGTCTTGCGCTCTGTCGGCTTCAAGTAGTAGCTCTCGTCGCAATCGAAGTCGATGCTCTGCACGATCTGCGTGCGCATGAACTCGTGATAGCCGACGTGTTCCGGCGTTGGCGCGGCCCATGCGTTGACCTTGGCGAGCATGGCCTCGTACTTGGCGCGTAACTCGCGCCTCTCCTGCAAGCGCACGACGCGGGCCGTCTCCGCGTCGTCGAACGCGTGGGCGGCGGCGCGCTCATGCTCGGCCGGCGTCATCAAGGCGAAGGCGTGCAACTCGCGCTTGGCCTTGTCGATTGCATCGGCGTGGTACGCGCTCGGCTTGAACTCGTCCGGGATCGGTGCTTCGGGCGAGTCGCGCAGTTCGACCAGCGCACCGAACGCGCGGGCGCAGTTCATGGCGTAGGTCTTGAAGTCGATGCCGTCTGCAATGTCGGCGGTGTATCCGGTTGGCATGGTCAGATCCCTTTCGAGGTTCACGGTTGAAGCCACCACGCGGCCAGCAGCAGCCCACCGGCCACGCCGAACACGACGGCAAACAGGGCTTGGCGGATCACTTGACGGCCTCGGCGACGAAGAGGAGCAACGTGCGGCGCTCGTCGTCGTTGAGATAGCCGGCCCAGCTTGATGTGCCTTCCGGCAACTGCTGCCAGACGACGAACCACGCCTCGCCATCGCCAACCCACTGCATGAGGATGTCGGCGCACTTTGGCGTCGGCCCAAGCGCCGCAGCGCGGATGCGTTCGGATGTCGTCACGCTGCCACCCCCAAGGCCGCGCCTTCGGCCTCTTCCATCTGCTTCACCAGTTCCCGGGCCGTGCTGTAGTCCGGGTGATTCGTGCCGCACCGCAGCGCCACCACTTCAAGCAGCGAGCGCCGCGCGTGATAGATGCTCTCGCCAGTGTCCAGCATGTGAATGCCGGTGGCAAGCAGGCTGCGCGACGAGAGCAACATGCGGTTGCCCGCGTGCTTTGTGGCGAGCGCCACCAGCTTGCCGAGCGGGTCGTGAGCCAGGCCGAGGCCATAGGCTTGGGTTTCGGTCATGCTTGTCCTTTTCACTTTGGCATCAGGTTGTCGAACCGGCTATCCCGAACGCTGCGCCGCTCCTGCGGTGGCCTCGCGCGCCGGGCCTTGGCTGCGGCGGCTTCTTCGTCGCTTTGCAGGTGCTTGATGGGCCAGTAGTACGGCTCGCCGCGAACTACTCGCGCCGTCCAGTGCTCATCGGTGCAGTTACTGCACGGCGGGTGATTGCGGCACGATCCTGGTGATCTGCACTGCGTTGTCCACTCGTTCCGCGCAATCTCGGCGCGGCGCTCGCCGTCGAGCAGGGTGTCGAGGAGCGCGCTCACAGCGCAGCTCCAGCGCCGCGCGCGATCGTCAGCACGACCCGCTCGGCACGCGTCGCGCGCGCGTCCAGCCGGTGCGCCGGCATGCCCATCGAGCGCATCACGCCGGCCCAGCGGCGCAGGTAGTGCGCTTCCTGGGCTCGGGCGACGATGCGGGCCAAGTCTTGCGGGGTCATGGTGGCGGGCATGAGCGCGCTCATGACGCCACCGCCTGCCCGCGCTCGTTGACCACCGCGAAGAACAGCGGCGCATCCTCGAAGTCCCCCGCCGGATCGAAGTCGAAGCCCACGAGCGAGTCCACGTAGGCCGCAGTCAGCGCCTCCTGAAGCGCCGCGATCAGGTGCGTGGACAGCGCATCCGCCGCCCACACCCAGCCGGTGCCGATCTTGACCATCTCGAACACCCAGCCGCTGGGGTCGTTGTTCTCCGGGTCCGGGTCGCCGGGGTAGATGTCGAAGCTCACCTCGATCTGCGCGCCGTCGAGCACGAGCGTCGTCGTGCGCTGCGGGGTCGGCTCGGTCCACTTGGGCATGGAGTGGGCTTGCATGTCAGGCAACCTCGTCGGGGCGCGCAGAGGCGACGGCTTCGGCCAGGGCACGCCGCAAGGCTTCGCCGACCTCGTGGATGGTGTCTGCCGTCTTTGTGTGTCCAAGCGTGCGCAGGCCGACAGCCGCGCCACTCAACCCGCCGACAGCGCCACCGGCTTCGACGCACAGCTTGCTGAACGCCTCGCGGCCGACCGTGACCCGCTTTTCCATCTCTGCATCCTTTCTGGCGCTGCACTTCGCAGCGCCTTGGGGTCAATCATCGGACAGCCGCGCCACAATGTCCAGCGGTATTGATTGCGTAAGCCTTTACGTAGTCAAGCATGTTTGCAAAGCGCAGGCTCCCGTGGTAGATTCGATGGCATGGACAAGGCATTCGCAATCAGCAAGGCCGGGAACGAGGCGAAGCTAGCTTCGTTGCTTGGTCTGACGCGCCAAGCTGTCAATCAGTGGGGCGAGCAGATGCCTCCGCTTCAGGTGTACAGGCTGCGCGAGATGCGCCCGAAGTGGGCCGCAGAGTGGCGCCGGCTTCAGCAGCCGGATGCCCCCGTTACCACGCCCGTCGCGCTCGACGAGGCCAAGGCCGCATGACACCCGAGGCCGCCACCTGCGCCTCCTGCGGCGCCGACATCGAAGGCGCCGGCATCGTGGATCGCATGCGCCCGCTGCATCCGTGGTGCTGGATGACCGAGTGCAGCGCTGCCGATCACCCCGGCATGTTCGCCATCGCGCGCGACCTCGCCCAGCGCGAGCAACACACGGAGGCCTGACGCATGGCAACCGGCAAGACGTGGCTTTGTGGCCCTTTCAACACGGGCAACCGCGCCCCGTTCGAGTCCGCCGAGGTCGCGCTGCGCCAGGTCGGCATCGTCCCCTGCTACGGCCCGCACGACATGGGCACCTTCGCCGATCCCTTCGGCCTGGCCCGCGCACGCATCGGCCGCATGATGGACTGCGATCTCGTCTGCCTGCTCGACGGCT
>JALHQP010000220.1 GCA_022841885.1 Aquincola sp. | reverse complement strand
GCTCGTAGCATTCATGTCGGACTCCTTCGCGTCATGCGCCAACACCTGCACCACGCAGCGTCGGCTGGTACTTCGATACCGAAATGCGCGGGGGAGTCCATCCCATCAATCGAGCGGACATACAACGGCTGGCGAGCTCGTGCTGTTTTGCGAGCAGTGCGCGGGCCGTTGTATGCCGCTCATGTCGAACGTTAGGCACCACGAATTGCCATAGCGAGCGCATCCGCAACGAGGCGTGTGTCGGCTGCCTCATACTCTCCGTCAGCCGGTTCGCTGTACGCTTCGCACAGTTTCGCGCACCGCTCGCGCTCTGCGGCCACAGCGGCGCGTAGCTGGTGCTCTGTGAAGCACGCAACAGCCCACTCCAGAGTTTGCGGTCCAGACATACGAAACAGCGGGTTCGGTTCCAGCGTTCCGTATGGCGCACGGACCCAAGCCACGGGCTCCATGTCGGCGCGCTCAGGCACCAAGCCTAACTGGTCGTTCGAGCCGACATTCGTCGGCTGGCTACTTTCGTTCGTCACTCGCAGTCCTTTCCGGCCGCCGAATGCGGCTCAACTCCAACGTTAGGTTGCACATCATGCGCACACCGTCGCGTCGCATGCCCAAGCTGGCCCCGCCCGAGCGCCCTGCGGTAGCCATGCTTGCACTCGCCGCGTTCGTGGCGTTTGTTGCCTACTTCGGTTACCGCGCCTTCTCCGCGAGTCCTTGGGTCTCCGCGGCAGTAGTGCTCGTCGTTGCATGCGCTGTCTCTGTCGCTGGTCGTCGTCGGAAGCGCAGGCTTGCGGCGTTGGCCGCGGAGCGAGCGGGTGAGTCCATCTGCGAGTTCGCGCGGTCTTTCAACGCTCGCGAAGTTGACACCTGGGTAGTGAGGGCGGTTTACGAACAACTGCAGAACTACTTGGCGTCAGACCAGCCAGCGTTCCCAGTGCGCAGTTCAGATCGCCTCGTGAAGGGCTTGCTGGAAGATCCAGACGATCTTGACCTCTCGCTTGTCAATGAAATAGCTGAACGAACGGGGCGCTCGCTTGAGGGTGCTGAGAGCAACCCGTTGTTCGGCAAGGTCCACACGGTTTGCGATCTAGTGTTGTTCTTCAATGCGCAGCCGAAAAGTGCAACCTTGTATCTTCCAACTGACCGCAGCGAGAAGTGAGCTGCGGAGGTGGTTCGCGGCCGGTGCGCCAAACCCGGCGGTGTCCGCTCAGCTCAAACGTTGAGGCCCCTCCTCGCATCCCACTGCACCCTGGAACCCCAGGTCGCCGCGCACGCGGCCGAGATGTTCCGCGTGCTCGGCGACCCGGCGATCTACGAATTCGAGAACGAGCCGCCGCAGTCCGAGGCCTGGCTGACCGAGCGCTACCGGCGCCTCGAAAGCCGGCGCTCGGCCGACGGCACCGAGCATTGGCTCAACTGGGTCGTGCGCCCGCCGAGCGGCGAGCTCGCCGGCTACGTGCAGGCCACGGTGCTGCCGACCGGCGCGTCGCTGATCGCCTACGAGCTGAACAGCCGCCACTGGCGCCAGGGCATCGGCCGCAGCGCGGTGCAGGCCATGCTCGACGAACTGCGCACGCAGTACGGCGTGCACACCTTCGTGGCGGTGCTGAAGGCGCGCAACTTCCGCTCCGAAGGGCTGCTGCGGCGCCTGGGCTTTGTGCCGGCCGGCGCGGCGCAGGCCGCGGCCTACCGCGACGAGCCCGATGAACTCGTGATGCACAGGGCGGCCACGCCCACCGACTTCCGGCCGTAGTTGGCGTGGCCGGCCTCGGCGGGCGGGCCTGCCTCGGGCTGGGCCGCCTTCGCGACTATGCTGGGCCACACCCCGCGTCGACCCCGTCCAGCAATAGGCTCGCCCCTAGGCCCTTCGGCCCGTTGAACCGTTGCACGCCGCCCGAAAGGCAGCCATGTGGTTTCTCGTCTCCGTCGTCAAGGGCAGCCGCCACTACGAACCCGACTCGCCGATCGGCAACCGTGTGCTGATCTGCGACACCAGCGAGCTGGTGATCTCGGGCCGCGCCTCGTACAGCAACAGCTACCGCTTCGAGGGCCGCATCGGCAACGAGAGTTATGTCGTCGGTGAGTTCAGCGGCACGCCGACGCCGGAGCTGCTGGTGGGCAAGTTCCTGGCGATGGCCAAGCAGATGGGCGCCGTGACCGCGGGCGTCGAAACCGCCACCGTCTAGCGGGCCCGCGCCGCCGGCTGCGGCGCGCCGGCCAGGAAGCGCTCGACGAGCGCAAACTGCTCCGGCGTGTTCAAGGCCGGCGCATGGCCGCAGCCATCGATTTCCACCACCACCGCGCGCGGCCCGCGCTGGCGCATCTGCTCGGTGGTCTCGCGCAGCAGCAGGTCGCTCGCCACGCCGCGCAGGCACAGCACCGGAATGTCGAGCGCGTCCCACTCGGCCCAGCGCTCGTAGTCGTCGGGCCGCGTCACGAACTGGCGCACCATCGCCGGGTCGTAGTGCGGCGTCACGCGGCCGTCGGGCAGGCGGCGCGCCGAGGTCTCGGTCAGGCGCCGCCACTGCGCATCGCTGAGCCAGCCATAGGGCTCGTAGATGGCGCGGAAGTACTGCTCGAGTTCGCTCACGGTGTCGAAGGCCGCCGGTGCGCCCGCATAGCTGCGGATGCGCGCGATGGCCGCCGGCGCCACGCTCGGCCCCACGTCGTTGAGCAGCAGGCGCTCGATGCGGCCGCGCAGGCTGGTGGCCGCCGCCACGAGGCCGATCGCGCCGCCCATCGAGGTGCCGAGCCACGCGCAGCGATTTACGTCGAGTGCATCGAGCAGTCCGTGCGCGAGGCGCACGTAGAAGTCGAGGCAGTACTCGTCGTCGGGCGCGGGGCTCCACTGGCTCAGGCCGCGGCCGATCGTGTCCGGGCACAGCACGCGCCAGCCGCGCGCCGCCAGGTGGGCCGCCACGTCGTCCATGTCGCGACCGGTGCGCGCCAGGCCATGCCAGGCCACCAGCACCGGCTGGCCGGGCGAGCCCCACTCGGTGACGTGGAGTTCGCGCCCGGCGCAGCGGACGTAGCGCGACGTGGGGCGGGGGGCGGTCATCGCGGCGTGCGGCCTGGCCTCAGTCGGGGATGCGCAGCGTGAGGCCCTGCGTCGTGATCGCGTCGCCTGGCGCGGGCACCGCGGCGATCGGCGGCACGTTCGCGGCCGTGAGTGCCGGCGCGGCGCC
>JALHQP010000219.1 GCA_022841885.1 Aquincola sp. | reverse complement strand
TGGCCGCGCGCGTGCCGGTGCCGCTGGTGGCCACCCGCAACGCGGTGCCCACCGAGCGCACCCAGGAGGACCGCGCGATGGTCGCGCTGTCGCGCGTGCCCGTGCGCGACGACGCCGGCCGCGTGCTCGGCACGGTGGCCGGCGGCGTGCTGCTCAACCGCAACCTGGCCTTCATCGACCACATCAACGAGATCGTCTACCCGGCCGGCTCGCTGCCCTTCGGCAGCCGCGGCACGGCCACGCTGTTCCTCGACGACGTGCGCATCTCGACCAACGTGCGCCTGTTCGCCGACAGCGACCGCTCGGACGGCAGCCGCGCGATCGGCACCCGCGTTTCGCGCAGCGTGCGCGAACTGGTGCTCGGCACCGGCGCCACCTGGCTGGGCCGCGCCTTCGTCGTCAGCGACTGGTACGTCTCGGGATACCAGCCGCTGGTCAACGGCGCGGGCCAGCGCGTGGGCATGCTCTACGTGGGCTACCTCGAGCGGCCGTTCACCTGGGTCAAGTACGGCATGCTGGGCGCCATCGGTGCCTTGCTGCTGGTGGTGATGGCGGCCGCCGCCGCGCTGTCGCTGCGCCTGGCGCGCGGTGTGTTCCGGCCGCTCGAACGCATGGCCGACACGATGCGCCGCGTCGAGGCCGGCGACATCGACGCGCGCACCGCACTGGTCGCGCCCGAGGGCGGCAGCGACGAGATCGGCCAGTTGGCCGGCCACCTGGACCACCTGCTCGACACCATCGCCGCGCACACGCGCGAACTCGACGCCAAGGTCGCCGAACGGACCCGCGAACTGGCCGACGCGCAGCAGCAGCTGGTGCGCTCGGAAAAGCTCGCGGCCATCGGCCAGCTCACCGCCAGCATCGCGCACGAGGTCAACAACCCGATCGCGGTGATCCAGGGCAACCTGGACCTGCTGCGCGAGCTGCTCGGCGCCGAGGCCGAGCGCGTGCGCCCGGAGTTCAAGCTGCTCGACGCCCAGGTCGAGCGCATGCGCCTGATCGTGACCCAGCTGCTGCAGTTCGCGCGCCCGACCGAGTACGCCGGCTACACCGAGCCGGTGGACAGCACGCGTGTGGTCGAGGACTGCCTGGTGCTCGTCGGCCACCTGTTGGCCAAGACGCACATCGTGCTCGAGCGCGACCTACGGGCGACGCGCCAGCCGGTGCTCAATCGGCAGGAGCTGCAGCAGGTGCTGGTGAACCTGCTCGTCAATGCGATCCATGCGATGCCCGAAGGTGGACACCTGACGCTCGCCTCGCGCGACGTCGAGGCCGACGCGATCGAACTGGTGGTCAGCGACACCGGCCCGGGCCTCGGCCCCGAGCTGCTGCGCGAACTCTTCAAGCCCTTCGTCACGCGCAAGAAGGACGGCACGGGCCTGGGCCTGTGGATCAGCCGCAGCATCGTCGAGCGCTATGGCGGCGAACTGCTGGCGGCCGACCGCGACGACGGGCTCAAAGGCGCACGCTTCACGCTGAGATTGCGCTGCGCGTAACCTGCCCCCCGTGACCCCCGCCCTCTCCCGCCGCCGGTTCACGGCCGGCCTCGCCGGCGCGGTCGGCCTGCCGGCACTCGCCGACGATGCCGCCCTGCTGCGCGAACTGCGTGCCGGCGCGGCACTGCTGATGCGCCATACGCAGACCACGGCCGGCGTCGGCGACCCGCCGGGCTGGCGCCTGGACCAGTGCGGCACGCAGCGCAACCTCGACCAGCGTGGCATCGCGCATGCGCAGCGCATCGGGCGCTGGTTCGCCGAGCAACGACTGGCCGTGACGACGGTGCGCAACTCGCCCTGGTGCCGAGCGCGCGACACCGCCCGCCTCGCCTTCGGCCGCAGCGAGGACTGGCCTGCGCTGGCCAACATCTTCGAGGACCGCAGCGGTGCCGACCGGCAGGCCGACGCGGTGCGGCAATTCGTGCGCTCGATGAAGCCCGGTGAACTGGCGCTGCTGGTTTCGCACGGCGTGACCATCGCGCACATCGTCGGCAGCGGCCTCGCGCTGGCCACCGGCGAGTCGGTGGTCGTGCGCGCGGGCACGGCGGCGGACGCGCCGCTCGTCGTGCTCGGCCGCCTGGTCGTGCCATGACGACGCGCCGCGCCTTCTCCCTCGCGGCCGCCTGCGCCGCCATGCCGTTCGCCCATGCCCAGACCGCCACGACCACCACGGTCGCTGTGGCCGCCGCGCAGCGCCTGATCGACGCCACATCGCCCGCGCATCGCACCCTGCTGCTGCACCCCTTCACCGACGCCGCGCGCAGCGACTGGCACTACACGCCGCGCAGCCGCGACGGCCTGCCGTGGAAGGCGATGTCGGCCGCGCAGCGCGACGCCACGACGGCCTTGCTGCGCAGCGCGCTGAACGAGCAGGGGCTCGAGAAGGTGCGCGCGCTGATGGCGCTCGAGATCACGCTGCGCGAGCTCGAGTCCTTCGGCCTGAACCGCGACCCCGAGAACTACGCCGTCGCGATCTACGGCACGCCCGGCGCGCCGGGCTGGGGCTGGCGCATCGAGGGCCACCACCTGTCGCTGCACTTCAGCCTCGACGGCGAGCGCTACGTGGCGACGCTGCCGCAGTTCTTCGGCGCCAACCCGGGAGTGGTGCCGCGCGACGTGGGCGGCGGGGCACCGCGCGCGGGCTTTCGCCTGCTCGGCAACGAGGAAGACCTGGCTCGCCAGTAGCTCACCAGCCTGAACGCCGCGCAACGCAGCCGCGCAGTCTTCGATGCCTGGCCCTACGGCGACATCGTCAGCCGCAACGCAGCGCGCGCGCGTGCGCTCGACGCCGTGGGCCTGCCCTTCGGTGACATGGACGCCGCGCCGCAGGCCCTGGCGCTGAAGCTGGTCGCCGCCTTCGCCGACCACCTGCAGCCCGCGCTGGCCCAGGCTCGGCTGGCGCGCGTGCGCGCCGCACCGCTCGAGTCGATCCGCATCGGCTGGGCCGGCTCGACGCAGCCGCGCGAGCCGCACTACTTCCGCATCCAGGGCGCGAGTTTCCTGATCGAGTACGACAACTCGGGCGGCAACCATGTGCACTCGGTGTGGCGCGACTTCGACGGCGACTTCGGCCGCGACGTGCTGGGCGAGCACTACCGGCGCGCCGCCGCCGGTGCCACGCACCCGCACGGGCCGCGCTGAAAAGGCCGCCTAGCGCAGGCGGAAGCCGCACTCGCCGCAGAACTGGTCCTGCGCGGTGACGGCGGCCTTGCACTGCGGGCAGGTGCTCGCCATCGCCGGCGGCGGCGGCGACACGAC
>JALHQP010000218.1 GCA_022841885.1 Aquincola sp. | reverse complement strand
CCCGGCGCCCAAGCGCCAAGTCGATGCCAGCGCCGGCGGCTCGGCGCGGGTTTCGCGCAGCGAACGCTCGGTGAACGCCGAAGGCGGCGGCAGCGCGTCGGTGCAGCGCTGAGCCGCGCGCGGCCGGAGGGCCGCTAGACGTCGAGCGTGAATACCTCGGCGTGGGCGCGCTCGTCGGCACTGTGGCCGGCGAGCGCGCCGTCCCATTCGGGGTCACTGGCACTGCGCGCAGGGCGCAGGCCGCGCGTCATCGAGGCCACCTCCTCGGCGCCACCGTCGATGTTGGCCACCAGGGCGCGCGCCTCGGTGAACATCAGCGCCAGCACCGGGCCGGCGGCCTCGATCAGCACCAGGTAGCGCGCAGCCGGCTGCACCGGCGCCGCATGGTGCGCCGACGGACGTTCGATGCCGAAGCCGTGGTTCACGGCTCGATCATGCGCCGTTCAGAGCACGCGTGCCAGCACCCGAACGCCGGGGTCGCGCCAGATGTCCTCAGGGCTGATGTAGTTGTCGCGCCGCGCGAACCTCACGCCGGCAGCGCGGTAGCACTCGTCGACCAGTTCCGAGCAGATGAACTTGCGGTCCTGCGTGCGGCGGCCGACCCGAAACGCGATGCGCGCGGCGATGCGCAGGATCTCGAAGTTGTCGTAGGGCTTGGTCAGCAGGTCCATGCCGAAGCTGACCGCCTGGCGCGCCTGTTCGTCGGCCGGCGCGGGCTCGACCCGGCCGATCACGATCTGGCCGCGGTAGGGCCGCCGCCGGCCGTGATAGTCGCGCAGGTACTTCGAGATCGGCACCAGGCGCACGCCGATGCCGGTCTCGCTCTCGAGGATGAACAAACGCTGCAGCTGATCGTCGCGGTAGACGATGCCGACATGGCTCCACACCGAGCACGTGAAGCGCTGGATCAGGCCAGAGAAGACATAGGAACCGGAGCAGAAGACAAGGTCGCCCGAGCGCAGTTCGTCGCGCACCGCCTCGTAGCGGCGCACCGCCAGGCGCTTGATGTCGCGCTTGATGATCGGGTCGGCCATGGGCGGCGACTGTAGCGGCGCGACACGCCCTCTTGCGCTGCTACACTGACCTCGCCAGGAGAGAGCGGGCCTCGAGTTCGCCGCCGACGGCGCAGGGGGCAACCCCGAACGCTCAGGCAAAAGGACTGGCAAGCGTCGGCTTCAGGCTGACGACACCTCACTGGAGAGAGGCGGCCTTCGCGGGCCGCCCACCGAAGGGGCAAGCGGCAGGGGCTCGTAGGCGCCGGCCGCCAATCTCTCAGGTAAAGCGGACAGCGGGGCCCGAATCGAGTAAACCATCGGCTGCAGAGCCGATGGTTCGAACGGCCCCGGAGAAGACCATGTCCGCTGAACTGCTGCGCACCCCGCTGTACGACCTGCACCTCGAACTGGGCGCCAAGATGGTGCCCTTTGCCGGCTATGCGATGCCGGTCAACTACCCCGGCGGCATCATCGCCGAGCACCGGCAGTGCCGCGAATCGGCGGTGCTGTTCGATGTGTCGCACATGGGCCAGTTGCGCCTGATCGGCGATGACGCGGCGGCCGCGCTCGAGACCCTGGTGCCGGTGGACGTGGTGGACCTGGCGCTGGGCAAGCAGCGCTACGCACTGTTCACCAATGCCGCCGGCGGCATTCTCGACGACCTGATGATCGCGCGCCGCGAACGCGACCTGTTCGTGGTCGTCAATGCGGCCTGCAAGGCGGCCGACACCAAGCACCTGATGACGCACATCGGGCACCGCTGCCAGGTGGTGCCGCTGCCCGACCGCGCGCTGCTCGCGCTGCAGGGCCAGCATGCGGTGCACGCGTTGCAGCGCCTGGCACCGGGGGTGGACAAGCTGGTGTTCATGACCGGCGGCACGTTCGCGGCCGGCGGCGTCGAGTGCTTCATCACGCGCTCGGGCTACACCGGCGAGGACGGCTTCGAGATCTCGGTGCCGGCCGAATCGGCGGTGGCACTGGCCAAGGCCCTGCTCTCGCAGCCCGAGGTCAAGCCCGCCGGCCTGGGTGCACGCGACACACTGCGGCTCGAAGCCGGCCTGTGCCTGTACGGCCACGACATCAACGAAACCACGACGCCGGTCGAGGCCGGCCTGACCTGGGCGATCCAGAAGGTGCGCCGCCCCGGCGGTGCGCGCGCAGGCCGCTACCCCGGCGCCGACAAGATTGCGGCGCAGCTGGCCCACGGCGTGCAGATCAAGCGCGTGGGCCTGCTCGGCCTCGAACGCATTCCGGTGCGCGAGGGCGCGATCCTGGTCGATGCCCAGGGCCACAAGCTCGGCCATGTGACCAGCGGCACGCTCGCACCCACCGTCAACCAGCCGATCGCGATGGCCTACCTGGCGGCCAACCACGCGATCGCCAACCACGAGGTCTACGCCGAGGTGCGCGGCAAGCGCCAGCCGATGCGCGTGGCCGCCCTGCCCTTCGTCCCCCCCGGCTACCACCGCGGCTAACCCAAGAGGAGTCCCTGCCCATGACGACCATGTTCACCCCCGACCACGAGTGGATCAACATCGAGGATCACGAAGCCGCGGTGGTCGGCATCACGCTGCACGCGCAGGACGCGCTGGGCGACGTGGTCTTCGTCGACCTGCCCCAGGTGGGCAAGACCTACAAGCGCGGCGAGGTCGCAGGCGTGGTGGAGTCGGTGAAGGCCGCAGCCGACCTCTACATGCCGGTGGAAGGCGAAGTCGTCGAGGTCAACGAGGCGCTGCGCGCCGACCCGTCGCTCGCCAACCGCGACCCGATGGGCGAGGGCTGGTTCTTCAAGGTGCACGTCACGCACATGGAGCAGTTCGACGAACTGATGGACCCGCCCGCCTACGACAAGCTCCTGAAGAGCCTCTGACCCCTACTCTCTTCGTGTCCGCCCCATGCTGAAGTCCGCCACCCAGCCGCTGCCGGCGCTGGAAAATACCATCGAGTTTCGCGCCCGCCACATCGGTCCCGATGCAGCCGACGAACAGCACATGCTGTCGGTGATCGGTGCCGCCTCGCGGCGCGCGCTGATCGAGGCCGTGATACCGCGCTCGATCGCGCGAGCCCAGCCGATGGCCCTGCCGGCCCCGGTGACCGAGGCGCAGGCGCTCGACGAGCTGCGCGCCGTCGCAGCGAAGAACCGAGTCTTCAAGAGCTTCATCGGCCAGGGCTACCACGGCACGCACACGCCGGGCGTCATCCTGCGCAACATCCTCGAGAACCCGGCCTGGTACACCGCCTACACGCCCTACCAGGCCGAGATCTCGC
>JALHQP010000217.1 GCA_022841885.1 Aquincola sp. | reverse complement strand
GCGCGCCAGCGTATCGAGCAGCAGCGCGCCCGCCAGGCCGGCGCCGATCGCGGCTTCGGCCAGCGCGACATCGGGCGCACCCAGCCGCACCCAGGCCAGCGACAGCAGCAGCCCGAAGACGATGAACTGCACGACGGCCTTGAACAGGTCGGCGCTGGCCAGCGCGCGCCAGCCCAGCCAGATCAGCAGCGGCACGAGCACGGCGTCGAAGACCTGCACCTCAGCGGCCATCGTCGCCTCCGGCGGCCGGCGCGCCTGGGGGCGTCGGCCGTGTTGGCTGGTTTGGCGAGCCGTCGTCCGCGCGCACCACCGAGGCCGTGGCCGAGCGTGCCACCAGGTAGCAGGCCACCGAGCTGGCGAACAACACCAGCAGCCAGACCAGCAGCAGCTTGAGCACCTCCTGGACATCGGCCGCCAGCAGCATCAGGCCGGCCACGACCAGGCCCAGGCCGAGGTTGTCGGCCTTGGTCAGCGCATGCAGCCGCGACAGCAGGTCGGGCAGCCGCAGCACGCCGACGCTGCCGGCCAGGAAGAACAGCGCGCCGGCGCCGATCAGTGCCAGCGACAGCCCTTCGCGCCAGGGGATGCCGGTCATGCCTGCGGCCCCTGCGCCGTATCCTTGTCGGGCGCTGGGTCGGTGCCCAGTGAAGCCGCGGGCGGCGCCTCGGGCGGCGACACGCCGATGCGCCGCACGAACACCGCGGCGGCCACGCTGGCCAGCAGCGCCAGCACCAGGGCCACGTCGAGCAGGGCGGGGGCGTCGGTCGCGCGCGCCAGCAGCAGCAACACGGCCACCGCGCCGGTGCCCAGCAACTGCGCGGCCAGCATGCGGTCGCCGTTGGTGGGGCCGCGTTCCACGCGCACGAGGCCCAGCGCTATCGTGGCCAGCACCAGCGCGGCCACGATCCACAGCGCGGCAACCATCCACTCAGCCATGGACAGGCGCCGCAGCGGGCAGCGCTAGTGAGAACAGACCGGCGACGGCATCTTCGAGCGCCGCGATTTCAGCGGCCACCGGCGCACCCGTGTCAAGGGCGTGAATCAGCAGATCCCGCCCCGCGACGTTCGCCACCAGCGTGCCCGGCAGCAGGCTCACGCACAGCGCGAACAGTGCCCGCGCCGGGCCTGCCTCGGGCAGCCGCCAGCGGTAGTGCACGAGGCCAGGCGCGACACGCGGGCGCGGCATGCTGACGCGTGTGGCCACGTCCACACCGCCGCGCAGCGACTCGCGCAGGAAGAAGGCCGCGAAGCGCAGCGCACCCGGCAGGCTCAGGCGCCAGGGTCCATCCGGTGCCCGGGGCGCGAGCAGCGCGGCCGCGATGATCGCCGGAACACCGACGATCCACGACGACGCCGTGCCGCCGGCCACGACCCACCACAGCAGCGTCAGCGCCACGAGGCGCCCGATCAGCCGGCTCGGACGCAGGGGGGGCGCGGCGGGCGATGCGGCTGCAGACCGATCGGCGCTGAGCTTCGACGACGCGTGCATGTGTTCTTCTCGGGTTCGGTGGCCGAAGCCGGGTTCGCGTCAGACGGGACCGGACCGTCCGCAGCACAGGGACTGCGGACGGATGCGTCAACACAGCGGGACGCGTCCTTGGGTCCGGCACCTCTGTCGAGCGTAGCACGGCACCATGTCGACCGACTCCGCGCAGCCAAGGTCAGGTGCACGCCCGACTGGGGCCCGGCGAGCCGGCCGCAGAATGCCGCCAGCATGGAACGCTTCTCGGACGCAATGGAGATCACTCGCGCACTGCATCGCCAGGATGGCCGGACCATCGCCTACCGGGTGACGCCCGCGCCCGCAGCACCGCGCGGCATCGCGCTCGTGCTGTTGCACGGGCTGGCCAGCAACCTGACGCGCTGGTCGGAGTTCGTCGAGCACAGCGCGCTGCGCGGGTGGCACGATCTGATCCGCATCGACCTGCGCGGCCACGGCGGCTCGGATGTCGGCGGCAAGATCGGCCTCGAGGTCTGGGCCGACGATCTGGCCGCTGTGCTGGACCAGGAGCGGCACGAGCAGGCGATCCTCGTCGGCCGCAGCTTGGGGGCGCAGCTGGCGCTGCACTTTGCGCGCCGCCACGTGCGCCGCGCGGCGGGCCTGGTGTTGATCGATCCGGTGTTCCGCGAAGCGCTGCGCGGGCGTTGGCGGCTGCTCGCGTCCTGTGCGCCGGTGCTGCGCGGGATGGCGGCCGTGGTGCGCGGGCTGAACGCGCTGGGCCTGCGCCGGCGCCGCCTGCAGCCCCTGGACCTGCGCGCGCTCGACCGGCTCGCGCGGCAGGCGCTGCGCTCGGCCGAGGCCGAGGCGGCCTTCGTGCGCCGCTACAGCTCGGCGCGGGCCGATCTGCGCAGCACTCGCACGGCCACCTACCTGGCCGACCTGGCCGAGATGTTCCGTGCGCCGCCGGAGCCCGCGACACTGCCGATGCCGGTGCTGGCCCTGTTGTCCGGCGGCGCGACGTTCGCCGACCCGGCGGTGATGCGGCGCACGCTCGGGCGCCTGCCGCACGCGACCATTGCGACGATCGCCTGCCACCACTGGCCGCTGACGGAGCGGCCGGCGGAGGTGCGTGCGGCGATCGAGCGCTGGGTCGCCGCCCTGGCGCCCGCCAGCGAACAGCAAGCGGCGCGCGAGGTCGTGCCGTGACCAAGCTCGCCTGGGTTCTCGTGCCGCTGCTGGCCGCCGCGCTGTGGGTGGCGATCCTGGCCTGGCGCGGCCGCTGGCCGTCCCGGCCCGCACTCAACGCCTGGTCCAGCCTGCTGTTGCTGGCCTATCTGGGCACCACCGCGGGGCTGGGGATCTTCTGGGTCGCCAACCAGCACTTGCCGGTCTTCGACTGGCACTACCTGTTCGGCTATGCCACCTTGGCTCTGCTGGTGCTGCACTTGGCCCTCAACGCACGCGCGCTGTGGGCCCACCTGCGTCCGCGCCGGGCGGCGGTGCCGGTCGCCGAGCGTCGGCGGCCACTGGCCGGCGCCCTGGCGCTCGGCGGGCTGGCGCTGGCCACCGGCACTGCCTACTGGATGGGCCTGCGGCACGGCCGCAGCGAGCTGCGCATCGCCTTCGATGGTGCCGGCGCCGAGGTCGGCGGCCTGGCGGTGGTCGAAGCGTTCCATCGCCACTCGGCGCACTCGCGCGCAGGCGTGTTGCAGCGCGCGCCGAGCGCGCAGTGGGCCACGGCACCGCCGCCGTTCAAGCGCCTCGATGGTCGGTCCCTGCGGCCGCTTCCGGAGCCCTGGCGCGCGGCCCCCGCCACGCCGCCGCC
>JALHQP010000216.1 GCA_022841885.1 Aquincola sp. | reverse complement strand
CGCTGGGGCGACCCGCTGCGCTGGCTGGCCGCGGGCGTGCGCGACTTCCGGCGTGCACCGGCCATCGGCTTGTCCTACGGCGCCGCCTTCGTCGTGATGGGCTGGGCCCTGGCCAAGGTCTACGAGCGCGCGCCGGCCTACGTGATGGCGCTTGCCGCGGGCTTCCTGCTGATGGGCCCGTTCCTGTGTCTCGGCCTGTACCACGTCAGCCGCGCGCTCGAACGCGGCGAGAAGCCCGACTTCGGCGCCTCGCTGCTGGCCTTCGAGTCGCGCATGGGTCCGCTGGCGATCTTCGGCTTCGTGTTGCTGGTGCTGGAGATGCTGTGGGGCCGCGCGACGCTGGTGGTGTTCGCGGTCAGCTTCGACGGCATGCCGGACCTGAAGGGTTCGCTGCTGGCGCTGGTGGACCCCGAGAACCTCGGCTTCATCGTGGCCTGGCTGGCGGTGGGCGCGGTGTTCGCCGGCCTGATCTTCGCGGTCAGCGTGGTCTCGATCCCGATGCTGCTCGACCGCCCGGTCGACGCCATCACCGCCGGCCTGACCAGCCTGCGCCTGGTGCTGACGCAGACCGGCGTGATGCTGTGGTGGGGCGCGCTGATCACCGTGCTGGTGGCGGCCGCCATGCTGCCGTGGTTCGCCGGGCTGCTGGTGGTCGGGCCGGTAATCGGTCACGCCTCGTGGCACGCCTACCGGGCCGCCGTGGCCCCCGTGTAAGGCAAATACCGACACGCGCCGCCGCGCCGCGCCGATGGTGCGCGGCGAATCTCGCACCTAGAGTGGGCGCGTCCGGTTCGGCGGCCTTACAGCGCGCGCGCCTGTGGCCGATAACCCATGACATTCCCCGCCGGGGCGAGCCCGGCGTGCAAAGGACTTCGACCATGGCGCTCAGACTCACCCTCGGCAAGAAGCTGGCACTGGCGTTCGGCACCTCCCTGGCCTTCCTGGCCGTGGTGGCCGCGTTCGGCCTGCTGCGACTCGGCGACGTGGCCGACGGCATGAACACGGTGGTCGAGGTCTACAACAAGCAGACCCGGCTTGCAGCGACGATGCGCGTGGCGATCAACGAGGAAATGATCGCCAGCCGCGGCATCGCGCTGGTGGAGTCGCCCGACGAGGTCAAGCCGTTGAAGGAACTGATCGCCGGCGCACGCAAGACCTACGACGGCGCCGACAAGGACCTGTCCGCCATGTTCGCGGCGCGGCCCCAGACCTCGGCCGACGAGGTGGCCACGCTGGCGCGCATCAGCAAGGCACGCGACCAGACACGGCCGCTGATGAACAAGGCGATCGAACTGGCCACCGCGAACCGCGCCTGGGAAGCCACGCAGGTGCTGCTGAAGGAAGTGGCGCAACCGCAGGCGGACTGGGTGGCGGCGTTGGCGGCACTGGCCGCCCTGGAGGAGAAGCTGGCCGACCAGGCCGCCGCCGAGGCCAAGCAGACCTACACGCGCGCCGTGGTCGAGATGCTGGCGATCGGCATCGTGGCGGCACTGGTCGCCGGTGCCTACGCCTTCTTCCTGACGCGCCACCTGCTGCGCCAGCTCGGCGGCGAGCCCGACTATGCGGCCCAGATCGCCGACGCCATCGCCGCCGGCGACCTCTCGACCCCGATCGCGCTCGCCTCGTCCGACCACAGCAGCCTGCTGTTCGCGATGAGCCGCATGCAGGGCGCGCTGGGCGCGCTGGTGAACACGATCCGCGCGGCGGCCGACTCGATCGCCACCGGCTCGTCGCAGATCGCCAGCGGCAACGCCGACCTGTCGCAGCGCACCGAGGAACAGGCCTCGAACCTGCAGCAGACCGCCTCGTCGATGGAACAGCTGACGGCCACGGTGAAGAGCCATGCCGACACCGCACGCCAGGCCACGCAGGTGGCCTCGCATGCGAGCGAGTGCGCCGGCCAGGGCAGCCAGGCCGTGGCCAAGGTGCGCTCGACGATGGAAGGCATCGACCAGGCCAGCTCGCGCATCGGCGCGATCATCGGCACCATCGACGGCATCGCGTTCCAGACCAACATCCTGGCCTTGAACGCCGCGGTGGAAGCCGCGCGCGCCGGCGAACAGGGCCGCGGCTTCGCGGTCGTGGCCGGCGAGGTGCGTGCACTGGCGATGCGCTGCGCCGAGGCCGCGCGCGAGATCAAGCAGCTGATCGGCGAGAGCACGGCCAAGGTCGAGCTCGGCGGCGCACAGGTCAAGGAAGCGGCTGCCCGCATGGACGAGATCCTGGCCGGCGTGCGCCGTGTCACGGACCTGATGGGCGACATGGACGCCTCGTCCACCGAGCAGAGCCAGGGCATCTCGCAGGTCAGCGACGCCGTGTCGCAGCTCGACCAGGTGACGCAGCAGAACGCCGCACTGGTCGAACAGTCGGCCGCCGCGGCCGAGAGCCTGCGCATGCAGGCCGACCGGCTGGTGGCCAGCGTGGCCACCTTCCGCCTCGGCGAAGGCGCGGCGGCGCTCGCGGCCGAAGCGCGCTAGGGATCCGCCCCGGCCCGCGCCCTCGGCGCGCCGGGTCTTCGGCTATCGTGCGTCCGCGGCGGGCGCGGCCTCGTAGGTGTCGGCCGCCCCCTCCGACCCGAGCGCATGAGCGATCACCGACCCGCCCCACCCGCCGCCAGCGAGCTTGACAGCCGCGACGAGCGCCTGGCCGGTCTGGTCGCGCGCGTGGCCATGGGCGACCGCGCGGCCTTCGAGCAGCTCTACCGCGCCACCGCGCCCTACCTGCTGGGCCTGGCGCTGGCGGTGCTGGGCCGGCGCGACCGCGCCGAGGACGCGCTCCAGGAGGCCTACCTGAACGTCTGGCACGGCGCCGCTGGCTTCAACCCGGCGCTGGCGCGGCCGATGACCTGGCTGATCAACATCGTGCGCCACAAGGCGATCGACAAGCTGCGCGCGGGCCGCGCGCAGGCGGCGGCGGATGTCGAACTCGACGAGGCGATGCACCTGCCGGCGGACGCCGCCACGCAGCCCGAGCGCCTGCTGGCCGACAGCCTGACCAAGCTGCGCATCGACCAGTGCATGGCCGCGCTGAGCGCCCCGCAGCGCCAGGCCCTGGCGCTGGCCCACTACCGCGGCCTGGTGGTCACCGAGGTGGCCGCGGTGATGCGTGCGCCGCTGGGTACCGCGAAAGCCTGGCTGCGCCGCGGCGGCGACCGCCTGCGCGACTGCCTGCAAGCCGCGGGGGTGCAGGCCGCGTGAACCTGCTGCGCCCCGACCGGCTCGAGCCGCTGGCGCGCGACCATGCGCTGGGTGTGCTGCGCGGCGGCGCGCGC
>JALHQP010000215.1 GCA_022841885.1 Aquincola sp. | reverse complement strand
CGGCGGCCTATGCGCTGCTCGCCGGATGGGGCGTGCCGGCGCAGCGCACGGTGTGGATGCTCGCCGCCGCCGCGCTGCTGATGCAGCTCGGTGTGCGCTGGCCGTGGACCCTGGTGCTGCTGGTGGTGGCGGCGCTGGTCGCGCTGATCGACCCCTGGGCGCTGCTGCAGCCGGGTTTCTGGCTCTCGTTCGTCGCCGTCGGCTTGCTGCTCGCGTCGGAGCCGGCGGCGCGCGCACCGGCAGCGCCCGTGGCGGGGCGGCTTGCGGCCCTGTGGAAGGCGACGCGCCATGGCGTGCGCACGCAGGTCATCGCCACGCTCGGCCTCGCGCCGCTGACGCTGGTGTTCTTTCAGCAGGTGTCGGTGGTGGGCTTCGTGGCCAACCTGGTCGCGATTCCGCTCGTCACGCTGCTGGTCACGCCGCTGGCGCTGCTGGGCGTGCTGCTGCCGCCGCTGTGGTCGATCGCGGCGCTGCTGGTGCAGGCGCTGTCGGCGCTGCTCGGTGTGCTCGCGGCCTGGCCAGGCGCGGTGTGGACGGCGGCTGCCGCGCCGTGGTGGATGCAGGCGGCTGCGCTCGCCGGTGCGGCCCTTCTTGTGATGCCGCTGCCCGGGGCGCTGCGTGCGCTGGCGATCCCGTTGATGCTGCCGTTGTTCGCGCCGCCGGTGGTGCGGCCCGCCGAAGGCGCCATGCAGGTGGTGGTGGCCGACGTGGGGCAGGGCAGTGCGGTGCTGGTGCGCACGCGCTCGCACGCGCTGTTGCACGACACCGGCGCGCAATACACGCGCGACAGCGACGCCGGCACGCGCGTGCTTCTGCCCCTGCTGCGCGCGCTGGGCGTCACGCGGCTGGACCTGCTGATGCTCAGCCACCGCGACAACGACCATGTCGGCGGTGCACCGGCGCTGCTGGCGGCGCTGGACGTGAAGGCCTTGTCCTCGTCGCTCGAAGCCGGCCACCCGTTGCTCGCCGGCCTCCGCCCGCAGCAGCGCTGCGAGGCGGGCCAGGCCTGGGTGTGGGACGGCGTGCAGTTCCGCGTGCTGCACCCGCGCGCCGAGGACTACGCGCGCCCGAACCCGAAGCCCAACACGCTGAGCTGCGTGCTCGCGGTGACCGACGCGCGGGGACGGCGCCTGCTGCTGACCGGCGACCTGGAAGCCGAGCAGGAAGCGCGCCTCGTGCGCGACGACCCCGCCGCGCTGCGCAGCGACGTGCTGCTGGTGCCGCACCATGGCAGCAAGACCTCGTCGTCGCCGGCCTTCATCGACGCCGTGGCGCCGCACGTGGCGCTGGTGCAGGCGGGTCATCGCAACCGCTTCGGCCACCCGGCGCCCGAGGTGCTGCAGCGTTATGCCGCACGCGGCACGCCCGTGCTGGGCACGGCGTCCTGCGGTGCGTGGGTGGCGGCCAGCGATGGCAGCGCCGCGTGCGAGCGATGGCGCGCCCGCCGTTACTGGCATCATGGCCTGGAAGTTGCTCCACAAGGGGGCAAACTCACCCCGGAGGAGCCCGCACCTTGGCCATTCACGTCGCGCTGAATCACGTCACGCACTACCGCTATGACCGGCGTGTGGCCTTGTCGCCGCAGGTGGTGCGCCTGCGCCCGGCGCCGCATTGCCGCACGCCGATCCTGAGCTACGCGCTGCGCATCGAGCCCAAGCAGCACTTCATCAACTGGCAGCAGGACCCTTTCGGCAACTACCTCGCGCGCCTGGTGTTCCCGGAGAAGACCACCGAGTTCAAGATCACGGTGGACCTGGTCGCCGAGATGGCGGTCTACAACCCGTTCGACTTCTTCCTCGAGCCCGAGGCCGAGAAGTTTCCGTTCGGCTACGCGCCCGAGGTCGAACGCGACCTCGCGCCCTACCTGGTCAAGGGAGAGCTGACGCCGCGCTTCAAGGCCCTGCTCGACAGCATCGACCGCACGCCGCGGCGCACGATCGACTTCCTGGTGGCGATCAATCAGCGCCTGCAGAAGGACATCCGCTACCTGATCCGCATGGAGCCGGGTGTGCAGACGCCCGAGCTGACGCTGACCCATGCCAGCGGCTCGTGCCGCGACACCGGCTGGCTGCTCGTGCAATTGCTGCGCCACTGCGGCCTCGCGGCACGCTTCGTCTCGGGCTACCTGATCCAGTTGAAGCCCGACGTCAAGGCGCTCGACGGCCCGAGTGGCGCCGAAGCCGACTTCACCGACCTGCACGCCTGGTGCGAGGTCTACCTGCCCGGCGCGGGCTGGATCGGACTGGACCCGACCTCGGGCCTGATGGCCGGCGAGGGCCACATTCCGGTGGCGTGCACGCCCGAGCCGGGCAGCGCGGCACCGGTGACCGGCGCGGTCGACGAGGCCGAAGTCGAGTTCACGCACACGATGGCCGTCACGCGCATCCACGAGTCGCCGCGGGTCACCAAGCCCTACACCGACGACCAGTGGGGTTCGATCGTCAAGCTCGGCCACGCGGTCGACCGCGAACTCGCGGCCGGCGACGTGCGCCTGACCATGGGGGGCGAGCCGACCTTCGTGTCGGTGGACGACCGCGAGGGCGCCGAGTGGAACACCGACGCGCTCGGCCCCACCAAGCGCGGCCTCGCGCAGGGCCTGACGCTGAAGCTGCGCGAGCAGTACGGCCGGGGCGGCTTCCTGCACTTCGGCCAGGGCAAGTGGTACCCGGGCGAGCAGCTGCCGCGCTGGGCGCTCACGGTGGCCTGGCGGCGCGACGGCCAGCCCTGCTGGAACGACCCGGCGCTGTTCGCCGACGAGCGCATGCCGCAGCAGCACACCAGCGAGGACGCGCGCCGATTCATCGAGACGCTGACGGGCAAGCTCGGCCTGGCCGCCAGGCATGTGCACCCCGCGTACGAGGACGTGTACTACTACCTCTGGCGCGAGCGGCGGCTGCCGGTCAACGTCGACCCCTTCGACTCGCGCCTGGACGACGAGATGGAGCGCGCGCGCCTGAAGCGCGTGTTCGACCAGGGGCTCAAGCATGTCGTCGGCTACATCCTGCCGCTGGCGCGCAGCGAAGCGCTGGCCGGCCCGCGCTGGGTGACCGGGGCCTGGCATGTGCGCGACGAGCGCCTGCACCTGCTGCCCGGCGATTCGCCGATGGGCTACCGGCTGCCGCTCGATGCGTTGCCCTGGGTCACCAAGGGCGACTACCCCTACCTGATCGAGCAGGACCCGTTCGCGCCGCGCGCGCCGCTGGCTGCGCATGCGGCGCTGCGCCAGCAGTTCGCCGGTGCGGTGGGCGGCGCGGGCGCTGCGACGGCGTGGGC
>JALHQP010000214.1 GCA_022841885.1 Aquincola sp. | reverse complement strand
CGCGCCGTCCGCCGTCGGGTAGGCGCGCACCTGGCAGCGCGCGCGCTCGACGAGAAAGAGGCCGGTCGGCGACACCGCATGCGGCCCCATGCGCGCCGGCACGACGAAGGCATCGGCTTCGTCGCCCGCGGCGGCCAGGTGCTTGCGGCCGGTGAGCGCCCAGCCGCCGCCCTGTGGTTGCGCGGTGGTGCTCACGGCGTCGAGCCTGTAGCGTGCGCCTTGTTCCTGCACGGCCGGCACCACCAGCGCCGAACCATCGGCGATGCGCGGCAGCCAGGCCGTCTGCAGCTCGGCGCTCGCGTGCGACAGCAGCGTGGGAGCCACCAGCGCGCCGGCCGCATACGGTGCATTGACGAGGCCGCGGCCGAGTTCTTCCATCACGACCATCGCCTCGATGGCGCCGAAACCCATGCCGCCGTGGCTGTCGGGCACCGCCAGGCCGGTCAGGCCGAGTTCGGCCAGTTCGCGGTAGACGTCGCGCGTCTTGCCGCCGGCCTTGGCGATGGCATGCCGGCGCTCGAAGGAAAAACTCTTCTCGACCCAGCGCGCCACGGCGTCGCGCAGTGCGTTCTGGTCGTCCGTGAAGTCGAAGTCCATGGCGTTCAGCTCCCCAGCACGGTTTGCGCGACGATATTGCGTTGCACTTCGTTGCTGCCGCCGTAGATCGTCGTCTTGCGCATGTTGAAGTAGGTCGACGCGAGCGGCGCGCAATGCGCGGCGCCCACATGCTCGCCCTGCCAGCCCGCTTCCATCGCCTCTTTCACGAAGGGCAGGGCGAAAGGTCCGACGGCCAGCATCATCAGCTCGCTGTAGCGCTGCTGGATCTCGCTGCCGCGGATCTTCAGCAGCCCGGCGACGTCGAGCGACTGCTTGCCGCTCTTCTCGGCCGACAGCACGCGCAGCACCATCATCTCGAGCGCGACGACGTCGACTTCCAGCAGCGCGATCTGGTCGCGAAAGCGCGGGTCACCGTCCCACAGCCCCTCGGCCTTGGCGATCTTCTTCAGGCGTTCGAGCTCGCGCTTGGCGCGGTTCACGTCGGCGATGTTGGTGCGCTCGTGCGAGAGCAGGTGCTTGGCATAGGTCCAGCCCTTGTTCTCCTCGCCGATCAGCTGGTCGGCCGGCACCTCGACGTTGTCGAACCAGACCTCGTTGACCTCCTGCCCGCCGTCGAGCATCGTGATCGGCCGCACGGTCACGCCGGGGCTCTTCATGTCGATCAGCAGGAAGGAGATGCCCAGTTGCGGCTTGCCCTCGCTGCTGGTGCGTACCAGGCAGAAGATCCAGTCGCCGTACTGGCCCATCGTGGTCCAGGTCTTCTGGCCGTTGACGATGTAGTAGTCGCCACGCCGTTCGGCCTTGCACTTCAGCGACGCGAGGTCGGAGCCCGACCCCGGCTCGCTGTAGCCCTGGCTCCACCAGACTTCGCCGCTGGCGATGCCGGGCAGGAAGCGCTGCTGCTGTTCGCGCGAGCCGAAGGCCATGATCACCGGTGCCACCATCACCGGGCCGAAGGGCATGACCCGCGGCGCCCCGGCCAGCGCGCATTCTTCTTCGAACAGGTGCTTCTGCACCGCGTTCCAGCCCGGCCCGCCATGCTCCTTCGGCCAGCCCCAGCCGAGCCAGCCCTGCTTGCCCAGGATGCGGGCCCAGCGCTGGTGGTCGTCGCGCGTCAGGTGCAGCGCGTGGTGCACCTTGTGGCTGATGTCGGCCGGCAGGTTCACGCGCACCCAGTCGCGGATCTGCTGCCGGAACGCCGTCTCCTCAGCGGTGAAGTTCAGGTCCATCGCGGCTCCAGTGCGCCTCTTGCGCGTCCTTGTCTGCCGGCGTTGTAGCACGCGCGCCGCGCGGTGCGCGTCCCGGCCGTGACAAGGGCGACAGGGTAGATTCGGCCGCCATGACGCCGCCCGCCGCACCGCCCCGCTACCGGCTCACGGTGGCCGCGCTGTCGCTGGGTCAGGTCCTGTGCTGGGCGGCGCTGTACTACGCGTTCACCGCCTTCGTGCTGCCGATGCAGCGCGAGCTCGGCTGGAGCTCGCAGCTGCTGATGGGCGCCTACACCACGGGCCTGGCGGTCAGCGCGGCGCTCAGCTTCGCGGTCGGCGCGGCGATCGACCGCGGCCACGGCCGCGCGGTGATGGCGCTCGGCCCGTTGCTCGGTGCGCTCGGGGTGGCGCTGTGGGCGATGGCATCGAGCATGGCCGGGTTGTACGCGGCCTGGGTCGTGCTCGGCGCCGCGATGGCGATGACGCTGTACGAACCCGCATTCACGATCGTCACGCGCCTGTACCCGGCGCGCTTTCGCGAGGCGGTGACCGCGATCACGCTGGTCGGCGGCTTCGCGAGCACGCTGTGCTATCCGTCGGTGGCGCTGCTGCAGGGCGCCTTCGGCTGGCGCGCCGCGCTCGGCGTCATCGCGCTCGTGCTCGTGGCCACGGCGCTGCTGCACGCCTGGGTGCTGGCGGGTGCGTCGATCATGCCGACCCGGCCCGCCGCCACCGCCCCGGCACCCGACGCCACGCTGCGCGAGGCCTTCGGCAGCCGCGCCTTCTGGGCCCTGACCACCACCTTCACCGCCTACACCTTCGTCGCCGGTGCGATGTGGGCGCACATGGCCCCGGCGCTGGCGGCCAAGGGCCTGGACGAGCACGATGCGCTCAAGGTGCTGGTGTGCATCGGCCCGGCGCAGGTGGCCGGGCGCCTGGTGTTCGTGCTGCTCGGGCACCGCTTCGCGCTGCGCCGCCTCGGCCTGGTCACGCTGATGGGCATGCCGATCGGCTGCGTGCTGTTCGCGCTCGGCGAGGGGCTGGTGGCCTTGCTGCTGTTCGCGCTGCTGTTCGGCATGGCCAACGGCGTGGCCACGCTGGTGCGCGGCGGCCTGCTGCCCGACTACTTCGGCCGCGCGGCGCTCGGCCGCATCGGCGGCGCGATGTCGGGCGTGGCGCAGTTGGCGCGCGCGGCGGCGCCGATTGCGGCCGCCGCGCTGTTGCTGCTGCTGCCGGGCTACCCCGAGCTGGTGCTGGTGGCCGCGGCCGTGGCCTTCGTCGGCTGGGTCGCCTTCGCGCTGGCCGGGCGGCCGGCGAGGGACGCGCACCGATGAGGGCCGACGCCGCGCTGCACGACGCGCAGGCGATGCGCCACGCCGACCGCGAGCTGCTGTCGCTGGCCCTGATGCATGCGCGCAACCGCACGCTGGCCTGGCTGACCGTGCTCGAGCCGCAGGCTGCGCGCACGCCCGAAGGCTTCCTGCCCGCCTGGTGGCTGGCCGGCCGCGCCGGCTGGTTCCAGGAGCG
>JALHQP010000213.1 GCA_022841885.1 Aquincola sp. | reverse complement strand
CGGGCGCGGTCGGTCAGGCGATCGGACACCGCGCCGCCTGCGGCGGCCGCGGCGCCACGCGCGACATCGACGCGCGCCAGCAGCAGCAGGCCCAGCACGAAGAACAGACCGGTGGAGATGATCGCGATCCGGTGCTCGCCGCCGGTCAGCCAGGTCACCAGGCCATAGGTCATCGGCCCCAGGATGGCCGACACGCGGATCGAGAAGGTCCACAGCCCGTAGAACTCGGCGCGCTGGTCTTCGGGCGAGAACACGCCGACGAGCGCGCGGCCCGCCGACTGGCTGGACCCCATGCACAGGCCGGCGACGGTGGCCGCGACCCAGAACAGCGCCGGGCCGGTGGCCAGTGCGGCCAGCACCGTCATCAGGATCCAGCCGGCCAGCGTGATGCCCAGGGCCGGCCGGTGGCCGATCAGGTCCTGCACGTAGCCCCAGGCGAAGGCGCCTGCCGCAGCGGCGATGTTGACGATGAAGATCAGCATCATGGTCTCGGTCTGCTCGAACCCCAGCGCCTGATCGGCATACACCGCGGCCAGCGTGACGACGACCGAGATCCCCGCCTGGTAGGCCACCGAGCAGATCAGCAGCGCGACGAAGTCGCGATAGCGCTGCGCCTGCGTCCAGGTGCTGTGCAGCCGCGCCAGCGAGGCCCGCAGCCCGCTGCCGGCGGCCGTGGCCTGCAGCTGCAGCTGCGGTCGCGCGCGCTCGCGCAACAGCACGAAGGTGGCCGCCGCGGCGATGCCGAAGATGGCGGCGGTCACCAGCATCGTCACCGGCACGAAGTGGCTCGCCGGCAGGCCCTGCCCCTGCGCCCAGAGCACGTAGGCCAGGCACAGCCCGAGCGTCAACATGCCGCCGAGGTAACCGAATGCCCAGCCCCAGCCCGAGACGCGCCCCAAGCTGTCGGGGCGCGCCAGCTCGGGCAGGAAGGCAGCCACCAGCGACTCGCCGTAGGTGAAGAAGAGATTCGACAGCACGACGAAGCACACCGCCCAGACGATGTCGCCGGGGCCGGCGCCGGCCAGCGCGGCGGTGGCCAGCACGCAGCCGCCGGTCGACAGCAGCAGCAGCCGCTTCTTCGCCGCCCGCAGATCCGCATAGGCGCCGATGGCCGGCATCGTCAGCATCACCAGCAGGCTGGAGACGGCCAGCGCGCTGCTCCAGGCCAGCGTTGCCCAGTCCTGCCCGTCGGCGACGCTGCCGACGAAATAGGCGCTGAACACCGCCGTCAGCACGACGGTGGTGTAGCCCGAGTTGGCGAAGTCGTACATCGCCCAGCCGAAGACCTCGCGCTTGCGCACGCCGGGGTTCAGCGCGTCCTGGGGGAAGAGGGGCATGGTCTCGTTGCAGTGCTCGGGCCTGCGCTGGCGCGCTGCTCAGGGCCCGTCGAGCACAGGCTCGCGCAACTCGGCCGCCAGCGCCCCGCGCACCGCGTCGCGCGCGGCCAGCGCGGCGTCCCAGCCGGCGCCGTCGGGATGCACTGGCGCTAGCAACTGCAGTGCCACCGGGCCGCGTTCGGGCAGCCAGGCACCGGCGCGCAGCAACGAGCGCGTGCCGTGCAGCACCGCCGGCACCAGCGGCACCCCGGCGTCGGCGGCGGTGACGAAGGCGCCCAGCTTGAACGGCAGCAGGCCCGGCGCACGGCGGAACGTGCCCTCGGGAAAGACCACGAAGGACTCGCCGGCGCGCACCCGCGCCAGCATCGACTGCGTGTCTTCGACACCGCGCGCGGCGTCGAAGCGCTCGACGAAGGCGATGCCCAGCCGACGCAGCGCCGCACCGACGAAGGGCGCGGTTTCGAGTTCACGCTTGGCCACGAAGGCAAAGCGCGGCGGCAGCAGCGCGCCCAGCAGCATCGAGTCGATGTAGCTGGCGTGGTTGGCGACGATGAGGCAGGGCCCGTCGGCGGGCAGTTGCGCCAGACCCTGCACCTGCACCGGCAGGCCGATGAGGCGCAGCGCCGCGCGCGCGAAGACGCGGGCCGTACGCCGACGCTGCGCCAGCCGCGGGCCGAGCATGATCAGGCCCCAGGCCACGCTGCCCAGCGCCAGCAGCACGGTCCAGGCCCACAGGCCCCAGGCGCGGCGGGTCAGCGTTTGCCAGGCAAATCGAGCGCGCGACACCGCCGCCGAGGCGGCCAGCGACAGCCACTGCCGCCACGGCGCGCGCTGCGTCGTGCCAAGCTGGCCCTGTTCGTAGAGCTCGCGGCAGGCAGAGCGGCGGATCTTGCCGCTGGAGGTCTTGAGCACCGAGTGCGGCGGCGCCAGCACCACGTCGTCGGCTGGCGCACCCAGCAGCGTCGCCGACAGCGCCGTGATGTCGCGCAACAGCTGCGCGCGCTGCGCGGCGTCGGTCGTGCGCGTTTCTGCCAGCACCACCAGCCGTTCGGTGGCATGGCGCGGGTCGCTGGCCGGAAAAACCGCCACGCCGCCCTTGCGGATGCCGGGCAGGGCCGCGACCGCCGACTCCAGCTCGTGCGGGTGGATGTTGAAGCCGCCGCGGATGACGATGTCCTTCTCGCGGCCGGTGAGGAACAGCTCGCCGCGCAGCACGAAGCCGAGATCGCCGGTGTTCAGCCAGTCGCCGTCGAACAGGCGCGCATTGGCCTGCGGGTTGGCCAGGTAGCCCTGCGTGCTCGACGGGCCGCGGAACTGCACGCGGCCCTGCTGGCGCTCGGGCAGTTCGCGCCCGGACGCGTCGACGACGCGGATCTCGTGTCCCGGCAGCGGCAGGCCGCATGACACCAGGCGCAGCGCGGTGGCGTCGTCGTCGCGCGCCGGCTGGGCCACGGCGTCGTGCGCGAGTGCGATGCGGTCGACGCGCTCGATCCACGGCCCGCGGCCGAGCGGCGGGAAGGCCAGCCCGACCGAACTCTCGGCCAGGCCGTACACCGGCGTGAGCGCCGCGCGCTGCAGCCCGCAGCGCGCGAAGCGCGCGGCAAAACGCTCCAGCGTGTCGGGGCTCACCGGCTCGGCACCATTGAAGGCCAGCCGCCAGCTCGACAGGTCCAGGCGCTCGAGCTCGGCGTCGCTGACCTTGGCCAGGCACAGCTCGTAGGCGAAGTTGGGCGCCGCCGACAGCGTGCCGCGGTGCTGGTCGATGGCCTCCAGCCAGCGAAGCGGGCGCGCCAGGAAGGCCAGCGGCGACATCAGCACCAGGTGGAAGCCGACCACCAGCGCGCCCAGGCAGGCGCCGATCAGGCCCATGTCGTGGTACAGCGGCAGCCACGAGACGAAGGTGTCGCGCGAGTTGACGCCCGAGGCGCGCCACATGGCGCGCAGGTTGGCCAGCAGGTTGGCGT
>JALHQP010000212.1 GCA_022841885.1 Aquincola sp. | reverse complement strand
TGTTCGCGCTCGCGCTGCTGCTGGCCGAGGGCGTCGGCCTGCGCGCGGCGCCTTTGTCCGGCGCGGTGACCGGCGCGGCCCTGATGCCACCCGACGCGATCGATCCGCGCCTGGCCGGCGTGGTGATGGGGTTTGCCGCCGCCTTGCTCGCGCTCGCGGTGCTCGCGGCATGGGTCGACACGCGCGGCGGCCAGCGGGCGCAGGCCCTGGCGGGCTCGCTGCAGACGGCCAACCGGCGCCTGCGCGAGCTGGCGTTCAGCGACGCCCTGTCGGGCCTGCCGAACCGCCTGCACTTCGAGGAGCGCCTGGACGTGACGCTGGCGCAGGTGGGCCGTCAGCCGAGCGCGATGGCGGTGCTGTTCATCGACCTCGACGGCTTCAAGGCGGTCAACGAGACCTTCGGCCACGCCGCCGGGGACGAGGTGCTGCGCGAGGTGGGGCGCCGCCTGCTGACGGTGGCGCGCGACGAGGACATGGCGGCGCGCGCCGGCGGCGACGAGTTCCTGCTGCTCGTCGCGCAGCCGGGCACGCCCGAGAACGCCGCCGCGGCGGCGCAGCGCGCGCTGCATGCGCTGATGGCGCCCTATGCCTTGCCCGGCGGTAGCGAGATCCGCCTGTCGTGCTCGATCGGCATTGCGATGTTTCCCGAGCACGGGCCGACCACGCGCCTGATCGCCAACGCCGATTCGGCGATGTTCGCGGTCAAGCGCACCGGCGGTTCGACCTACGCTTTCTTCGAGCCGCGCATGGAGCTCGAGGCCGGCGACCAGCTCGAACTGCAGAACGATCTGCGCTCGGCGATCGAGCGTGGCCAACTCCAGCTCTTCTACCAGCCGAAGGTCGATGCGCGCACGCGCGCGATGACCGGCGTCGAGGCCCTGGTGCGCTGGCAGCACCCGACGCGTGGCGCGGTGGGGCCGGCCGAGCTGATCGCGGTGGCCGAGCGCTTCGGCCTGATCGGCATCATCGGCCAATGGGTCATCGACGAGGCCTGCCGCCAGATCCGGCGCTGGGAGGACCAGGGCCTGCGCATCCGCGTGGCGATCAACCTGTCGGCGCACCAGCTGCGCCAGGACGACCTGGTGCAGCGCGTGCGCCAGGCGTTCGAGGCGCACCGCGTCGATGCCGGCCTGATCACCTTCGAGATCACCGAGACGGTGGCGATGGAGGACGCGCAGGCCACGATGCGCTCGTTTGCCCAGCTCGCGCGCGCCGGCGTGTCGCTGGCGATCGACGACTTCGGCACTGGCCACTCGAGCCTGGCCTACCTGCGCACCTTGCCGGCGCGCCAGCTCAAGATCGACCGCAGCTTCATCGGCGACCTGGGCATCTCGGGCGACGCGATGGCGGTGGTCGACGCGGTGATCCGCCTGGCGCACGCGCTCGGCCTGCGCGTGGTGGCCGAAGGCGTGGAGTCGGAGCGCCAGTGCGAGATCCTCGGTACCCTGGGCTGCGACGAGTACCAGGGCTATCTGTTCGCGCGCCCAATGGACGCCGGGCGCCTGGTGCTGTGGGCCGCGGGCGAGGCGAGCACCTTGCTGACGGTCGAGCGACACCCCGCGCCCGACCCGCTGGGGCTGCCACCGACGCTGCAGTGAACGGGCCCTAGAGCTGCTCCCAGGGCAGCCCGTCGTGGCGCCAGCCGTTCAGGCGACCGCGCTGGAAGTGCTCGTCGAGCTCGCCCTCGAAGCCGTGCAGCACGTTCACCACCTCGGCAAAGCCGGCGCTCTCGAGCGCCAGGCCGGCTTCCACCGTGCGCTTGCCCGAGCGGCACAGCAGCACCACCGGCCGCTGGCGGTCGCCGCCGGCCTCGCGCGCCACCTGTTCGGTGAAAGCCCCTGGATGCGGCTGCATCTCGGGGTACTCGTACCAGGGCACGTGCACCACGCCCGGCGGGTGGCCCACGTACAGGTACTCGATCTCCATGCGCACGTCGACGAACAGCGCGTCGGGGCGCGATTGCAGGAAGGCATGGGCCTCACGCGGGGTCAGGTGTTTCATCGCTACCTACAATGTTCGCATGAAGCCCGCCTTGCCCTACACCCGAGCTGCCGAACTGCCTGCGCTGCTGGCACGGCGCATCGTCATCATCGACGGCGCGATGGGCACGATGATCCAGCGCTACAAGCTCGGCGAGGCCGACTTCCGCGGCGAGCGCTTCAAGGACCATCCGAAGGACCTGAAGGGCAACAACGAGCTGCTGCAGTTCACGCGGCCTGAGGTGCTGCGCGAGATCCACGACCAGTACCTGGCCGCCGGCGCCGACCTGATCGAGACCAACACCTTCGGCGCCACCTCGATCGCGCAGGAAGACTACGGCCTGGCCCATGTGGCGCGCGAGATGAACGTCGAGGCGGCGCGCATCGCCAAGGCAGCTGCAGTGGCGGCCAGCACGCCGGACAAGCCTCGTTTCGTCGCCGGCGCGCTCGGCCCCACGCCGCGCACCGCGAGCATCAGCCCCGACGTCAACGACCCGGGCGCACGCAACGTCAGCTTCGAGCAGCTGCGCGCCGCCTACCGCGAACAGGCCGAGGGCCTGCTCGAAGGCGGGGCCGACCTGTTCCTGGTCGAGACGATCTTCGACACGCTCAACGCCAAGGCCGCGATCTTCGCGCTCGACGAGCTGATGGAAGACACCGGCGAGCGCCTGCCGGTCATCATCTCGGGCACCGTGACCGACGCGTCGGGCCGCATCCTGTCGGGCCAGACCGTCGGTGCGTTCTGGCACTCGGTGCGCCACGCGCGCCCGCTCGCGGTGGGCCTGAACTGCGCGCTCGGCGCCGCGCTGATGCGGCCCTACATCGAGGAGCTGGCCAAGGTGGCGGCGGACACCTACGTGTCCTGCTATCCCAACGCCGGCCTGCCGAACCCGATGAGCGAGACCGGCTTCGACGAGACACCGGACGTGACCGCCGGGTTGATGGAAGATTTCGCGAAGAGCGGCTTCCTCAACATCGTCGGCGGCTGCTGCGGCACGACGCCCGAACACATCGCGGCGATCGCGCACAAGGTCTCGGCCTACCGCCCGCGCGGCTTGCACGACCCGCTGTTCAGCGCCTTGCAGGCCGCCTGACGCGGCGGCCCGCGGCGCTCAGCGCTTGGGCGCCTGACCGTCCCCGGTGGCGGCCACCGGCTTGACGCCCTTGATCGGCACGATGTTGGGCGACTGCAGGCGCGACACGGCCGGGAAGGCGGCCGGCGGGATGGTCATGCGCAGCTGCAGCGGCGCGCCTGCCCGGGCAGCCCCGCCGAGCGCGATGCGCGGCGCCGCAATGCGGCGCGACACCAGATGCTCGCGCACGCGCTCGGCGCGTTGCTCGGCCAAGGC
>JALHQP010000211.1 GCA_022841885.1 Aquincola sp. | reverse complement strand
GCGTCGTAGGCGGCGCGGGCGTCCAGGCGCAGGCCGGGCTCGGTGGGCGAACCGGTGGAGCCGCCGTAGCCACGCCAGCTCGGCGCCAACAGGCCGGCGCCGTCGGCGACCAGAAGGGCAAAGCGCGCGGCGCGCGCGTGCAGGTGGGCGCCGTTGCCGTGCAGGTAGAGGTAGACCGGCGCGCGGTCGTCGCGCGGCGCGACCCACCAGGCCACGAGGCGCTCGCCGTCCGGCGTGGCCAATGCCTCGGTGCGCGCCTGCGGCAGGCCGGCCGCGGCCGGGTCCATCGGCGAACGGTCGGGGAAGTACTGCAGCGAGCGTTGCAGCAGGAACATCGCGAGACAGATCAGCGCGTAGGCGCCGAGCGCGAACATGAGCGCAGAAGCGAAGCGTGGCATGGCGTGGGGCCGGATGGCCGAGCGTAGCGCGCTCATACGCCCCGGCGGCGCAGCGGGATGCAGCGCCTCCCGCACAATCCCGCCCCATGATCGCAAGGCAATGGCGGCAGGGCCTCGTGTGGGGCGCGGTCGGGCTGGTGGTCGCCGTCGCGGGCTCGGCGTGGATCGCGCGCGCCGAACTCGCGGCGCAGCGCGACAGCTTCGACACCGCGGCGCGCATCGCGCACCGGCTGCTGAGCCAGCGCGCGGTGGAGCACGAGGCCATCCTCGGCACGCTGGCGCTGCTGCAGCCCGCGGGCGACGATGGCGGCGCGGCGGTGCAGCGCCTGATCGCCCTCTACCCGCAGCTGCTGCGCGTCGAACGCCGTGCACGCGGGGGCCACTGGCCGCAGGCGGCCTGGAACGACGCCGAAGCGCGCTCGAGCGCCAGCTCGCCGCCACGCGCGGTGCTCGCCTCGGCCGACCCAGCGCAGGGCCGCTTCGTGATCCTGCGCGCCGGCGAGCCGGCCTCGTTCGCGATGGAGATCGACCTCGCACGCATGGTGCCCTGGGCCGACTGGCCGATCGCGGCCGAGCCACGCGAGCGCACGGTGCGCGCGACGCTGCAGCTCGGCACGCAGGCCTGGCCGCTGCACGGCGCCTCGGCGCCGACGGAGGGACCTTGGCCGCTCGCCGCCAGCAAGGCGCTGGCCGCCGACAGCCAGGCCTTCGAGTTGCGCATCGAAAGCGCGCTCGGCCTCGCGGCCCTGCCCTGGGGCCGCATGGCCGCCTGGATCGCCTTCGTCGCGGCGCTGACCGCGCTGGCCCTCGCGGTGCAGCGCCAGCGCGAGGCACGCCGGCGCGCGGAGCAGTTGCGGCGGCTGGACCAGGTGGCGCGCCTGGGCACGCTGGGCGAGATCGGCGCCGGGCTCGCGCACGAGCTGAACCAGCCGCTGGCCGCGCTGATGGCCAGCACGCAGGCGGCGAAACGCCTGCTCGACGACGAGCCGCCGGACCTCGCGACCGTGCGCGACGCCGTCGCCCATGCCACCGCGCAGGCGCGCCGCGCGGCCGACGTGGTGCAGCGCCTGCGCCGCAGCATCGAGCCCGGCGCGGACAACGCGGTCGCGAGCCTGCAGCCGGTGCGTCTGGACCTCGCACTGCGCAACGCGCTCGAACTGATGGAGCCCGAACTGCGGCGCCTGGGCGTCGTGCTGGAGCCGAACCCAGCCGCGCTGCCGGCGCTCGAGGTGCGCGCCGACCCGGTGGGCCTGGACCAGGTGCTGCACAACCTGCTGGCCAACGCACTGCAGGCGCTCGAGCGCAGCAGCGGCGAACGCATGCTGACGCTGGCGCTCGCGCGCGACGGCACGCGCGCGCGGCTGGACCTGCGCGACAACGGCCCGGGCATCGCACCCGAGGCGCTGCCGCACCTGTTCGAGCCCTTCTACACCACGCGCGAGGGCGGGCTCGGGCTGGGCCTGAGCCTGTCGCTGTCGTTGGCCGAGCGCTTCGGCGGCACGCTGAGCGCGAAGCCCGTGGCGCCGCGCGGCGCCGAGTTCAGCCTCGCGCTGCCGCTGGCGACCGCCGCATGAGCATCTCGACGCAACAGTCGCCGCTGGTGCACATCGTCGATGACGACGACGCGGTGCGGCACGGGCTCGAGCTGCTGATCGGCAGCATCGGGCTGCGCGTGCGCGCCTGGGCCGACCCGCAGGCCTTTCTCGACGGCTTCGATCGCGGCGACATCGGTGCCGTGCTGCTCGACGTGCGCATGCCCGGCATCGGCGGGCTGACGGTGCTCGAGCGCCTGGTCGCCGAGGGCGTGGACCTGCCGGTGATCATGCTCACGGGCCATGGCACGGTGGAAATGTGCCGGCGCGCCTTCAAGTCGGGTGCCGCGGAGTTCTTGGAGAAGCCGGTCGACGACGAGGCCCTGGTCGAGGCACTGCAGCAGGCCGTGCGCCAGCATGTGCGCTCGCGCGAACGGCGCGCGGCCGACGGTGCGGCGGCGGCGCGCTATGCACAACTGTCGCCGCGCGAGCGCGAGGTGCTGGCGTTGATCGTCGAGGGGTTGACCAACAAGGAGATCGGGCGCGCGCTCGCGCTGTCGCCGCGCACGGTGGAGGCGCACCGCGCGCACCTGTTCGACAAGCTCGGCGCGCCGTCGCTGGCGCAGTTGATCCGCCAGTACGCGGCGCTGGCCGAGGGTGGCGGCACAGGCCCGACCGCGTAGTTCTACGCGGTGCGCGGCGTGGCCATACGAATGGTGCATACGGGCGGCGCTTCCTACAGTGACGACACGGCTCGCGAACGGGCCGCCACTCACAAGGAAACCAGTCCCATGTCGAAGACCAACCTGAAGCTCGCCGCCCTGGCCCTGCTGGCCGCCACCTCCGTCGCCCAGGCGCAGACCGGCGCCGTGCGCAGCGAGAAGAACGTGTCGCTCGAGCTCGCGACCCAGATCGCCGCCGCCGGCGTCGCCGCCTGCCAGGCCAATGGTTATGCCGTGACGACCACCGTGGTCGACCGCGCCGGTGGCGTGCGCGCCGTGCAGCGCGCCGACAACGCCGGCCCGCACACGCTCGAAGCCAGCCGCCTGAAGGCCTACACCTCGGCCTCGGCCAAGAACACCACGCTGGCGATCATGGAAACGGCGCAGAAGAACCCGGCCGCGGCCAACCTCGGCGACATCCCCGGCTACCTGCTGCTGGGCGGTGGCGTGCCGATCAAGGTCGGCACCGAGGTGATCGGCGCGGTGGGCATCGGTGGCGCGCCGGGCGGCCACCTCGACGAGCAGTGCGCGATGGCCGCGCTCGACAAGGTCAAGGACGCGCTGAAGTGAGCACGACGCGGCGCTTCCTGTTGGCCGCGGCGCTCGCGCTGGGCGCCAGCGCGGTGTCGGCCCAGGTCGGGCCCCGGCCCGACGAGGTGGCGGCCTTCGGGCCGCTGCACGCGGCGGCGCACC
>JALHQP010000210.1 GCA_022841885.1 Aquincola sp. | reverse complement strand
ACGCACATCGACCCGGAGGAACGCCGCATCGGCATGGTGTTCCAGGACTACGCCCTCTTCCCGCACCTGTCGGTGCGCGACAACGTGGCCTTCGGCATCAAGCACCTGCCGCGCGCCGCGCGCGAGGCGCGCGTGGCCGAGGTGCTGGACCTGGTGGGCCTGGCGCATGCCGCGAAGCGCGCGCCGCACCAGCTCTCGGGCGGCCAGCAGCAGCGCGTCGCGGTGGCGCGCGCGCTGGCACCGCGCCCCGAACTGCTGCTGCTCGACGAGCCCTTCTCGAGCCTGGACGCCGACCTGCGCGAACGCCTGGCGCACGACATCCGCGCCATCCTCCAGCGTTCGGGCACCACCGCGCTGTTCGTCACCCACGACCAGCTCGAGGCCTTTGCGATCGGCGACCTGATCGGCGTCATGCACCGCGGCCGCCTCGAGCAGTGGGACGACGCGTACTCGCTGTACCACCGGCCGGCCACGCGCTTCGTCGCCGATTTCATCGGTCACGGCGTGTTCACGCCCGGCGAGGTGGTCGTGACGGCCGAGGGGCCGCGCGTGATGACGCCGCTGGGCCCGCTGGCCGACGCGATCGAATGCCCGCTGCCTGGGGCCTACCCGCAGGACGAGTGCGACGTGCTGCTGCGGGCCGACGACATCGTGCACGACGACGAGGCGCCGGTGCGCGCCCGTATCGAAAGGAAATCGTTCCGCGGCTCGGAGTTCCTGTACACCCTGCGCCTGGCCAGCGGCGAGCGCGTGCTCGCCCATGTGCCGAGCCACCACGACCACCAGATCGGCGAATGGATCGGCATCCGCCCGGTCGTGGACCATGTGGTCACCTTCGAGCGCCAGCCAGCGGCGGAGACGCCCTGACACGAAGATGCCCTGACTGGGTGGTTGAACTTTGCCCTTCTTCACGCATCCGATCCGGGGTGTGGGCGTATATTCCTGTGAAGTCTGTCCCGGAGGCACCAGCATGGGCGCCAAATTGAAGATCGCCGGTTTCGTCGCGCTCGGCGCGGTGGCCGGTGCCTTGACCACGATGCAGCTGCAGGCCGTCGCCCGCGCGACCTTCACGCCGCTGCCACTGGAAGAGATGCAGCAGCTGGCCGCCGTGTTCGGCATGATCAAGAGCGACTACGTCGAGCCCGTCGACGAGAAGAAGCTGGTCACCGACGCGATCTCCGGCATGGTGGCGGGGCTGGACCCGCACAGCCAGTACTTCGACAAGAAGAGCTTCCGCGAATTCCGCGAGGGCACGACCGGCAAGTTCGTCGGCATCGGCATCGAGATCGCGATGGAAGACGGGCTTGTCAAGATCGTCTCGCCGATCGAGGGCTCGCCCGCGTTTCGCGCCGGCCTCAAGAGCGGCGACCTCATCACCCGCATCGACGACACGCCGGTCAAGGGACTGACGATCGACCAGGCTGTCAAGCGCATGCGCGGCGAGCCGTCGACGAAGGTGTCGCTGACCGTGTTCCGCAAGGACGAGTCGCGCAGCTTCCCGGTGACGCTGATGCGCGAGGAGATCCGCCAGCAAAGCGTGCGCTCGAAGATGATCGAGCCGGGCTACGCCTGGATGCGCATCTCGGTGTTCCAGGAGCGCACGATCGACGACTTCGCGCGCAAGGTCGAGGATCTGTACAAGGCCGACCCGAACCTGAAGGGCATCGTGCTCGACCTGCGCAACGACCCGGGCGGCCTGCTCGACGGCGCGATCGGCATCTCGGCGGCCTTCCTGCCGAGCAACACCGTGGTCGTGACGACCAACGGCCAGGTCGCCGACTCGAAGGCCACCTTCACGACCGCGCCGGAGTTCTACGCGCGCCGCGGCGCCGATCCGCTGCGCCGCCTGCCCGAGGCGGTGAAGAAGGTGCCGCTGGTGGTGCTGGTCAACGAAGGTTCGGCCTCGGCGAGCGAAATCGTCGCCGGCGCGCTGCAGGACCACAAGCGCGCCGTCGTGATGGGCTCGCAGACCTTCGGCAAGGGCTCGGTGCAGACCTGGCGCCCGCTGACCGCCGACACGGCGCTGAAGATCACGACCGCGCGTTACTTCACGCCGGCCGGCCGCTCGATCCAGGCCACCGGCATCGTGCCCGACGTCTGGCTCGACGAAACGTCGGAAGGCAATGTATTCGCCGCGTTGCGCCTGCGCGAGGCCGACCTCGACAAGCACCTCGTCGGCAAGGACGAGAAGAAGGACGAGGCGCGCGCCAAGGCACGCGACGAAGCGCGCAAGAAGCTCGAAGACCAGATCGCGCAGAGCAAGGACAAGACGCCCAAGCCCCTGCCCGAGTTCGGCAGCGCCGAGGACTGGCCGCTGCGCCAGGCGCTGAACCAGCTGCAAGGCAAGACCGTGGTCGCGTCGAAGACCGGCGCCGAGCGCAAGGCCGAGGCCAAGACCGAGTAGTCGGCGGCTTCACCGGTCAGCACGGGCCCGCTTCGGCGGGCCTGTTCGTTTCTGCGCACAATCCGTCGATGGACGACGTTCAGCTGCTGCGCTACTCGCGCCACATCCTGCTCGACGAGATCGGCGTCGAGGGCCAGCAGCGCCTGCTGGCCTCCCACGCGCTCGTCATCGGCGCCGGCGGCCTGGGCTCTCCGGTGGCGCTGTACCTCGGCACCGCGGGCGTCGGGCGCATCACGATCGTCGACCACGACCGCGTCGACCTGACCAACCTGCAGCGCCAGATCGCGCACAACCTGGCGCGCGTCGGCACGCCGAAGGCGAGCTCGGCGCAGGCCTCGATCGCGGCGATCAACCCCGACGTGCAGGTGCTGCCGCTGATCGAGCGCGCCGACGCCGCACGGCTGGACGCGCTGGTGCGCGACGCCGACGTGGTGCTCGATTGCAGCGACAACTTTGCCACCCGCCAGGCCGTCAACGCGGCCTGTGTCGCCCACCGCAAGCCGCTGGTGTCCGGCGCCGCGATCGGCTTCGACGGCCAGATCTCGGTCTACGACACGCGCCTGCCCGACGCGCCCTGCTACGCCTGCCTGTTCCCGCCCGAGGCCACCTACGAGGAGGTGCGCTGCGCGACGATGGGCGTGTTCGCGCCGCTGGTGGGCATCATCGGCACCGTGCAGGCAGCCGAGGCATTGAAGCTGCTGGCCGGCATCGGCATGTCGCTCGCCGGGCGCCTGCAGATGCTCGATGCACGCACGATGGAGTGGAACGAGGTGCGGCTCAGCCGCCAGCCGCAGTGCTCGGTGTGCGCGGCGTCGCGCGCTGCGCCAGCCAGCGGCTGAGCTCGCTGCGCGTCGGTGCGCCCTCGGCACCGCCGCCACGCTCGCACTTGAACGCCGCCGCGGCGCAGGCCCAGGCCACGGCTTGCGCCGTGCCCTGCCCTTCGCCGA
>JALHQP010000209.1 GCA_022841885.1 Aquincola sp. | reverse complement strand
AGCCGCGCTGCCGCTCGGCTCGGTGCGGCGCTGCTGGTGGCCACCGCGGCACTGGCCGCAGGCCAGGCGCTGCGGACGGCTCCCGGTGCGCCAGAGGCGCCAGATGTCGCGGACAGCGCCCTGCCATTGATGTGGGCGCCCGGCCCCGGGGCCGCTCGTGAAGCCGCCTTGCGTCAACAGCTGCAACACAACCCGCGCGACGGCCGCGCATGGGCGTTGCTGGCGATGGCCGCTCTCGAGGCCGACCGTTTCGACGCCGCGGCGCAAGCTTTTGAGCGCGCGGTGGCTGTGTCGCCCAAGGTAGCCGCCGACCCCGCGGTATGGTGCGAATACGCCGACGCGCTGGGCATGGCCCAGGGCGGCTCGCTCGCCGGGCGGCCGACCGAATTGATCGGGCAGGCGCTGGCACTTCGGCCCAACCACCCCAAGGCGCTCGAGATGGCCGGCAGCGCTGCCTACGAACGGCGCGACTTTGCGCGTGCCGCAGCCTATTGGCAGCAGTTGCTGCCGCAACTGGACGAGGGCACCGAGCCGCAGCGGCAGCTGATCGCCGCGATCGCCCGCGCCGAGCGGCTGGCCACCCGTCCAGGCGCTGGAACGAGATAACCCGGCCACCAACCCCGTCGAGGCCGTTGGCACCGCGGCGCCGGCCCGATACCGTCGCCCCTCGGCCGAGCCGTGCCCAGCGGTGTGGACCCGCACACCCGGAGCCGCTGCCAGGTCGCGCCCGAGCCGGGTGACGAGGCTTCCGTGCCGGCGGCGCCAGCTTGTCACGGTTCCGCAGGTTCCCAAAGGCATCATCCGGGACTAGAATTGCTGCAATGCAGCAAAGCCTCAGGAGGGCTCATGGACTTTTCGAAACGCGTTGCGGTGATCACCGGCGGCGCCAGCGGCATCGGCCGCGCTGTCTCTACCGCAATGGCACAACGCAACATCGGTGCCGTGGCGCTGGTGGACATGAGCGAGGCCGTGAACGACGTGGCCGCACAGCTCAACTTCGAGGCCGGCCGCAGTTTCGTGCTGCCGTACCAAGGTGACACCACCGACTCGGCGTTCCGCGCCTCGGTGTTCGACGACGTGCAGGCACGTCACGGCCGCGTGACGATGTGCGTTCCCGCCGCCGGCATCACGCGCGACGACCTCGCCGTGCGCATCGACAAGGTCACCGGCAAGGCACGCATCTACCCGATCGAGAAGTTCCGCCAGGTGGTGGAAGTGAACCTGCTCGCGCCGGTGTACTGGGCGCTCGAGATGATCGGCCGCATCGCCGAGGACCGCGCTGCCAAGGGCCTCAAGCGCTGGACACCGGACGAGCACGTGCAGGGCTCGGTGGTGTTCATCGGCTCGGTCTCGTCGCAGGGCAACCGCGGTCAGGTGTCGTATGCCAGCACCAAGGCCGGCCTCGAAGGCGCGGCCGCCACGATCACGAAGGAGGCCATGTTCCACGGCGTGCGCTGCGGCGTGATCCACCCCGGCTTCACCGACACGCCGATGGTCCGGTCGATGGGCGAGGACTACGTGGCCAAGAACATCCTGCCCTACACGCAGCTGGGCCGCCTGATCCGCCCGGACGAGATTGCCGACGCGATCTGCTTCATGCTGACCAATTCGGCAGCGAGCGGCGAGTTGTGGGTGGACGCGGGCTGGCACGCGCCCGCCTGAGCCCCCGCGAACAACAACAAGGAGACAAGCCCATGGCACGCAAACGGCAACCCGCCCCGAGCGGACAGGATTTCGACCGTGAGTTCCGCGCCCAGATGGCGCAGATGACTTCCGGGCTCGCGCCCACGGCCTTCACCAGCGCGTGGGCCGACTGGGCGATGCACCTGGCGCAGTCGCCGGCGCGGCTCCAAGAGCTGCGCCAGCAGGCGGCGGCACGCGCGCAAGACACCTGGGCTTTTGCCCTGCGCGCGATGGCCGGCGGCGGAGTGGCACCGTCAGAAGGCTTCGAGGGCGAGCCCGATCGGCGATTCCAGGGCGTGGACTGGACGCGTTTCCCGTTCAACGTCTATGCACGCGCCTACCAGAACACCGCCGCGCTGATGCAGGACACGGTCAGCGACGTCGACGGCGTGACCGACTACCACGCGCAGCTGGTGGGCTTCGCGGTGCGCATGCTGCTGGACAGCAGCTCGCCGGCCAACTTTCTGGCCAGCAACCCCGAAGTGCTGGCGCTGACGCTCGAGGAGAAAGGGCAGAACCTGCAGCGTGGTTTTCAGAACCTGGTGGAGGACGTGCAGCGCACGCTCGACCGTGCGGCGCCGGCCGGCACCGACGATTTCGAGCTCGGCCGCGACCTGGCCGCGACACCGGGCCAGGTGGTGTTCCGCAACGCGCTGATCGAGATCATCCAGTACACGCCCACCACCCCCAGCGTGCACGCCGAGCCGGTGCTGATCGTGCCGGCCTGGATCATGAAGTACTACATCCTCGACCTGAGCGCGCGCAACTCGATGGTGCGCTACCTGGTCGAGCAGGGGCACACGGTGTTCATGCTGTCGTGGAAGAACCCCGACGAGAGCGACCGCGACCTCGGCATGGACGACTACCTCGAGCTGGGCTTTCGCGCTGCGCTCGATGCGGTGAGCGCGATCATGCCCA
This sequence comes from Aquincola sp., assembly GCA_022841885.1. Classification (GTDB taxonomy): domain Bacteria; phylum Pseudomonadota; class Gammaproteobacteria; order Burkholderiales; family Burkholderiaceae_C; genus CADEEN01. The sequence continues at coordinate 838 of JALHQP010000209.1, read as the reverse complement.
AGCTGCCGGTGCACGCGGTGGGCTATTGCATCGGTGGCACGCTGCTGGCCATCGGCGCAGCCGCGCTGGCGCGCGAGCAGGACACGCGCATCGCGTCGATCACACTCTTCGCGGCGCAGACCGATTTCTCCGAACCCGGCGAGCTGGCCTACTTCATCAACCCGGCCCAGTTGGCGATGCTCGAGGCCAGCATGCACAAGAAAGGCGTGCTCGAGAGCAAGCAGATGGGTGGCGCCTTCGCGATGTTGCGGGCGCAAGACCTGATCTGGCAGCCTTCGGTCGACAGCTACCTCAAGGGCAAGCGCGCCAAGATGATCGACCTGATGGCCTGGAACGCCGACGGCACCCGCATGCCCTGGCGCATGCACGCCGAGTACCTGTACCGGCTGTACCTGGACAACGAACTGGCGAGCAACCGCTTCCTGGTCGACGGCAAGCGGATCCGGCTGTCGGACATCCGCGTCCCGATGTTCGTCGTGGGCACCGAGGCCGATCACGTGGCCCCGTGGCAGTCGGTATACAAGGTCGACAACCTGGTGCGCAGCGACGACTTCACCTTCCTGCTGACTGCCGGCGGCCACAACGCCGGCATCATCTGCGGGCCGGTGCACCCCAAGCGCCACTACCGCATCAAGACACGCCGCCTGGTGGACCCGCACCTGGCACCCGAGGACTGGACCGAAGCCGCCGAGCGCCACCCCGGTGCCTGGTGGCCGGCGTGGCAGGCCTGGCTCGCGGCGCGCTCCGGCGAGCGCGTCAAGCCCCCGGCGATCGGTGCGCCCAAGAAGGGCTACGCGGTGCTGGAGCCGGCGCCGGGGCAGTACGTGCGGCAGCGCTG
>JALHQP010000208.1 GCA_022841885.1 Aquincola sp. | reverse complement strand
CAGCTCGCCGAACACGCGCGGCGCGGCGAAATAGATCGGCCCGCCGGCGCTCGCCTCGCCGCGACTGAAGTCGCCCCGAGTGGCACGGTCTACGAACAGCTCGCCGCGCGGCACGCGATTGGTCTCGAAGTAGACCAGCTGATGCGCGCCGCCGAGCACCGGAAGCAGCGCCCCGTCCTTGCCGCGTCGCACGTCCAACGGGCGCGAGCAGTATGGGATGAAGCCCTGGGTGAGCACGGTGGCGGCGTCCTTGCGCGCAGCGCTCGTTAGCAGTGTTGCGCACTGCGCAGGTCGGCTGAACGCGGGCGCAACTTTGACCGCCTCGAACATGCGCGCCGCGCGCTCGCGCGTGAGCTTCAGTTCGCTTGCGCTGAGCTTGCGGGCCGATGCGCCCGTGGCGACCTCGTTGTACGGGTCCCAGGTGACGGCAGGGCTCGCCTCGATGCTGACCGGCTGCGCTGTGGCCGCGCCGCCCGCGATGAAGACGATGAACGCGATCGCGGTCGCCAAGCGCTTGGTGAGGGGCATTGCCGTGGGCCGGGCGGCTTGCCGGCGTCGGCTGGCCGCGTTCAATTGCAGGCGCGCGCAGATGATCGACACGCGCATCTGTGTCGGATGCCGCTGAATCACTGCGCGGTTGAGGATGGTCGAGTGCCTCTGGAGCGGGCTGACGGCCGACGGTGCCAGCGCTGGCGAGATGTGGCATCGGTCGATCATGGGACCCGTCCTCTCGTTGCGGGAATTCGCAGCAAGCGGGCCACGTGGGCGACCTCACGGTTGCGATGAGAGGACCTTACGCAGCGATGCGTTACGCAAGCGTCGTTTCGGCGCCCGCGCCGGGTCAGGCCAGCGCGCGGCCGGCGCCGCCGACGCGCCATGACAGCAGGCGCACGTGCGCCGGCTGGCGCTGCAGGAACGCGTTGCGGAAGTCGGCCGGCACCTGCTCGGCGGCGGTGCGCCGCAGCCAGTCGGCGGCCGCACGCGCGCGCCGTTCAGCGGCGGCAGATGCGCCGGCGGCATCGAGCAGATGCACCAGCGCAAGCAGCAGGTCGCCGTATTGGATCCCGACCGGCAGCGCGCCCTCGTCCAGCAGCGCCTGCGCGCGCGCCGCCAGCAACAGCGCATCGCCGCCTTGCCCGCGCGCACACATGCGCTCGCCCAGGCGCAGTAGCGCCAGCGCCTCGTAGCCGCGCTGCCCGGCGGCAGCGCAGGCCGCGACCAGCGACTCCAGCGCCGTCAGATCGTCGCGTGCGTGCGCAAGCTCGATGCACGCCAGCCGCCGGTGGTCGATCAGGGTGCTGCCGCCCTGCGCCGGCACCTCGGCCAGCGCCTCCAGGAACGGCGTGGCCTCGCGCCCGACGGCACGCGCCAGGGTTGCTTCGAGCAGCAGCCGCAGCGGCGCCATCGTTGCCACCGGTACCTGCGCGTGGCCGAGCACCTGGCGCAACCGTTCCGGCTGGCCCAGCCACAGGCCGACCCAGCCGCGCAGCAGTTCCACCCGCTCGCGCCGCGATGCCAGCTCCGGCGCAGCGAGGCCGGCGAGCGCGCTGCCGTAGTGCTGCAGCGCCTGCTCGTAGTGGCCCAGGTGCTGCAGCATCAGCGCCGAGCCGATGTAGTCGAGCGCACGCAGCCCGCCCGCGGCGCCGAGCCGGTCGTGCAGCCGCAGCCCGCGCTGTGCCGCCTGAAGCGCCGCGCTAACCCGGCCCTGGCGCGCGAGCGCGGCGCATTCGTGGGTGATCGCGGTGCAGGCGCTGGCAATGGCGCCCAGCGCCAGGTGCTGCTCAGCGGCGTCGTGCGCGGTCGCTTCGGCCTCGCGCAGGTGATCGTTGGCGAGCAGCACCCAGGCCAGGTCGCTGCGCAGCGACGCCTGCACCGAGGCATCGTCAACCTCCACCCGCTCCACCTCGCGCAGCGTGGAAAGCGCCTCGGCAACGCGCTCGCTGCCGAGCAGGCCGACGGCCAGCGTGCGTGAGGCGTTGACGCGCGCTTTGGCATCGCTGCGGGCGGTTGCCAACGCCAGTGCCTGCCCGGCCCACTCGACGGTGCGTTGGCGGTCGCCACGGCTGTGCTCGGCAAACGCGCGCCGCAGCAGGTAGTCGGTGCGGCGCGCCTCGTCGAGTGGCAGCTCGGCCAGGCGATCGAGCACGCGCTGCAGCCGCTCGCCCAGATCCACCTGTACCAGGCTCGAGATCAGCAGCAGCAGCGCCGTGGCTTCATCGTTGGCCTCGCCCAGCGCGCGCCAGGCGGCCGCAGCCGCTTCGAGGAAGCGCGCCTCCTCGTCGCGCCGCGAGGCCGCCAGCGCACGCTCAGCCGCCTGCTGCCAGGCGGTGGCGGCCTGCCGCAGCTCGCCCGCGGCCTGCCAGTGAGCGGCGATGCGCGCCGGCTCGCCCTGCCGCTGCTGCACGAAGTCGGCCACCGCGCGGTGCAGATGGCGTGCGATCGCCTGCGGTACCGAGCGCAGTACCGCGTCGTACACGAGGTCGTGTGCAAACGCCTGCTCGCGCAACACCTGCGCGGCCTCCAGCTCGCCCCAGGCATCGGCCAGCTCCACCGCGCGCACGCCGGTCACGTGCTCGGCCAACGCGATGCTGAAGTCGACGCCACCGATGGCCGCAACGCGCGCCAGCGCCAGCGCGCGGTCGGACAGCTGCTTCAGCCGTCGCTCGATCAGTGCGTTGACGTTGACCGGCGTCGGCAGCCGGCCTTGCTGCAGCAGGCCGCTGGCGAGTCCCTGCTTGAGCGTCTCCAGCGCGTACAGCGGATTGCCGCCGGTGTGCTTGGCGAGCTGCGGGGCGAGCTGCGCGCTGTCCAGCTCGGGCAGGCCGAGCGAGTCGATCAGCTCGGCCATCTCGTCGACCGTCAGCGGCGCCAGCGGCACGATGTCGAGCGCCTGCGCCTCTTCCAGCGCGGCGCGCAGTGTGGCGGCGGCCGCGCTGCCTTCACCTGGACGTTGTGCCAGTACCCAGCGCAAGCCCGCGGCCGGTGCGGTGTTTCTGCCCCTGTCGCTGCCGCAGACCAGTGCCTGCAGCATCTCCACGCTCGCCGCGTCGGCAAAGTGCAGGTCGTCGACGATCACACCGTCGGTCAGAACGTCGTCGGCCTGCGCTTGCGCCAGCACCGCCTCCACCGCACCCTGCAGCAGCAGGCGCTGGCCGTCGGCCGGCAGCGGCAGCGCGGGCGCAAGTTCGGGCAGCAGGCGTGCAAGTTCGGTGCGGCGCGGGGTCGGCAGGTCCACCGGTGCGCGCTCGAGGATCGTGCGCAGCAGGCGCGACAGGGTGGCGTAGGGCACGCCGGCATCGCCCGGCCGGCCCTGCACGCCGAGCACGCGGCGGCCGGCGGCAAACTCGGCCAGCAGGCGCGTCTTGCCCAGCCCCGGCTCGCCCACCAACAGCACCGCGCGTCCGCCGTGCCACGCCTCCGCAAGCGCGGCGAGTTCGCGCTGGCGGCCGATCATCCGTGG
>JALHQP010000207.1 GCA_022841885.1 Aquincola sp. | reverse complement strand
GCAGACGTGCCGGCGGCGGTGCTGTACGCGGTGGCCTTGCAGGAGAGCGGCGCCATGCTGCGCGGGCGCCTGATCCCCTGGCCGTGGACGCTCAACGTCGCCGGCTCGCCACAGCGCTATGCCACCCGCGCCGAGGCCTGCGCGGGGCTGCACCGTGCGTTCGCCCACACGCCGGCCAATCGCATCGACGCCGGCCTTGGCCAAGTCAATCTCGGCTACCACACGCATCGCTACACGCAGCCCTGCGATCTGCTGGACCCGTACCGCAACCTCGCCATCGCTGCGGAAATCCTGCGCGAACAGCACACGCCGGGCGAGGACTGGCTGCTTGCCATCGGCCGCTACCACCGGCCCGCCGGCGGGGCACCTGCGGCGCGCTACCGGCGCAGTGTGCATCGGCACCTGACCCGCGTGATCGACCCCGGCGTTCCCGTTCCAACCCTCCAGGCCACCACGCCATGAACCACACCGTCCTCATCGCCGCCATCGGGCTGCTGTCCACGACCACCGTCTCCGCGCCGCTGATCGTCGTCGAAGACCGCGGCGGTGACTCCGCGCTGCCGTACTACCAGTCGCTGAATCCCCAGCCGGATCAGGCCGCGCCGCCGGCCCCGATGCCGGCCCCTCGCGTGGGCAACGCGGCCGACGCCGAAGCCGCCATGCTGCCGGTGCGCTCGACGCAACTGTCGCCGGGCGAGGTGCAGCGCCGCGTCATCCGGGCGCCGGGCCTGACGGCGCTGTTCCTGGTCGGCGACGACGAGCGGTCGCGTGCCTGGCTGCGGCAGCGGCAGGCGGCGCTGCGCGAGCTGCAGGCCGTGGGCCTGGTGGTCAACGTGGAGTCGATGGCCGCGCTGACGGCGCTGCGCAGGCTGGCTCCTGGCCTGACCCTCTCGCCGGTCTCCGGCGACGACCTGGCCCAGCGCCTGGGCCTGCGCCACTACCCGGTGCTCATTACGTCCACCGGCGTCGAGCAGTAGGTGCGCCAATGGCCCAACCGCATGCGGTCGAGGTGCTGCTGCGGCCAGCGGTGGAGCTTTACACCGTGGCGGTCTGCACCGGCGCCGCGATTCTGTGCCTGGTGGCACCGTGGTCGCTCGCGCTGAACCCGCTGCTCGGCCTGGGCTCGGCGCTGGCTTTCCTGACCTTCGGCGCGATTCGCCTGCGCGATGCCTGGGCGATCCTGCGCTATCGCCGCAACATCCGCCGCCTGCCGCGTTACGTGATGACCAGCCGCGACGTGCCGGTGAGTCAGCAACGGCTGTTCGTCGGCCGGGGCTTTCGCTGGGAGCAGCGGCACACGCACCGGCTGATGCAGACCTACCGGCCGGAGTTCCGCCGTTACGTCGAGCCGACGGCGATCTACCGGGCCGCCCGGCGGCTGGAGGAGCGGCTTGAGTTCGCGCCGTTTCCCGTCTCGACGCTGGCGCGCGCGCTGGCCTGGGACAGCCCGCTCAACCCGGCGCGGCCGCTGCCGCCGGTCGGCGGACTGCCGCGCCTGCATGGCATCGAGCCGCACGAGGTCGACGTCACTCTGCCGCTGGGCGAGCGTGTCGGCCACACCCTGGTGCTGGGCACCACGCGCGTGGGCAAGACGCGGCTGGCCGAGCTGTTCATCACCCAGGACATCCGCCGCAAGGTCCGCGGCGAGCACGAGGTGGTGATCGTCTTCGACCCCAAGGGCGATGCGGACCTGTTGAAGCGCATGTACGTCGAGGCCAAGCGCGCCGGGCGCGAAGGCGAGTTCTACGTGTTCCATCTGGGCTGGCCGGACATCTCGGCGCGCTACAACGCGGTGGGCCGGTTCGGGCGGATCTCCGAGGTGGCCACGCGCATCGCCGGACAGCTCTCGGGCGAGGGCAACAGCGCCGCGTTCCGCGAGTTCGCCTGGCGCTTCGTCAACATCATCGCGCGCGCCCTGGTCGAGCTGGGGCAGCGGCCGGACTATCTGCTGATCCAGCGCCACGTCATCAACATCGACGCGCTGTTCATCGAGTACGCCCACCACTACTTCGCCAGGAACGAGCCGAAGGCCTGGGAGGTCATCGTCCAGCTCGAAGCGAAGCTGAACGACAAGAACATCCCGCGCAACATGATCGGGCGCGAGAAGCGCGTGGTGGCCCTCGAACAGTACCTCTCCCAAGTGCGCGTCTATGACCCGGTGCTCGACGGCCTGCGCAGCGCCGTGCGCTACGACCGGACGTACTTCGACAAGATCGTCGCTTCGCTGCTGCCGCTGCTGGAGAAGCTCACCACCGGCAAGATCGCGCAACTGCTCGCACCGAACTATTCCGACCTGTCCGACCCGCGACCGATCTTCGACTGGATGCAGGTCATCCGCAAACGCGCGGTGGTCTACGTGGGGCTGGATGCGCTGTCCGACGCCGAAGTCGCGGCGGCGGTGGGCAACTCGATGTTCGGCGATCTGGTCTCGGTCGCCGGTCACATCTACAAGTTCGGCATCGACGATGGGCTACCCGGCGCAGCGGCGGGCACCAAGATCCCGATCAACGTCCACGCCGACGAATTCAATGAACTCATGGGCGACGAGTTCATTCCGATGGTCAACAAGGGCGGCGGTGCCGGCGTACAGGTGACGGCCTACACGCAGACCTTGAGCGACATCGAGGCGCGCATCGGCAACCGTGCCAAGGCCGGCCAGGTGGTCGGCAACTTCAACAACCTGTTCATGCTGCGCGTCCGCGAGACCGCCACCGCCGAACTGCTGACGCGACAACTGCCCAAGGTCGAGGTGTACGCCACGGCACTGATGAGCGGCGCCACCGACAGCTCCGACCCGCACGGCAATACCGCGTTCACGTCCAACACCCAGGACCGCATCAGCAGCAACAGCGTGCCGTTGATCGAGCCGGCGCATGTGGTGGCGCTGCCCAAGGGGCAGTGCTTCGCGCTGACCGAGGGCGGCAACCTCTGGAAAGTCCGCATGCCGCTGCCGGCACCCGACCCCGACGAAGCCATGCCGAAGGATCTGCAGGAGCTGGCCGGCTACATGCGGCAGCACTACGTCGAGGCAGGAGACTGGTGGGAGACCCAAGGCATCCCCGGCCTGCAGGACAAGGCGCTGCCCGACGACCTGCTGGACGACTTCAAGCAGATGGCCGCCGCTGAAGAGGCCGAAGCATGAGCGATCCGGCCGTCGCGGCCCAGCGCCAGCAGCAACGACAGCAGGGGCTGATCGCCGGCCTGGTCACGCTGCCGTTCCGCTTCTTCGGCGTGCTGTGCGGCGCGCTGCTGCTGTGCATCCTGATCGAATGCGTCGGTATGCACTTCTTCTGGCCCGATCAGGGCTGGCGCCACGCGCAGGGCATGCTGCACCACGAGCTGGTGAAGGGAACATCATCGTGTTCCCAACTCGTTGATTGATAACGAGTTTTCCGCACTCGGCGAACCGAGATGGACATAATTATGGACTGAAAAACCACGCTTGGTCAACGCGCGCTCC
>JALHQP010000206.1 GCA_022841885.1 Aquincola sp. | reverse complement strand
ATGGCGGCGCCGACCGGCGGGCCAGCCACAGCGCCAGCGCGCGCCGCCCCATCGCCAGGCCATGGCGATCACCGGCGCGGGCGCGGGCGAACAGGCGCGCCGCCTGCTGGCGCAGCTCGGCTTCGAGCCCAAGCGTGGCGCAGCCTTCGACCAACCAGCCATAGTTCAGCGAGGTGGACACCGCGCCACCGCTGGCTTCGATCCAGTGCGTGGGCTCGCGCAGCGCACGCAGCGTGTCGGCCGTGCAATCCAGCGCCAGGCCGCCGCAGGCGCCCAGCGCGCGGCCCATAGCCGTGAGATAGCGGCTCCGGCAGCGCAGCGCGATCTCCGCGCCTTCGAGCCCGCTGTGCTGCGCTTCGGCCCAGCGCCCCTGCCACAGCAGCACCGCGCAACGCAGTTCGCGCAGCGAGGCACCGACTGAATGCACCGAGTCGCCGAGCAGCACCAGGGCTTCGTCCAGCCGCTCGTGTGCTTCCTCAAAGCGGCCCAGGTCGCCCAGCGTGTAGCCGATGCGGCCCAGTGTGTAGGCAGAGCCGATCGCATGGCCGCGGCCTCGGCGGCCTTGCTGGCGCTTCGCGTCCACCGCCTGCAACAGGAGCGGCAACGCGCGGTCGTATGCGCCGGCCGAAGCGAGCGACTGCCCCAGCGTGGCCTGCACCTGTGCCGCCAGGCGGGCATCGTCGCTGACTTGCGCTGCATCGAGCGCGGCTTCGCAGTGGCGCACCGCCGCACGCGGCCGGCCCTTACCGTAGTTGACGTAGCCGAGCCAATACTGCGCACGGGCTACCGCGTTCAGGTCGGCGGTGGCGCGAGCCAGATCGGCCGCGCGGGCGAAGAGGCGCAGCCCGTGCGAGACGTCCAGCGGGTCGAACACGCAGGTCTGGCCGAGCTTTTCGGCGATGGCGCACCAGCGCAGCTGCACGTCGCGTCCAAAAGGCGCCAGCGCGTCCAGCGCACCGAGCGCGGTGACGTAATGCGCCCGCGCGCGGTCCAGCGCCATCGCGGCCAGCGCCTTGTTCCCCGCCGCTTCAGAGTAGCGCGCCGCCTTCGCGGCCTGACCGGAGGCCTCGAAGTGATAGGCCAGCGCTTCGACGTGGTCGACCTCGTCGCCCTTCGCGATGGCGGCCTCCAGTGATTCGGCCACCTGGCGGTGCAGTTCGCGCCGGCGGGCGGCGTTCACGGTGGTGTAGACGGCGTCACGCGTGAGCGCGTGGCGAAAGCTCAGCATGCCGGGCTCGGCGGTCGTCGCGATGAAGTCGAGCCTACGCAGGCTTTCGAGCGTTGCCACCGCGTCGTCGACCAGCGCCGCCACCTGCGCGGCCGAGAACACGTGGCCGATGACGGCCGCCGTCTCAAGGCAGGCCGCCTGGTGCGGCTCGAGCAGCGCCAGCCGCGAGGCTACCAGTCCGTCCAGCCACGCCAGCCCAACCTGCCCATGCCCGGGAAACGACGAGCCCGCGCGGGCCACGGCAAGGCACAGCTCTTCAATCAGCAGCGGCGTACCGCCCGACTGCTGCAGGACCTCGCCGGCGAGAAAGGGCTCGGCGCCTGGCAGCAGCGCCTCGATGGCGCTCTGCGCCGCGGCGGTGGACAAGGGCTGCAGCCGCACGATGTCGGCCTCGCCGATTTCCTGCTCATGCGCCGGTTCGAGCGGCCGGCTGGCCAGCACTAGCAACAGCGGAACGCGACGCGCGCGCAGCTCGGCCAGGCCCATGCGCGTGCCGTCGTCGGCCCACTGCCAGTCGTCCAGCACCAGCAGCAACGGCACCTGCGCGGCCAGTGCCAGCAGCAGGTCGATCAGCGCCGACATGGCCTTGCTGCCGAGGCTGCCGCGGCCCATGACGAGGTCGCGCACGGCGGCGCGCGTGCCGTCGTCGAGCTGGCTGGCCAGCGTGACCAGGCTGGCCGTCACGGCGGCATCGTTTGTCTGCGCCGAGGCATCGGCCCGCCAGCCAAGCGCGGCCCGACCCCAGTGTAGGAACGGCTGCAGCGGCGCGGCCGACAGGTAGCTTTCGCAGAAGCCGTGCAGCACGCGGCCGCCGCTGCGGAAGCCGCGCTCGAACTCGCCGATCAGGCGCGTCTTGCCGATGCCGGGCTCGCCGACGACTAGCACGGTTGCCGGTGCGCTCCGTGCACGCGCAGCCGCCTGCATCAGCGCTTCGAACTCGGCTGCGCGCCCCACGAAGCCGGCCGTGCCGCGGCCTTCCGCAGCGTCGATGCGGCGCGAAAACGAGCGCCGGCCTTCGATGCGCAGCACGTCCAGCGGCTCGGCGCGACCGCGGATCGGCAGCTGGCGCATCAAGGTCGTCGTAAAGAAGGACGCATGCGGCCCGAGCGTCTCGGCGCTCACGAGCACCTCGCCTGGCGCTGCTAGGCCCACAACGCGCGCCGCGGTGTTGGGGACTTCGCCGACGACGTCGAAGCGGCCGCGCTCGATGTCGCCTTCGAGCACCAGCACCAGCCCGGCATGGATGCCTGAATGCAGTTTCAGCCGCGGAGCCACTGAGCCGTTGCCCACGCGCAGCGCAGAGGTTGTCGCGTGTAGTTCCAGCGCGGCCTCAGTGGCTCGGCGGCCGTCATCTTCACGAGATTCGAGATGGCCAAACAGCACCAGCGCGCCGTCGCCCTGCATGCGCGCGATCACTCCGCCATGGCGCTGAACGACAGTGCCCACGAACGATCGGAACTTCTCCAGCACCGAGGCATAGTCTTCTGGCTCGATGAACTGCGCGTACTCTGATGAACCGACGACGTCCGTGAATAGAACTGTCACGTAGCCGCGGCGCGCCAACCGGCGCTCCGGCGGTGACGAAGCAAAGTCCAGCATGCGGTCGCCTCCGAAGTGCGGACTTAGCTTGTTTACCACGAATCGTGCCAGTGTCGCAGGCCGAGTGCAACGGGCGCCGGCGATGCCGGCGCATTTTCGCGTCGTGCCGCTTGACAACGACATGCGTGCGATGCCGCCGAAACAGGTTGAGGCCTCACATTCATGCTGGGGGTAGCGGGTCCCATTCGATACAGTTCCTGAACCCGTTGTCCAACTGCTGAAGCGTTAGCAATCTTGCGCGCCCGGCGGTTGCTTCTCGATGGTCCTGGACCTTGGCGCCGGGCGTTCATCACGGGTGGGTGGCAATCGCTGTCCCCAGTTAGCCATACACCGATGCATGGCAGTTCCGTTGCGGCCTTACCTTCCGCATCGTGCAGCGCGCTAAAAGACTCACCCCCACTTCCTGGGACAGCAAAATTGCGAGAGAGTTGTGCTACCTTTGCGGCTCGTTCGTCGCAGCGGTCGCCTTCACACGGCAGGGGTCGCAGGTTCAAACCCTGCACCGCCCACCAAGATTCGCCATAAGAATCAACGACTTGCAGCGCCTCAGGGCGCTGTTTTCGTTTGGGGGCGCCGAAAGCGCGCTTGAACAAGCGCTGCCGGAAGCGCCCTTGCTCGGCAGTGGGGGCGCGCCCTGCTCA
>JALHQP010000205.1 GCA_022841885.1 Aquincola sp. | reverse complement strand
ACCTCGCCCTACAAGAGCGTGAAGGACCTGCTCGCCGACATGGCGGCCAAGCCCGGCGCGCTCAAGTACGCGAGCTCGGGCATCGGCAGCACGCAGCACATCGTGGGCGAGGCCTTCAATCTCTCGACGAAGACCAAGGCCATCCACATCCCCTACAAGGGCAGCGCTCAGGCGCATATCGACATCATCGGCGGGCAGGTGGAGATGATGTTCGACACCACCAGCTCGGCCATGGGCCAGATCAAGGGCGGCAAGTTCCGGCCGCTCGCCATCACCACGCCGCAGCGCAGCGCCGAGCTGCCCGACGTGCCCACGCTCGCCGAGCAGGGCGTGAGCGGCGCCGACATCCAGACCTGGTACGCGATGTACGTGACCGCGGGCACGCCGAAGGCCGCCGTGGACCGGCTGGCCGCCGAGCTGACCGCCGCGCTCAAGCTGCCCGACGTGGCCGCGCGCATCAAGGGGCTGGGCGGCGAGATCCAGCTGATGACGCCCGAACAGTTCGCCGAGATGAACAAGAGCGAGTTCGAGCGCTACGGCAAGCTCGTGCGCGACGCCGGCATCAAGGCGGAAGGGCAGTGAACGCGATGGCTGCCACGAACACGGCCTCCTCGGCCTCGGCGTCGCCCTCGGGCACGGCTGCGGCCGGGCGCCGGCCCCGCATTGCCTTCCTGCTCGGCGACGTGGGCGGCGTGGGCCCCGAGATGGGCGTGAAGCTGCTGGCCGACGCTGCGGTGCGGGCCGCCGCCGACGTGCTGCTGATCGCCGACCCCGTGGTGCTGGCCGAGGGCGAGCGCGTGGCCGGGTTGAAGCTGCCGGTGCAGCGGGTGGATCGTGCCGATGCGCCCGCGCTCGGCGACGGCCGCATCGCCTGGCTGGCCGACGACGTGCTGCGCGGCACCGTGCCGGCCTTGGCGCAAAGCACCACCGAGGCCGGGCGGGCGGCGTTGCACGCCATCACGCAGGCGGCCGCGGCGGCGCGCCAGGGCCACGTGCAGGGCATCGTGTTCGCGCCGCTCAACAAGCACAGCTTGCGCATGGCGGGCATGACGCACGAGGACGAGTTGCGCTACCTGCAGGAGATGCTGGCGGTGCCCGGCTTCGTGTGCGAGTTCAACATCACGGGCAACCTCTGGACCTCGCGCGTGACCTCGCATGTGCCGCTGAAGGACGTGGCGCCGCTTATCACTGGCCCGGCCGTGCGCAACGCCGTGCTCATCATCGACCGCGCGCTGCGCCAGGCCGGCGTGGCCAAGCCGCGCATCGCGGTGACGGGCCTGAACCCGCACGCGGGCGACGGCGGCAGCATCGGCATGGAGGAGATCGAGGTCATCGAGCCGGCCGTGAAGGCGATGCAGGCCGAGGGGCTGGACACGCGCGGGCCGTTTTCGCCCGACACGGTGTTCATCGCCGCGCGGCGCGGCGACTACGACGCCGTGGTCTCGATGTACCACGACCAGGGGCAGATCGCGATGAAGCTGATGGGCTTCGAGCGCGGCGTGACGCTGCACGGCGGGCTGCCGGTGCCGGTGACGACGCCGGCGAGCGGCAGCGCGTTCGACATCGCGGGCAAGGGGGTGGCGCGCATCGACGGGATGCGGGCGGCGTTCGAGTTGGCGGTGCGGATGGCGGGCGCGAGGTAGGTCGCTGCTGCGCCTCATTGGCGCTCGTTGTGCCCTGCGTTCTGAGGCCGCTGCGGGCAAGGCCGCGGGCGGGAGCCCGGCGGGGCGCAGATGCGGCGGTCGGGCCCCGGGGGCCCGACTTCCCTGCGCTGCTCGGGTCGGGGTCGCGCTCACAACTCGCTTCACTCGCTGCGCTCGTTTCGCTCGGACAGTGTTCGCGAGTCAGTTTTTCGAAGCGCGCGGGTACGCGCGCCGACCCCGACCCTGCGCTGCTCGGCGCCGCAAATGCGCCCCGCCGGGCTCCCGCCCGCGGCCTTGCCGAGTGAGACCTATTGCCTGCCGGCGAGGGAAAGCCCGCACGCGCCGCGCGCGGGTGGGGGTGGACTGACCCTAACGGCCGGACTTAAGCTGATGACAGGGAGCGGCGCCGACCGAGTGCCGCCACGCTCAACGACCCTCCGCGACGGGCCAGCATGGCCGCGCGGCGCGCGCTGCCTATCGTGCGCCGCGCGTCCGAGCCGTCCCAGCGCTCTGGTGTAATTCAGCCAAACACACCGCATCGCGCACACAGGGAGGCCTACAAAGATGCTCAGACCGACCGACGTCTATACGCCAGGCAAGCTGCCGCTGGCGCCAACAAACGTGTACGCACCGCGGACACGGGACGATGCCCAGCGCAAGCTGGGCAAAGCTCTGGAGCGTGGCCTTGTGCCATTGGTCTACGGCGAGTACGGCGTAGGCAAGACCTCCATGGCGCGATACCTGCGCAGAGCCGAAGAAGCCGCTGGTCGGCTCGTCCACGTAGAGAGCGTAGCTGGCAAGTCGATGGCAGACGTCTTGGCGCAATGCTTGGAGAAGGTCGGGTTCGCAGTCCAGAGGAAGCGAGTCGCGACTAGTTCGGCGCAGGCATCCAATGAGAGTTCGGGCCAAGCGAAGGCAGGAATCCCCTGGCTCGAGGCAGTCATCGGCTCGAAGCGCACCAGCTCGCAAGCGACTGGCCAATCTAGGGAAGAAGAGGTCGTCGTCACCAGCCCAACCAGTAGCAAGGTTCTAGAGGTCTGTGAACGCAACGGCCTAGTGCTGCTGGTCGACGAGCTGCACAAAGCATCGGACACGTTTGCCGATGACTTAGCGAACTTCCTGAAGGCTTACGGGAACGCCAACTGCAGAGCCTTTAAGGTGATGCTCCTCGGCACCGCGTCCGAAGCCGATCGCCTCGTGAGGGTGGATCCCGGAATCGACCGCCTACTCACTGAGATTCACCTCAAGTCAATGGATACAACAGAAGCCCGATACGTCGTGCAGGAAGGGATGCGGTCCCTCGCAGTAGACATTGAAGAGCCTGACGTGCAACGCCTTGTCGACGTGTGCGTTGGATCACCCAACATCCTGCAGTACCTGTGTCTTGAATGTGCCGAAGCGGCGTGGGACCGGCGGCCCAGGAAGATCAGTAGCTCCGACGTGGCCGCTGCACTCTGCGAGTACGTTGAGTCTCGGGAGGCGCGCCTTTATCGAACTTACATGTCGGCCATCGAGAACAAGGGAGATCGACGCTACCGGAAGAGGATTCTGAGCGCTATGGCGGAGTGCGAGGACGAGTACGTAACGATGGAGCAGATTCGCGAAGGCGTGTCCACCGCACTGGGGCAGGATGTCCCGAGTAGCACGCTGTCAGGTCCCCTGCGAGAACTGAAGGAGCCAAAGTTCGGCCCCGTACTCCAGGACGTTGAGCGACCCGACGCGAGTGGGCGCTTGGCAAACTACACGGTGTTTGTTGATCCGACGCTGAAGGCCTTTGTGCGCCTGCTCGGTAGAAGTGCGGCGCTACTGCCGGAGCAGGCGCAAGGCTCGGGTTTGTCAGATGCACCCT
>JALHQP010000204.1 GCA_022841885.1 Aquincola sp. | reverse complement strand
GCCAACCTCGGCGCCGCCGGCCAGGGTTGCGACGCCATCTACGTCGGCCAGGCGCGCGACCTCGACGCGCGCGCCGCGCTGCGCCAGTTCGCCGGCCGCCCGGTGCTGGTGGTCGGCGAAGGGCCTGAGTTCTGCTCCGACGGCGGCATGTTCTGCATCGACCCCGCCGCTGACGTGCCGCGCTTCGGCGTCAACGTGGACGCGGTGGCGCGCAGCGGGCTGCGCGTCAATCCGCAGGTGCTGCGCATCGCGCGCGGCGGTGAAGGGCACGGTTCGTGAGCGCGCCGCGCCCCTCCCTGCTCGACACGCTGCGCACCGCGCAGCTCCGGCTCGGCCTCGCGGCCGTGGTGGCAGCCAGCGTGATCCTGACCGGCGTGTCCTTCGTCACGCTGCGCAGCCACGTCGAGCAGAACCTGTCACTGGTGGCGCGTTCGATCTCCGACGCGGCCCAGGCCGCCACCGTGTTCGGCGACGCGGCCGCGGCGCAGGAGATCCTGGGCTCGATCGCCGCGCGCGAGAACTTGCTTGGCGCGCGCATCGTCGATCGCGGTACGCGCACGCTCGCGAGCTACCGCGCCGAAGACGGCTCCGCAGTCGACGCGGTGCTGGTCGGTGTGGCCAGCCTGCTGTTCTCGGCCGAGGCGCGCGCGCCGGTGCTGCACGAAGGACGCGAGCACGGCGGCGTGGTGGTGCAGGGCCAGGGCGTCGTCTACCTGCTGTTCCTGCTCAAGGTGCTGGCCGCCATTGCGCTGTGCACCGCAGCCACCGCCTGGCTGGTGTCGCGCCTGTCGCGCCGCATCGAGCGCGACATCGTGCTGCCGCTCGACCACCTGGCCTCGCTGACACGCACCGCACGCATCACGCGCGCGCTCGACCTGCGCGCCCCGTCGGCCACGGTGAAGGAGATCCACGAACTCGGCGAGGACTTCAACGCCCTGCTGGCCGAGATCCAGGCGCGCGAGGCCAGCCTCGTGGCGTCGCACGACCGGCTGCGCACCGCCAACGAATCGCTGTCCTACCTTGCCTTCCACGACGGTCTGACGGGCCTGGCCAACCGCAGCGGCTTCCTCGAGCGCGCGACCAAGGTGCTGCAGTTCCACCGCGGCCGCGGCGAACACTCGGCGATGCTGTACCTCGACTGCGACCGCTTCAAGGCCATCAACGACGGCCTGGGGCACGCCGCGGGCGACGAGCTGCTGGTGGCCGTGGCCGCGCGACTGCGCGACTGCGTGCGCGAGGGCGACGTCGTGGGCCGCCTCGGCGGTGACGAGTTCGCGGTGCTGCTGTCGCCGGTGCGCAGCACGGACGACGCGCTGCGCATCGCAGAAAAGATCGCCGCCGCCTTGCGCCAGCCGCTCGAGAGCGCCGCCTTCGGCCTCTTCGGCGCCAGCGCCAGCATCGGGGTGTCGCTCGCCCCGGACCACGGCGTCGGCGTCGAGGCCCTGCTGACCGCCGCCGACGCCGCGATGTACCGCGCCAAGACCGAGTGCCGCGGCTCGATCGTCGCGTTCGACCCGCGCCAGGACGACCTCACGCGCAGCACGGTCGCGGCCTGAACGAGGAGCAGTACCCCATGACGCCGGCCCCCCTCCTTCTTGCGCGCCGCCGGTGGCGGGTGCTGGTTCTGGGCCTGAGCCTTGGGGCCGCCGGCTGCGAGACCGCACCGCCCGGTCCGGCCGTCGATGTCCGCGCCGAGCGCCAGCAAGCGCTGCGCCAGGTCGGTTTCACGCAGCAGGGCGACGAATGGGCCCTGAGCCTGGGCACCAAGTTGCTGTTCGATCACGACGCCGACACCCTGTCCGACGAAGGCCGTTCGGCGCTCGCCGCAGTGGCCCAGTCATTGCGGCGCATGGGCATCGATCGCGTGCGCGTCGAGGGCCACACCGACAACACCGGCTCGCCGCGCCACAACGGCGCCTTGTCGCTGCGGCGCGCCGAGACGGCAGCGCAGGAACTGATCCGCGGCGGCCTGGCCGAGCACAAGGTCGAGCGCCGCGGCCATGGCGCCGAGCGCCCGGTGGCCGACAACGCCACGCCCGAAGGCAGGGCACAGAACCGGCGCGTCGTGATCACCTTGCTGGTGGACTGAGCGCCGCGCGCCGCCACAGCGGGTACAGACCGACCAGCCCGACCACCGGTCCGGGCAGCAGCCACCACGCCACCGCGTGGCCCCAGCGCTCGACCAGGGCGCTGGCCAGCGCGATGGCGGCCACGGTGATCGCAAAACCGATCGCGTTCTGGATCGCGAGCGCACTGCCCACGAGTTGCGCCGGGCAGGCCTGCGCCGACAGCGCCGAGAACTGCGGCGAGTCGGCCACCACGGCCACGCCCCACACCAGCAGCAGCACGAGCAGGGGCCAGCCGCTGGCGTTCAACCAACCGAGCGCGAACAGCGCGCAGCACAGGCCGGAAGTCGCGAGCGCCAGTGCCGCGACCCGCGCGCTGCCGATGCGGCGGCTGGCGATGCCGCCGGCGACGCAGCCGAGCGCCCCGGCCGCCATCACCGCGAACGAAATGCCCGATACACCACCTGCCGCAACGCGCTGGTCGAGTCCGCTGCGCGCCACCAGCAACGGCAGCAGGGTCCAGAACGCGTAGAGCTCCCACATGTGGCCGAAGTAGCCGAAGGCCGAGGCGCGGAACCTCGGCAGGCGGAAGGCCTGCCACACGCCGCCGGCGCGCATCGGCTCGACACCGCGGCGCGGTTTCAGATGCGGCCCATCACCGAGCCGCACGATGATCGCTGCGGCCACGACGGCGAGCACCGACGACGCGAGGATCACGCCCTGCCACGGCCATCCGGTGCCCGCCAGGCGCAGGCCGTGCGGCAGCGCGGTGCCCAGCGTCAGCATGCCCACCAGCCAGGCCAGCGCCGCGCCGGCGCGCTCGGGCGCCCAGGACACGATCAGCTTCATGCCGAGCGGGTAGATGCCCGCCAGGCTCAGTCCCACGCCAAAGCGCAGCACAGCGCCGGCCGCCACACCGCCGGCAGCCAGCGCAAAGGCCGCGTTGAACACGGCGCCGACCAGCGCGCTGACAGCGAAGATGCGGCTCGCCGCAAAGCGGTCAGCCAGGCCGGACAGCGCCAGCCCCAGCGTGCCGGCGATGAAGCCCAGTTGCACCGCGTTCGTCAGCGTGCCGATGTCCGCGGGTGTCGCGCCCCAGGCGCGCGACAGGTCGTCGGCCGCGGCATTGGCCGAGAACCAGAGCGACGTGCCGAGCAGCTGCGCGAACGCGATCACCGGCACCGGGGCAAAACGGGGCCGAGGAGTCATGCCCCGCGAGCCTGGCGCGTGGCCTGCAGCAGCGCCGCCACCGCCTCGTGCGTCGGCATGCCGCCGATCGCACCGTGCCCGGTCACCGACAGTGCCGCCGCCGCGTTGGCCCAACGCGCCGCCGCATCCAGCGCCTCACCGCGCGCCAGCGCTGCGGCGAGCGCGCCGGTGAAGGTGTCGCCGGCGCCGATCGTGTCGGCGACGGCCATCGCGTGGCCCGGCCAGTGGGCCG
>JALHQP010000203.1 GCA_022841885.1 Aquincola sp. | reverse complement strand
GGCGGCGCGAAACGGGGACCCCGCGGCGTCAAGCGCCGGCGCCCGCCAGCCGCGCGCGGATCGACTCGACACGCGCCCGGTTGACGCCGAAGTCCTTGCTGCCCAGGCGCGAGGCCGAGCGCACCTGCACGACGCCGGCGGCCGGGTCGACCCAGAACTCGACGTCGTCGACATAGCGCATCAGCGCTGTGTTGAACTGGGCGTACAGGTAATCGTCGCGCCGCTCGACGATGCGCGCGCCCGGCAGGTCCTCGATCACGGCCGCGATGCGCGCGATCGTGGCCTTGGCGTCGCCCGCCAGTGGCAGCGGGGCGATGCGTGCGTAGTCCTTCTGCGGCGCATCGGGCCACAGATCGGCCTGGCTGCTCACGCTGTTGGGCGTGCGCGAAGGGGGCTTGAGCTTGCCGTCGTGCACGCCCAGGTTGTCGGGCGTGCGGCCGGCGAAGGCGCCGAAGCGCGCGGCCAGCAGCACGGCAACGACCGCCAGCGCGAGCCAGATCACGAAGTGCATCGCGAGCCGGCGCGGCCTCAACGGCGCTTGCCGCCACCCAGCAGCGAACCCAGCACGCCACGCACGATCTCGCGTCCCACCGCCGAGCCGACGGTGCGCACCGCGCTCTTGGCCGCCATCTCGGCCAGGCCGTCGCGCTTGCCGCCGCGGGGCCCGGTGCTGCCGAACAGCATGTCCTTCAGGCCGCCCATCAGGCCGCCGCCCTCGGCCGGTGCGGCGCCGGGCTTGCCCGCTGCGCTGGCCGCCACCGCGGTATCGGCGGCCGCCTCCGAGCGCGCCTTGAGCATCTCGTAGGCCGACTCCTTGTCGACCGTCTTCTCGTAGACGCCGGCCACCAGCGATCCGGCGTTGAGCGCCTTGCGCTCCTCAGGCGTGATCGGCCCGATACGGCTGCCCGGTGGCAGCACGAACACGCGCTCGGTGACGCTCGGCCGGCCCTTCTCGTCGAGGAAGCTGATCAGCGCCTCGCCGACGCCGAGTTCGGTGATCGCGGTCTGGATGTCGAGCTTGGGATTGGCGCGCATCGTGCTCGCCGCCGACTGCACGGCCTTCTGGTCGCGCGGCGTGAAGGCGCGCAGCGCATGCTGCACGCGGTTGCCGAGCTGGCCCAGCACCGTGTCCGGAATATCGAGCGGGTTCTGGGTCACGAAGTAGACGCCGACGCCCTTGGAGCGCACCAGGCGCACCACCAGCTCGATGCGCTCGAGCAGGACCTTGGGTGCATCGCTGAACAACAGGTGCGCCTCGTCGAAGAAGAAGGCCATCTTCGGCTTGTCGAGGTCGCCCACCTCGGGCAGGGTCTCGAACAGCTCGGACAGCATCCACAGCAGGAAGGTCGCGTACAGGCGCGGCGCGTTCATCAGCTTGTCGGCGGTCAGGATGTTGACCACGCCCTTGCCCTTGACCGTCTGCATGAAGTCGGCGATGTCGAGCATCGGCTCGCCGAAGAACTGGTCGCCGCCCTGTTCCTCGATCTGCATCAGCCCGCGCTGGATCGCGCCCACCGAGGCCGCGCTGATGTTGCCGTACTGGGTGGTGAACTGCTTGGCGTTCTCGCCGCAGTACTGCAGCATCGCGCGCAGGTCCTTCAGGTCGAGCAGTGCCAGGCCGTTGTCGTCGGCGATCTTGAACACCAGGTTCAGCACGCCGGCTTGCGTGTCGTTCAGGTCGAGCATGCGCGCCAGCAGCAGCGGGCCCATGTCGGACACGGTGGCGCGCACCGGGTGCCCTTGCTCGCCGAACACGTCCCACAGCGTGGTCGGGCACTGGGTCGGCTCGGGCGCGCTCAGGCCACGGTCCCTCAGGATCTTGGCCACCTTCTCGGGCAGCGTTCCGGTCTGGCTGATGCCCGTCAAGTCGCCCTTGACGTCGGCCATGAAGACAGGGATGCCCAGCGCCGAGAAGCTCTCGGCGATCTTCTGCAGCGTGATCGTCTTGCCGGTGCCGGTGGCGCCGGTGATCAGGCCGTGCCGGTTGGCCAGCCCGGGCAGCAGGTGGCAGGCGATGTCGCCGTGCTGGGCGACGAGGATCGGATCGGGCATCGAAGGGCTCCGTCGTGGCAACGAACGGAGCCCAGTCTAAGGCCGTTCAGTGCTTCGCCTTGCCGGTCGGCGGGTTGCGGCCGGCCAGCTTCTTGGCCGGCGCCTTCTTGGCGGCCTTGGCCTTGCCGGTGGGCGGGTTGCGTCCTGCCGCGGCTTGAGCGGAAACGGCTGCAGTGGGCTTGCGCATCGGGTCGCTCCTCGTGGCCTGGTGACGGGGTCGGCACACCGCTGCCACGCGGCGGCGCGCCGATCGGGACGCGACGATTGTGCAGCGCAGCGCGCGGCTTGAACAGCGCCCGGTCAGCGCCGTGCGGCGTTGAGCTGCGGCGACAGATGCCGCGCGTGCTGTTCGGCCTTGTGGGCACGCCACCAGTCGAGCAGGCGCGCGAAGTCGCCGCCGAAGCGGCGCTGCTTCAGCTCGTCCTGCCAGCGCACGCACTGCGCGCCTTCGGCAGCCGAGAGCACGGTGTGGGTGGAGGCCACGTCGCAGGCCCAGAAGCGCGCTTCGAGTGCGTCGTCGGACAGCGCGGGGAGTGGATTGGCCTGGGCCAGGGTTGTCAGGGCGCAGACCATCAGGCACGGCGCCAGAACAGACAGTCGAACTCGCATGACGATCTCCTTGTGCAGGGGCTCAGCGTGTGACGAGGAAGACACGGCGTTCGCCGTCTTCCTCGAGCCGGTTCACGAGGTGGGCGGCCAGGCGCGGGTCCTGGCCTGTGACGAGCACCGGCGCGTCCGGGCTCACCTCGGCAGCGGCGCGCAGGCCGTGCACGATCCCGGCCGCCGTGTCGGCGGCGTCGAAGCCGCAACAGCCGGCGTCGACCCACACCACGTCGCCGCGGCGTTCGAAGTCGAGCGCCGTGGCCTGCTCGCGCAGTGCGTAGTGGCCGCTGCGCGTGCGCGCGCCGGGATCGGCGGGCACGGCCTCGGGCAGCGATAGGGGCAGGCTGCCGTCGTCGGCAATCAGGCTCGGCAGGGGGGCCGTGCGCGCCGCCGCCTGCGGCTGCGGGGTCGACGGCGTGAGGCGGGTGGCCTCGTCGAGGCCGCCGCAGGCGACCAGGTTGGCGGCGAGCGCCGCAGCCACCAGGGTGGCCGCCGTGCCCGCGAAGGGGAACAGGAGCTTGGGATTCATGGTGTCGGTCCTTCGAGGTCAGCGCGGGTGTCGCGCCGGGACCGAGCGTGCGCAGGGCGGTCCTACGTCCGTCCTACCGCCAGCAGCGCGACGGGCCACGAACTGGGGGGATTCGCTCTAGAGCGGAAAGCCGGCCTGACGCGCCAGCGCCACCGACTCGTCGGACAGCGCCGCGCCGTGCAGCGACAGCATCGCCTTGCAGTGGTGCCAGGCGCGCAGCGCCTCGGCGCGCTGGCCCTGCGCGAGCTGGGCCGCGATCAGGCGCCGCGACAGCGACTCGGCCAGCGGGTCGGCCTGCAGCGCGCGCTCGCACAGGCGGCAGGC
>JALHQP010000202.1 GCA_022841885.1 Aquincola sp. | reverse complement strand
ACACGCAACGGCCTCGAAGACAGCAGCCAGCACAGCGGCCTGAAGTTCCTGGCCGCGGTGAACGGTGCCTGCGCCGGCGGTGGCTACGAGCTCGCGCTCGCCTGCGACGAGATCCTGCTTGTCGACGACCGCAACAGCGCCGTCAGCCTGCCCGAGGTGCCGCTACTCGGCGTGCTGCCGGGCACCGGCGGCCTCACGCGCGTCACCGACAAGCGCCATGTGCGGCACGACCTCGCCGACATCTTCTGCACCACCACCGAGGGCGTGCGCGGCCAGAAGGCCAAGGACTGGCGCCTCGTGGACGACATCGCCAAGCCGGCGCAGTTCGCAGCGCGGGTGCAGGAGCGCGCGCTCGAACTGGCCCGGCAGAGCGACCGCCCCGCGGGCGCCCAGGGCGTGATGCTGACGCCCCTGCAGCGCACCATCGAGCCCGACGCGCTGCGCTACACCCATGTCACGGTCGAGATCGACCGCGCCCGCCGCGTCGCCACGTTCACCGTCAAGGCCCCGGCCTCGGGCGCGCAGCCGCAGGATCTCGCTGCCATCGAGGCCGCCGGCGCCGCCTGGTACCCGCTCGCGATGGCGCGCGAACTCGAGGACGCCATCCTCTCGATGCGCACCAACGAGCTCGAGATCGGCACCTGGCTGCTCAAGACCCAGGGCGACGCCGCCGCCGTGCTCGCGATGGACCAGGTGCTGCTCGCGCACAAGAACCACTGGATCGTGCGCGAGACCATCGGCCTCCTGCGCCGCACCTTCAGCCGCCTGGACGTGAGCAGCCGCAGCCTCTTTGCGCTCATCGAGCCGGGTTCGTGCTTCGCCGGCACCCTGCTCGAACTCGCACTCGCCTGTGACCGCAGCTACCACCTGGCGCTGCCCGACGATGCCGCAAAGGCGCCGAAGATCACCGTCGCCGACACGAACTTCGGGCTGTACCCGATGGTCACCGGCCAGAGCCGCCTCGGGCGCCGCTTCTACGACGAGCAGCCGGCGTTGGATGCCGTGCGCGCGAAGGGCGGGCAGCCGCTTGACGCCGATGCGGCACTCAAGGTCGGCCTCGTCACGAGCGCCCCCGACGACATCGACTGGGCCGACGAGACGCGCATCGCCATCGAGGAACGCGTGGCGATGAGCCCCGACGCCCTCACCGGCATGGAAGCCAACCTGCGCTTCAACGGCCCCGAGAACATGTTCACCCGCGTCTTCGGCCGCCTTACCGCCTGGCAGAACTGGATCTTCCAGCGGCCCAACGCGGTCGGCGAGAAGGGCGCGCTCAAGGTCTACGGCAAGGGCGACAAGGCCGCCTTCGACTGGCACAGAGTCTGAACCCCCCGAAGCGGCCTGGCGGCCGCCTCCCCCCGAGGGGGCACCGCGAGCGGCCCGGCAGAGCCGGTTCCGCCGCGGTCGCCGGGCTGAACTGCGACACCACCACGGCTACTTCGATTTGGAGACTGCAATGAGCACCATCAACTACAGCGAGAAGATCCCCAACAACGTCAACCTCAGCGAAGACCGCACGCTGCAGCGCGCGCTCGAACAGTGGCAGCCCAACTACCTGAGCTGGTGGAACGACATGGGCCCCGACGGCAGCCAGAACTTCGATGTCTACCTGCGCACCGCGGTGAGCGTCGACCCGCAGGGCTGGGCCCAGTTCGGGCACGTGAAGATGCCCGACTACCGCTGGGGCATCTTCCTGAACCCGGGCGACAAGGACCGCAAGATCCACTTCGGCGACCACAAGGGCGAGGCCGCCTGGCAGGACGTGCCCGGCGAGTACCGCGCCAACCTGCGCCGCATCATCGTCACGCAGGGCGACACCGAGCCCGCGAGCGTCGAGCAGCAACGCCACCTCGGCCTCACCGCGCCCAGCCAGTACGACCTGCGCAACCTGTTCCAGGTCAACGTCGAGGAAGGCCGGCACCTGTGGGCCATGGTCTACCTGCTGCACAAGTACTTCGGCCGCGACGGCCGCGAGGAAGGCGAGGCGCTGCTCGAGCGCCGCAGCGGCCAGGAGGACAACCCGCGCATCCTGCAGGCCTTCAACGAGAAGACGCCCGACTGGCTCGCCTTCTTCATGTTCACCTACTTCACCGACCGCGACGGCAAGTTCCAGCTCTGCGCGCTGGCCGAGAGCAGCTTCGACCCGCTCGCGCGCACGACCAAGTTCATGCTCACGGAAGAAGCGCACCACATGTTCGTGGGGGAAAGCGGCGTCTCTCGCGTCATCCAGCGCACCTGCGCGGCGATGAACGAGTTGAAGACCGACGACCCCAAGCGCCTGCGCGAGGCCGGCGTCATCGACCTGCCGACGCTGCAGCGCTACCTGAACTTCCACTTCAGCGTCACCATCGACCTCTTTGGCGCCGACGAGAGCAGCAACGCCGCCACCTTCTACAGCACCGGCCTCAAGGGCCGCTACGAAGAAGGCAAGCGCGCCGACGACCACCAGCTG
Organism: Aquincola sp.; assembly: GCA_022841885.1. GTDB lineage: Bacteria > Pseudomonadota > Gammaproteobacteria > Burkholderiales > Burkholderiaceae_C > CADEEN01. Next base: position 1,058 of record JALHQP010000202.1, on the reverse strand, counting down.
CGCGGCCAGACCTACCGCGTGCTGCAGGCCAAGGACGGCGGCCTGTTCGAGAAGGAGGTGCCGATGCTCAACGCGCTGAACGAAGTGCTGCGCGACGACTACATCAAGGACAGCATCGCCGGCATCGAGCGCTGGAACAAGGTCATCGAGAAGGCCGGCATCCCGTTCCGCCTGAAGGCGCCACACAAGGCCTTCCACCGCAACATCGGCGGCCTGGCGGGCCTCAAGGTCTCGCCCGAAGGCCAGGTGGTGAGCGAGGCCGAGTGGGCCGCCAAGGTCGACCAGTGGCTGCCCAGCGCCACCGACCGCGCCTTCGTCGCCAGCCTCATGGGCCGCGTCGTGCAGCCGGGCCAATTCGCCAACTGGATCGCGCCGCCGGCGCTGGGCATCAACCGCCAGCCCGTCGACTTCGAATACGTGCGCTTCGCCTGAGCCACGCCTGAAATAGCATCATCGCTGTCTGCCGGCAGCATGGAGGGGGCCCGACGCGGCCCCCTTCGTTCAACCGGCCGCCCGAACCGCCCAGGAGACGATCCATGGACATGGCCGAGAGCGCCGTGATCAAGCAGCATCTCATCGACCCCGAGATCTGCATCCGCTGCAACACCTGCGAGTCGATCTGCCCGGTGCAGGCCATCACGCACGACTCGCGCAACTACGTCGTCGACGCGGGCAAGTGCAACCTGTGCATGGACTGCGTCTCGCCGTGCCCCACCGGCAGCATCGACAACTGGCGCACGATGCCGAGGCTGCGCGCCTACACCGTCGAGGAGCAGTTCGGCTGGGACAGCCTGCCGGCCGAGCTGAGCGCCGATCAGCTGGCCGAGGCCGGCGTCGAAGCCGGTGACGTGCCCGCGGCCGGCGCCCCGGCCTCTGCGAGCGCCCCCACGCTCGAGGTGGCGGCCACGCCCTTCCAGAGCGCCCAGTACGGCGCGACGGTGCCGCCGTGGTCGGCGGCGCATGCCTACACCAACCTGTACGGCCCGAAGTCCGCCGAGAAATCCATCGTCGCCACGGTCACCGGCAACGTGCGCGTCACCGAGGTCGGCAAGCAGATC
>JALHQP010000201.1 GCA_022841885.1 Aquincola sp. | reverse complement strand
GCGAGGCGGCGGGCAGGCCCAGCGCGCCGGCCAGCGGCAGCGCCCCGGCGGCGTGCAGCCAGCGTCGCCGCGAGCGATCGGGTTCGGTGAGGTGCAGCGCGTCGGTCATCGAAGTCTCCTCGTGGTGGGTGGAGCGCGGGTCAGGGACTCGGGGCGGTGATCGCGTGCAGGCGATGCCGGTACGCGACGTAGTACAGGACCGGGATCACCACCAGCGTCAGCAGCGTCGAGACGAAGATGCCGAACACGAGCGAGATCGCCAGCCCGTTGAAGATCGGGTCGTCGAGGATGAAGAAGGCGCCGAGCATCGCGGCCAGCGCCGTCAGCGCGATCGGCTGCGCGCGCACGATCGCGGCCTCGACCACCGCTTGCTCGAAAGCCATGCCCTCGCGCACATGCTGGTTGATCGAGTCGACCAGCAGGATCGAGTTGCGCACGATGATGCCGGCCAAGGCGATCATGCCGATCATGCTGGTGGCGGTGAAGGGCGCGCCGAGCAACGCGTGGCCCGGCATCACGCCGACGATGGTCAGCGGGATCGGCGCCATGATCACCAGCGGCGTCAGGTAGGAGCCGAACTGCGCGACCACCAGCAGGTAGATCAGCACCAGCCCCACGGCGTAGGCGGCACCCATGTCGCGGAAGGTCTCGTAGGTGATCTGCCACTCGCCGTCCCACTTGATCGTGTAGCCGCGGTACGGGTCCTCCGGCTGCGAAATGAAGCGCTCGCTGAGCGTGCCGCCGCCGGGCGTGGCGATGCGCGAGAGCTCGTCGCGCATCTGGAACATCGCGTACAGCGGGCTGTCGATCTTGCCGGCCGCGTCGGCGACGACGTAGACCAGCGGCAAGCCGTCCTTGTGGAAGATCGGTTGCTCACGCTCGCTGTCGGTTGCGGTCACGAGTTCGCGGATCGGCACCAGCCGGCCCGCTGCCGAGCGCACGGTCAGTGCGAGCAGCGCGTCGAGATCACCGTGGCGCTCGGGCGGCAGCTGGATCAGCGCCGCCGCGGGGTACTTGCTCTGGTCGTGCAGGTAGGCGGCGGCCTCGCCCGCCAGGCCCGCGCGCAGCGTGGTCACGACGGCCTGCTGCGGCACGCCGAGCAGCGCGGCCTTGCGCCGGTCGACGACGAGCAGCGTGCGCGGCGCGGCCGCGATCGTCGAGTCGTCGATATCGACCACGCCGTCGGTCTTCTCGAACACCGCGCGCACCGCGCGCGCCACCGCGCGGCGGCCGTCGGCCTCGGGCCCGTAGACCTCGGCGACGATCGGCGACAGCACCGGAGGCCCTGGCGGCACCTCGACCACCTTGACGTTGGCACCGTGGCGCACGCCGATCGCCTGCAGCGCGGGGCGCAGGCGCGTGGCGATCGCGTGGCTCTGCTGGTCGCGGTGCGCCTTGTCGACCAGGTTCACCTGCAGGTCGCCGACCTCGCCGCCGCTTCGCAGGTCGTACTGGCGCACCAGGCCGTTGAAGTTGATCGGCGCCGCGGTGCCGGCATAACCCTGCACGTCGGTGACCTCGGGCAACGTCACGAGGTGGGCCGTGAGTTCCTGCAGCACGGCCGCGGTGCGCTCGACCGGCGTGCCGGCGGGCATGTCCACCACCACCTGAAACTCCGACTTGTTGTCGAAGGGCAGCATCTTCAGCAGCACCAGCCCCGCGGCCGGCAGCGCGAGCGACACGGCGATGGCCGCGCCGACGCCGGCGGCCAGCCAGCGCCGGTTGCGCGTGCCGCGCCCGGGATGCAGCAGCGGCGCGAAGACGCGCTCGAACCATAGCGCGATGCGCGCGGCCAGGCCGTGCGGCGCCGCATCGCCATGGCCGGCCGGCAGCGCCTTGAGCCACAGCCGCGCCAGCCAGGGCGTCACGACGAAGGCGATCGCCAGCGACAGCAGCATGCCCATGCTGGCGTTGATGGGGATCGGGCCCATGTACGGCCCCATCAGCCCACTGACGAAGGCCATCGGCAGCAGCGCGGCGATCACGGTCAGCGTGGCCAGGATGGTCGGCCCGCCGACCTCGTCGACCGCGCCGGGGATCAGCTGCGCCAGCGGCACGCCGGGCTTGAGCGCCCTGTGGCGGTGGATGTTCTCGACCACCACGATCGCGTCGTCGACCAGGATGCCGATCGAGAAGATCAGCGCGAACAGCGACACGCGGTTGAGCGTGAAGCCCCAGGCCCAGGACGCGAACAGCGTCGTCGTCAGCGTCAGCACCACCGCGCTGCCGACGATGGCGGCCTCGCGCCGGCCGAGCGCGAAGAACACCAGCACCACCACCGAGGCGGTCGCGAACATCAGCTTCTGGATCAGCTTGGTGGCCTTGTCGTCGGCGGTGGCGCCGTAGTTGCGCGTCACCGCCACCTGCACGTCGGCCGGGATCACCGTGTTGCGCAGCGAGTCCACGCGCGCCAGCAGCGCGTCGGCGACGCGGATCGCGTTCTCGCCCGGCTTCTTGGTCACGGCCAGCGTCACCGCGGGCACGGACCGGTCCTTGTCCGCATGCCAGACGTAGCGGCTGGCCACCAGCGCCCCGTCGACCACCTGCGCCACGTCGGCGAGGAACACCGGCTTGCCGCCTTGCACGCCCACCACCAGCTCGGCCACCTCGCGCGCGTCGCGCAGGAAGGGGCCGGCCTCGACGGCCACTGAGCGGTCGCCGCCGAGCAGCTCGCCCACCGGTGCTCCGAGGTTGGCCGACTGCAGCGACTGGCGCAGGTCGGCCACGGTGATGCCGGCGCCGGCCAGGCGCGCCGGGTCGATCTGAATGCGCACGCCGCGGCCCGGGCCGCCGATCGTCCTCACCTCGCGCGTGCCGGCCACGCGTTTCAGCTCGGCCTCCAGGCTGTGCGCCACGCGCTCGAGGTCGTAGGCGCCCTGGTCCTCACGCGTGCCGTGCAGCGTCAGCGTGACGATCGGCACGTCGTCGATGCCTTTGGGCTTGACGATCGGGTCGAGCACGCCCAGGCCCTTGGGCAGCCAGTCGGTGTTGGACTGCACCGTGTCGTGCAGCCGCACCAGGGCCTCGGTGCGCGACACGCCGACCTTGAACTGCACGGTGACCACGGCCAGCCCCGGGCGCGACACCGACATCACGTGCTCGATGCCGGCGATCTGCGACAGCACCTGCTCGGCCGGCGTCGCCACCATCTGTTCGACGTCCTGCGCGCTCGCCCCGGGGAAGGGGATCAGCACATTGGCCATCGTCACGTTGATCTGCGGCTCCTCTTCGCGCGGTGTGATCGCGGCGGCGAAGACGCCGAGCAACAGGCCGACCAGCGCCAGCAGGGGCGTGATGCGCGCGTGCTGGAAAGCCGCGGCAATGCGCCCGGAGATGCCGAGGGCGGCCGTACTCATCTCGCACGCACCGCGGCTTGCGGGTCGGGGGCCACGCGCTCGCCCACGCTCACGCCGGCCAGCACCTCCACCTCGCCGCCCTGCGTGCGCCCCAGGCGCACCTGCCGCAGCAGCGGGCGCCCCTGGGCGTCGAACACGTACAGGCCGGTCATCTCGGCGCGCCGCACGATGGCCGATGCCGGTACCCACACGCCGCCGCGCCGGCCGGCGTCGCCCGGCAGCCACAGGCGCGCGAACTGGCCCGGCAGCACGCCG
>JALHQP010000200.1 GCA_022841885.1 Aquincola sp. | reverse complement strand
TTTGACAGACTCACGTGCCGCCGCCGCCTGGCGCTCGCGCAGGCGCGCCAGCCGCACAGCCGCGCGCTGCTTGCGCTGCGCCTCGTCGAGCAGCGAGCGCTGGCGGTCGAGCTGCTGCACCGCCGCGCGCCGCTCAGCGCGCACCTTCTGCAGGCACGACGACACGGCGAACTCGCGTGCGCAGGCCGCCTCACCAGCCCGGGCTCTTGCCTCCACGTCCGCGCGCTCGCGCGCAATGCGGCTGCGTTCGGCTACCGTGCTGTCCGGTGCGCGCTCGGCCAACGCCGCGGCCGACACGCAGGCCAGCAGCAACGCCGCGAAGCAGGCCTCAAGTGAGCGACGTGTCGACATCGCGGCGTTTCAGTTCCAGATACTCGGTGGACTGCATCTCGTTCAGGCGCGACACCGTGCGCGGGAACTCGTGCGCCAGCGGCCCTTCGGTGTACAGCGCGTCCGGTGGCACCGCGGCCGACATGATGAGCTTGACGCGCCGGTCGTACAACACGTCGACCAGCCAGGTGAAACGGCGCGCTTCGCTGGCCATGCGCGGCGGCATCTGCGGCACGCCGGACAGGATCAGCGTGTGGAAGCGGCTGGCGATCTCGAGGTAGTCGTTTTGCGAACGCGGCCCGCCGCACAAGCTCTGGAAGTCGAACCAGATCACGCCGCCGGCCTTGTGGCGCGCCTGGATCTGCCGCTGCTCGATGAAGACCGTGGGGTCCTCGTCGCGGGCCTCGGCCAGTTGTTCGAAAGCCACCGTCAGCGCCCGCTCGGCCCGACCGTCCAGCGGCGTGTGGTAGAGCTTGATGCGGTCGAGCGTGCGGCGTCGGTAGTCGGTGCCACCGTCGACGTTGATCACCTCGAGCTTGACCTTCAGCAACTCGATCGCGGGCAGGATGCGGTCGCGGTGCAGGCCGTTCGGGTACAGCCCGTCGGGGTGGAAGTTCGAGGTCGTCACGATCGACACGCGGTTGGCGAACAGCGCCGCCAGCAGGCGGTGCAGGATCATCGCGTCGGTGACGTCGGCGACATGGAACTCGTCGAAGCAGATCAGCCGGAAGCGCCGTGCGATGCGCCGGCCCAGCTCGTCCAGCGGGTCGGCCATGCCCTTGAGTTCCTGCAGCTCGCGGTGCACCTCGCGCATGAACTCGTGGAAGTGCAGCCGCGTCTTGCGTGTCAGCGGCACGGACTGGAAAAAGCAGTCCATCAGGAAGCTCTTGCCGCGCCCGACCCCGCCCCACATGTAGACGCCGCGCGGGATCGGCGGGCGCACCAGCAGCTTGGTGACCGCGTTGCTGCGACGGGCCTTGTAGTCGGCCCATTCGGTTTCACAGCGTTCGAGCGCGTCGATGGCCGCCCGCTGCGCAGCGTCGCTTGAGTAGCCGCGGCCCCTCAGCGTCGCTTCGTAGAGAGCGCGAACACCCACGTTCGCGCCGTCGTCAGAAGTTCAGCGTGCGCTTGTCGACCGCCAAGGCCGCTTCCTTGGTGGCCTCCGACAGCGACGGGTGGGCATGGCAGATGCGTGCCAGGTCCTCGCTGCTGGCCTTGAACTCCATTGCGACCACGCACTCGGCGATCAGTTCGGACGCGTAGGGCCCGACGATGTGCACGCCGAGGATCTCGTCGGTCTTTGCATCGGCCAGCATCTTCACCATGCCGGTGGTGTCGCCGAGCGCCCGGGCACGGCCGTTGGCCATGAAGGGGAACGTACCGGCCTTGTAGGCCGCGCCGCGCGCCTTGAGCTGCTGCTCGGTCTCGCCCACCCAGGCGATCTCCGGGCTGGTGTAGATGACCCACGGGACGGTGTTGAAGTTGACGTGGCCGTGCTGGCCGGCGATGCGCTCGGCGACCGCGACACCCTCTTCCTCGGCCTTGTGCGCGAGCATCGGGCCGCGCACCACGTCGCCCACCGCCCACACATTGGCCAGGTTGGTGCGGCAGTCGTCGTCGACCACGATCGCGCCGCGCGGGTCGAGCATCAGGCCCACGCCCTCGGCGTTCAGGCCGACGGTGTTGGGCACGCGGCCGATCGACACGATCAGGCGCTCGACCTCGAGCGCGACGGACTCGCCCTTGGCGTTGGTGTAGGCGACCTTGACGGCACTCTTTCCGGCCTTCACCGCGTCGACCTTGACGCCGAGCTCGATCTTCAGACCCTGCTTGGTGAAGGCCTTGTGCGCTTCCTTGGCGATCTGCTCATCCACGGCACCCAGGAAGTTCGGCAACGCCTCCAGCACCGTGACCTCGGCGCCCAGCCGCCGCCACACCGAGCCCATCTCGAGGCCGATGACGCCCGAGCCGATCAGGCCCAGCGTCTTCGGCACTGCGGGAATGCGCAGCGCACCGTCGTTGGACAGGATGCGGTCCTCGTCGAACGGCGCGCCCGGCAGCGCGCGCGGGTTCGAGCCGGTGGCGATGATCACGTGCTTGCCGACGAGCACCTCGTCGCCGACCTGGATCTCCCAGCCCTCGGCCGCCGCCTTCACGAACGAGCCGCGGCCATGGAAGAAGCTGACCTTGTTCTTCTTGAAGAGATACAGGATGCCGTCGTTGTTCTGTTTGACGACGGCGTCCTTGCGCTTGAGCATCTTTGCGACGTCGATCGACAGGCCGGACACGCCGATGCCATGGTCGGCGAACGAATGCCCCGCATGCTCGAAGTGCTCGCTCGACTGCAGCAGCGCCTTGCTCGGAATGCAGCCGACGTTGGTGCAGGTGCCGCCCGGTGCCGGGCCGCCCTTGTCGTTCTTCCACTCGTCGATGCAGGCGGTGTTGAAACCGAGCTGCGCCGCGCGGATCGCGGCGATGTAGCCGCCCGGGCCGCCGCCGATGACGACGACGTCGAAATGCTTGCTCATCGTCGCGGCCTCAGATGTCGAACAACAGGCGCGCCGGGTCTTCCAGCGCTTCCTTCATCGCCACCAGCCCGAGCACGGCCTCGCGACCGTCGATGATGCGGTGGTCGTAGCTCATCGCCAGGTAGTTGATCGGGCGCACGACGACCTGGCCGTTCTCGACCACAGCACGGTCCTTGGTCGCATGCACGCCGAGGATGGCGCTCTGCGGCGGGTTGATGATCGGCGTCGACAGCATCGAGCCGAACACACCGCCATTGGAGATCGAGAAGGTGCCGCCCGACAGGTCGTCGATCGACAGCTTGCCCTCGCCGGCCTTCTTGCCGTACTCGGCGATCTTCTTCTCGATGTCGGAGAAGCTCATCTGGTCGGCATTGCGCAGGATCGGCACCACCAGGCCGCGCGGGCTGCCCACTGCGATGCCGATGTCGAAATAGCCGTGGTAGACGATGTCGTTGCCGTCGACGCTGGCGTTGAGCACCGGGTACTTTTTCAGTGCGTGCACCGCCGCCTTGACGAAGAAGCTCATGAAGCCGAGCTTGACGCCATGCTCCTTCTCGAAGCGCTCCTGGAACTTCTTGCGCATCTCCATCACCGGCGCCATGTTCACCTCGTTGAACGTGGTCAGGATGGCGTTGGTGGATTGCGATTGCAGCAGGCGCTCGGCGACGCGTGCGCGCAGGCGGCTCATCGGCACGCGCTGCTCGGGTCGGTCGCCGAGGTTCATGGCCGCCGGCGCCGCCACGCTGGGCAGCGGCTTGGCCACCGACGGCGCG
>JALHQP010000199.1 GCA_022841885.1 Aquincola sp. | reverse complement strand
CGCCTCGGCGCGCGCGTCCTCGCTCGGCGCGCGCCACGGCGTGGTGTTGCGCGCCGGCGCGGCGATCACCGAGCGCTCGCAGGTGATGCAGGCCGACGGCATCGGCTCGCGCGAACTCGCGGCGCGCCTGGCGCTCGACCCCGAGGTCGAGTACGCCGAGCCGGACCGCCGCGTGCGCCGCGTCGCGGTGCCCGACGACCCCTTCTTCACCACCGTGTCGGGCGCGCAAGGCCCGGCCTCCGGCCAGTGGTACCTGCGCGCGCCGGCCGGCGAGGTGCAGTCGGCGATCAATGCCGTCACCGCCTGGGACCGCCACACCGGCAACCCCGCGGTCATCGTCGCGGTGCTCGACACCGGCGTGCGCGGCGACCACCCGGACCTTGTGGGCAAGCTGCTGCCGGGCTACGACATGGTCAGCGACACCCGCATCGCCAACGATGGCAACGCCCGCGATGCCGACGCCAGCGACCCGGGCGACTGGCTGACGCAGAACGAGATCAATGCCGACACGACGTTCTGGGACGGTTGCGAAGCGTCGGACAGTTCCTGGCACGGCACACAGGTGTCGGGCATCGTCGCTGCCGCCACGCAGAACGCGCTCGGCATGGCCGGCAGCGGCCGCCACGTGCGCGTGCTGCCGGTGCGTGTGCTCGGCAAATGCTTCGGCTACACCTCGGACATCGTGGCCGGCATGCGCTGGGCCGCGGGCCTCTCGGTGGCCGGCCTGCCGGCCAACCCGAACCCGGCCAAGGTGATCAACCTGAGCCTGGGCAGCAGTGGTGCTTGCTCGCAGTCGGAGGCCGACGCTGTCACGGCCATCAGCGCCGCGGGTGCCGTCGTCGTCGCCGCGGCCGGCAACTCGGCCGGCCGTGCAGCCGGCTCGCCGGCCAACTGCGCCGGCGCCATCGGCGTGGGGGGCGTGCGGCACGTCGGCACCAAGGTCGGCTTCTCCGACGTCGGGCCGGAACTGTCGATCGCCGCGCCGGGCGGCAATTGCGTCAACCTGAGCGGTGCCTGCCTGTACCCGATCCTGACCACGCTCAACAACGGTGCCCAAGGCCCGGCGACCAACACCTACTCCGACGGCAACAACAACGTCAGTGTCGGCACCAGCTTCTCGGCGCCACTGGTGTCGGGCACGGCCGCGCTGCTGTACTCGGTGCGCGCGGGGATCACACCGGCCCAGGTGCGCAGCGCGCTGCAGTCCAGTGCGCGCCCCTTCCCGTCGAGTGGTCAGGCGGGCGTCCAGGCCTGCCAGGCCCCGGGCAACTTCGACCAGCTCGAGTGCTACTGCACGGCCACCACCTGCGGTGCCGGCATGCTCGACGCCGACGGCGCCGTGCGCGCGGTGCTCGGCGCCAGCGGCATGCTCGAACCGGCGGTCGTGAATCAGACCGCCAGCCCGCAGGCCGGCGTGGCGGTCACGCTGACCAGCGGCAGCTCGGTCGTGCCGGGCGGGCGCAGCATCGTCGCGCGGCGCTGGAGCCTCGTGCAGGGCGGCGGCAGCGTCAACGCCTTCAGCGGCGCCACCGACGGCGAGACCGTCTCGATGACGCCCTCCGCCGCCGGCACCGTGACCGTGCAGCTCGCGCTGACCGACGAGCGGGGCCTGACCACCGCCACCGACTTCACCTTTGCCATCGCGGCCGCCGCCGGCCAGCCACCGACCGGGGGTGGGGGCGGCGGCGGGGGCGGCGGCGGTGCGATGTCCTGGGCCTGGCTGCTCGGCCTGGCGCTGGCCGTCGTGGCCTTGTGCGCAATTGGACGGCGCCAACCCGCCTGATCCGGGCGGTGCCGCCAGGGCGCCGCTCGATAATCGACCACCATGCCTTTCGCCGTCCGCCCGGCGCACCGGGCCGCCCACGGCCTGCTGCGTTTCCTCCTCCTCGCTGCTTTCGCTGCCGGCGCCGCGCAGGCCGCACCCGACTTGCCCGCGGTGCGCGGCCTGATCGTCCAGTTGCGCGACGCGCCGACGCATGCGAGCCTGGTCCAGGAGCGCGGCGACCGAGCGACCGCGCTCTCCGCGGCTGAGTTGCCGCTGGCCGCGCGCGAAGCGGCACGCTGGCAGCGTGTGCTGGCAGCCGAACCCGCGATGCGCATTGCTTCGCGGCGCGCGAATGGGGCGAGTGCCCAGGTGCTGCGCTTCGAGCGGCCGCTGACACATGCGCAGGCACAGGCCCTGGCGGCGCGCTTGGCCGCGTTGCCCGAGGTGGCCTGGGCCGTGCCCGACGTGCGCGAGCGGCGCCTGCAGGCCGTGAACCCGCCGAGCGACCCGTTCTTCGGCCAACAGTGGTGGCTGCAGCCGCAGGGTGGCAACGACGCGGTGCCGCTCGCGCAGCGGCTGCGCGGCGTACCCGGTTTCCTGAGCGCGTGGACGCAACGCAGCGTTGGCAGCGGCGCGTCGCGCGTCGCGGTGCTCGACAACGGCATCACCGCCCACCCCGAGCTCGCGGGCCGCGTGCTGCCCGGCTACGACATGGTGGCCGACAGCGGTTACTCGAATGACGGCGATGGCCGCGACGCAGATCCGAGCGACCCCGGCGACTGGGTCGATGCGGCCGACCAGCAGCGCAGCCCGGCGCTTTACGGCAACTGCGAACGCCAGCCCAGCAGCTGGCACGGCACGGCGATCGCCGGCATGCTGTTCGCCAACACCGACAACAGCGCGGGTGTGGCGGCGATGAACTGGCAGGGCCGTGTGCTGCCGGTGCGCGTGGCCACCAAGTGCGGCGCCGACGTGTCCGACATCGTCGACGGCATGCGTTGGGCCGCCGGGCTGCAGGTGCCTGGTTTGCCGATCAACCCGAACCCGGCGCGCGTGATCAACATCAGCTTCGGGGGCACCGGGGTCTGCACGCCGTACCAGAGCACGATCGACGAACTGCGCGCGCTCGGCATCGTGGTCGTCGCGGCGGCCGGCAACGAGTGGACCACGCCCACGCGCCCGGCCAAGTGCCCGGGCGTGGTCGGCGTGGCCGCGCTCAACCGCGACGGTTTCAAGAGCAACTACTCGAACTTCGGCGCCGAACTTGCGGCGAGCGGCATCGCCACCGTCGGCGGCGACGACGCCGACGGTGCCTGGGCCAGCCTGGCCGACAGCGGGCTGCTGTCGATCGGCAACGACGGCGACACGGTGCCCGGTGCGCACGCCTACTTCCAGTACTTCGGCACCAGCTTCTCGGCGCCCGTCGTGGCCGGCGCGGTGAGCCTGATGCTGTCGGTCAACCCGAACCTCACCTACGACCAGATCGTCGACGGCCTGCGTCGTTCGGCGCGTCCGCATGTGCGCTCCGACGTGCCGGGCGTCGCATCGTGCAGCGCCAGCAACCCCGGGCGCTGCCTGTGCACGACGCAGACCTGCGGCGCCGGCATCCTCGACGTGGCACAGGCCCTGGCCTATGCCAGCAACCCGGCCGGCTACACCGCGCCCAACTGGCCGCTGGTGTCGCTGGACAACGCCGAGCTGCGCGCCGCGGCGGCGGCAGGGCCTGACCGCCCGGCCAACGGCAACGGTGGCGGTGGTTCCGCGTCCAGTGGAGGCGGCGGCACGTCAAGCCCACTGTGGATCGCGGGCTTGCTGCTGGCCAGCGCCGCGTTGCGCCGGGGGCGTCGTTCAGCGTGAGGCCGTGGTCGGCGCGGCGCAGGGCACGAGGCCCTGCGCGCCGAGCGCCGGC
>JALHQP010000198.1 GCA_022841885.1 Aquincola sp. | reverse complement strand
GCGGCGCTGGCGCAGCGCGCGCACGAAGCCGTAGGGCGAGGCATAGCGGCCGCCGTCGAGCTCGAGCGCGCAGGCCAGCAGCGCCCGCGTGGCGCCCATCGCACGCGCGTGCCGCTCGGGCGGCACCACCGCGGCCAGGCGCGGCAGCCAGTCACCCTCGTGCACGATGCGGTCGAGCAGGTCGTGCGGCGGCAGCGTGTCCGATGCGGCCTGCCAGGCGGCGAGCAAGGCAGCGGCGCGCTGCAGCGCTGCGGGGGCCCGGGTCGGCAGCTGCATCAAGGCCGGCCACCAGCCGCCCGCGTCCCTGGCGCGACGCGCCAGCCACAGCAAGTCCTCGTCGGCAGCGCCGAACAGCGGGCTCTTGAGCGCGCGCGCCAGCGACAGCGCCTGGCCGGGCGAGGCCAGCACATCGAGCACGGCCAGCAGGTCCTGCACCTCGGGCAGATCACCCAGGCTCAGGCCCTCGGGCGCCACATGCGGCAGGTGCAAGGCCGCGAGCGCATCGGACGCCGTGGCCAGCACCGCGCGCGTGCGCGCCAGCACGAAGATCTGCCGCGGCGCCACACCCTCGTCGCGCACCAGGGCATCGATCGCCAGCGCCAGCGCGCCGGCCTCGGCCTCGCGCAGCACCGCCTTGGCTTCGATCCGCGGCACGGTCAAGGACGGTCGCCAGACGGGCAGCGGCGCTTCGGCGGCCGCGCGCCCGGCGCGCGCCGGGCGTTCGGCGCTCGGCAGCCGCCGCAGCGCCGGCCCGGGCTCGACGTCCTGCGGCACTTCGGTACTGTGCGCGCGCCACGCGGCGAGGCGCCCCTCGGCCGCCAGGCGAGTGAATACCTGGTTGACGACGCCCACGACGCCCGGCGCGCAGCGCCGCGTGTGGTCGCAGGCCGCCAGCGTGCCGCCGAGTGCGTCGACGACAAAGCGTTGCGCCGCCTCGAAGACGCGCGGCTCGGCGCGACGGAAGCGGTAGATGCTCTGCTTCGGGTCGCCGACGATGAACAGGCGCGGCGCCTCGGGGCCGCCCCCAGCGCCCGCGTAGGCCGCGAGCCAGGCGTGCAGCGCCTGCCACTGCAACGGGCTGGTGTCCTGGAACTCGTCGATCAGCAGGTGGCGCACGCGCGCGTCCAGGCGCTCCTGCACCCAGCCGGACAGCGTGTGGTCCGACAGCAGCGCAAACGCGACGCGCTCGAGGTCGGCCATGTCGATCAGCCCGCGACGCTGCTTCAGCGCGGCGTACTCGGCGAACAGCGCTCGTGACAGGCGCACCATCGCCGCGTGGTCGTCGTGCGCCTCCTCGTGCGCCAGCAGCGCGCCGATCGTGTCGAGCTCCTCGCACAACGCGGCCTGCGCGGGCAGGTCGCCGATCTTCTTGAGCGGCGTGCCCAGACCTTCCTTGGTGAACAGGGCCGCGCGCAGGGCGTCGTAGCGTTGGCGCGGGTCGGCGCCGGCCAGCGCGTCGACGATGCCGCGCGCCGCGTCGTCGCTGAGCTGAGCCTCGCGCGCCACCAGTGCCCGGGCCAGCGCCCTGGCGCGGGCGACGAAGCCAGCCTTGGCGACGCGCTGCAACGGGTCGCGGTCGGTCGGCGGCTCGAACGCCTCCTCGAGCACGCCCGCCTGGTCGGCCAGCTCGATCTCGGTGCGGCGCGTCAGCGCGGTGTGCAACCACGCGTCGAGCCGGCTGCGGCCATGGCGGGTGGACAGGCGCTGGAAGTCGCGCAGCGCCGCCGGCTGGTCGAGCAGCCTGCGATGGAAAGCCCGCATCAGCTCGGGCCCGAGCTCGTCGATGTCCTCCAGCGTCGACAGGCCCGGCGCCAGCCCCAGGCTCGCCAGCATCTCGATCGGCGCGGCGCGCAGCAGCTGGGCGTACCAGGCGTGGAAGGTGCGCACCTCGACCGCGCGCCCGCTCGTCAGCACGCGCTCGTGCAGATCGATCAGCGCCGGGGCGCGTCGCGCGGCATCCTGGGCAGACAGACCGAACTGCACCAGTTGCACGACGGCGGCCTCGGGCGTCAGCGCCGCGAACTCGCGCAGCCAGTCGGCCAGGCGCGTGCGCATCTCGCCCGCGGCCTTGCGCGTGAAGGTGATCGCCAGGACCTCCTGCGGCTGGGCACCGTCGAGCAGCGCGCGCACGATGCGCGCCACCAGCATCCAGGTCTTGCCGGCGCCGGCACAGGCTTCGACGACGACATGCCGGCGCGGGTCGCAGGCGGCCGCGTAGAACGCCTCGCGGCCGACGCCGCGCCCGTCGAGCTGGTAGGCCGGGGCCGCGCTCATGCGTCCGCGCTCCAGTGGTCGCGGCGGCACAGCCCGCGCGCCGCGCAGTAGTCGCAGGCAGCGCCCTCCCCGAGTGCGGGTGCGCCGGCACCGGCGCGCAACGCGGCGAGGTCGGCTGCCAGGCCCTCGATCAGTTGCGCTGCACTCAGCGACACGTCCTTGTGCTCGATCTCCTCTGGCGCCTTGCGTTCGTGCAGCGCGAGGTAGATCGCGCGCGGCGGCGGGTCGGCCGGCTCCTCGGTCAGCAGCGCGGCGTAGAGGGCCAGCTGCGTGTCCTCGAGCGGCTGCCGGGTGCGCTGCGTGAGCTTCTGGGCATTGCCTGTCTTGTAGTCGATGACCATCGCTGCGCCGTCCGGCCCGACATCGATGCGGTCGAGGCGGCCGTCGAGCACCAGGCCGTCGAGTTCGGGCGGTGCGCAGCGGCGCTCCAGCTCGCCACCGGCGTAGCGCCAGCCTTCGCGGTCGCGCCCGTGCAGCCATCCGAGGTAGCCGTCGGTGAAGGCCTCGAAGCCGGCACGAAACGGCAGCAGCGCAGCGTGATCGAGGCCGAGTTCGGCCTCGGCGCTGTCGGCCGCCGCCTGCAGCTCGGCACGGTCGTCGCGGCCGCTGCGCTGCTGGTGGAATCGGTGCAGCAACGCGTGCATCCAGCGCCCGTAGTCGCTCTTGTCGAGCTCGGCGTCGAGCTCCGCCAGCTCGCCCAGGCCGAGCGCGCTGCGCGCGAAGAAACGGTACGGACAGTCGCGCAGCGCCTCCACGCCCGAAGCCGACAGCCGCGTCGGCAGGTCGTCCGCGCAGGTGGGCGCGGGCCGGCGCAGCGACACGCGCGCCAGCGCCGCGCGCGGCAGCACCACGTCGGATTCGCTCGGCATGGAGCGCCCCGCGCGCCGCCGCGCCTGCCAGGCCAGCTCAAGCCATGGGCTTGCGGCGAGCGGCTCGCCACCGTCGCTGCGGCGGCGGATCAGGTGCAGCCGCGGGGCGCGCAGCAGCAGCGCCAAGGCGAGCCTGTCGCTCTGGCGCCGCAGCGTGGCACTGGCCAGGCCGAAGGCCTGCGCCACTGGTTCGGGCAGCAGGCTCGGCGCGGCGGCCGAGCCACCCAGGTGGCGCTCGTCGCAGCCGGGGAACACCACGGCGCCGAACGGGCGCGCCGCGACCCGTACCAACGGCGCGATGACCAACTGCGCAGCTGCCGGCGCCGGCGGCAGGAAGCTGGTGCCTTCGAGCGTCGTGTCGACCCAGGCGATGAATCCGGCCAGGTCGAGCACGGTGCCCGTGGCCGCGTGGCGCCACGCGGCTTCGGCCGACTGCGGCAGGCGCAGGGCGTCCAGCGCCTGGCGCCCGGCGGGATCGGTGTCCAGATCAGCGACCAGCTCGGGGGCAGCGCCTTGCCAGGCGTGCAACCAGTCGGCCAGGTTGCGCCGGCCCGGGCCGCGCCAGGCGGACTGGCGCTCGCGAAAGGCCTGCTCGGCGTG
>JALHQP010000197.1 GCA_022841885.1 Aquincola sp. | reverse complement strand
GCCTATGGCCTGCGCGCGCTGGTGCGCGCCTGGCGGCCGGGCCGGCTCGAAGCGGCTCGAAGCAGCGCACCCGCCACGCGCTCGGCCGTGCTCGCGCAGGCCGCGGCGTTCACGCTGCTGAACCCGCATGTCTACCTCGACACCGTGCTGCTGGTCGGCGCGGTCGGCGCGCAGCAGGCGCCCGGGGCGCGTGCCGCCTTCCTGGCCGGCGCCTGCAGCGCCAGCCTGACCTGGTTCGCGCTGCTGGGTTATGGGGCGCGCGGGCTGGCGCCCTGGTTCGCACGGCCGGCGGCCTGGCGCGCCCTCGACGCCGCGGTCGGCTTCACGATGCTGTGGCTGGCGGCCTGGGTGGCGCGGCCGTGGTGGTCAGGCTCGCTGCCGAGCGCCTGAGCCGGCGCTGCGTCGGCGTGCCGCCCCAGCGCTGCAGGGTGTCGTGCAGGCGCTGCGCGTCGATCGGCTTGGTCAGGAAGTCGTTCATGCCGGCAGCCAGGGCGTCGTCGCGCTCCGAAGTCAGCGCCGCCGCCGTCAGCGCAATGATCGGCAGCGTGTCGGCCGGGAAACGCCGGCGCAGCTCGCGCGTCGCGTCGTTGCCACCCTGTACCGGCATCTGGACGTCCATCAGCACCAGGTCGAACGGGCGGCCGGCGTCGGCCCGCCCAGCCGCCACGGCGACAGCCTCGGCGCCGTTGGCGGCCTCGGTCACGTCGACGCCCCATTGCTGCAGCAGCGCCACCGCGATCATCATGTTGACCGGGTTGTCCTCGACGATCAGCAGCGACAGGCCCACCAGCGGGCTGGCCTGCTGGTCGAGCGTGGCGAACGCGGACTCGGGCGCGTCCTCGTCGCCGGCCGGCAGCGACAGTTCAGCCCAGAAGCGGCTGCCGCGGCCCGGCTCGCTGTCCAGGCCGACCTCGCCGCCCATCAGGTGCGCCAGCTCGCGGCAGATCGACAGGCCCAGGCCCGTGCCGCCGTAGCGCCGCGTCGTCGAGTCGTCGGCCTGCGTGAAGGGCGTGAACAGGCGCGCCTGCACCGAGCGCGCGATGCCGGGGCCGGTGTCCTCGACCTCGAAGCGGATGCGATCGCGCTCGCGTGCGTGCACGTGCACCCGCACCGCGCCGGACTCGGTGAACTTGAGCGCGTTGCTCAGGTAGTTCGACAGGATCTGGCGCACGCGCAGCGCGTCGCCGCGCACGCGGCGCGGCACGCTGGCGGCCACGTGCATCGACAGCGACAGCGCACGCGCCTCGGCCAGGGCTGCGTAGCCATGCTCGATCGATTCGAGCAGCGCGTGCAGGTCGAACTCGGCCTGCTCGAGCTCCAGCTTACCGGCTTCGACCTTCGACAGGTCCAGGATGTCGCTGATGACGCCCGACAGCGCTCGTGCGCTCTCGTCGATCTGCGCCAGGTACTGGTCGCGTCGCGCCTCGTCCAGGCCCGGCTGGCGCGCCAGCCGCGCCAGGCCCACGAGGCCGTTGAGCGGGGTGCGGATCTCGTGGCTGGTGTTGGCGAGGAAGGCGCTCTTGGCGCGGTTGGCCGCCTCGGCCTCGTCGCGCGCCCGCGCCAGCGCCTGCTGCACCGCGCGCCGCTCGGTCACGTCCTCGGCGATCCAGATCGTCGCGCCGCGGGCCGGGTCGTTGGGATCGATCGGGCGCGCGAGCAGGCGGCACAGGAAGGTGCTGCCGTCGCGGCGCCGCATCGTGCGCTCGAACTCCACCGGCTCGCCGCGAGCCAGGCGCGGCCCGATCAGGCCGCCCAGCTCCTCGTAGGCGGCCTCGTCGACCGAGGTCACGGCGCCGAGCTGGCCCACCAGCTCCTCGGCCGGCCAGCCGAACATCTGCGCGAACTTCGGGTTGACCAGCTGGAAGCGGCGGTCGCGCGTCAGGGCGATGCCGATCGAGGCATTGGCCAGGATGGCCTCGCGCTCGAGGCGCTCGCGTTCATTGCGTGTCACGTCGCGACCGTTGAGCACCAGGTACTCGCGCCCCTCCATGCCAAAGCGCGCCGCCGACACCAGCAGCGAAAACTCGCGCCCGCTGCGGGCGGTGAACTCGACGGCCATGTTGCGCACCTCGCCATGCTCGCGCACCAGGCCGACGAAGCGCTCGCGCGTCTCGGTGCGGCCCCAGACGCCGAGCTCGATCGAGGTGCGGCCGATTGCCTCCTCGCGCGTCCAGCCCGACAGCGCGACGAAGGCGTCGTTGACCATCACGTAGCGCCCGGTCGTGATGTCGGTCAGCGTGATCAGGTCAGGGCTGGTGGCGATCACGTGCGACAGCAGCGCCTCGCTGCGCTCGCGCGCCAGCTCGGCGCGCAGGCGCTCGGTCTCGTCGCGGTAGATCGACAGGATCGCCGCGCCGCCTTCGGCCTCGATGTTGACACTGGTCACCTGCACCGTCAGGCGCCGGCCGCCGGTGGTGCGCAGGCCGAACTGCTGCGGCGGCGTCGCCTCGCCCACCGGCAGCGTCGCCAGCCAGGCCGAGCGGCGCGCCGCCAGGTCGCGCGAACCGTCGCTCTCCTCGTAGAACTCCAGCACCGGCTGGCCGATCAGCTCCTGCGGCGTCCAGGCGCCGAACAGGGCGAGCGCCGCGACGTTGGCGTCGAGCACGCGCCCGCCGCGGTGCAGCACCAGCGGCGACGGCGAGCGCGTGAACAGCTCGCGGTAACGAGCCTCGGTGGCCTGGCGCACCAGCTCGGCCTCGTGCTGGGTCGTGATGTCGCGGCCCACGCCCCAGTAGCCGACGAACACGCCGCGCGCGTCGAAGCGCGGCTGCCCGCTGACCGTGAACCAGCGCAGCGCGCCGTCGGCGGCGCGGCGCTCGAGCAGCAGGTCCTTGAACGGGATGCGCGACTCGAGGTCGGCGCGGTGCGAGTCCATCGCGTCGGGGTCGAGGCCGAATCCCTCGATTTCCCAGGGCGTCTTGCCCAGGCGCTGTTCGAGCGTCAGCCCCGAGCCGCCGTGCGCTTGTTCCGACACATGGGTGAAGCGCAGCTGCGCATCGGTTTCCCAGTACCAGTCGGCCGCCACCGCCAGCAGGCCGACGAAGCGCTCCTCGCGCCGCTTGACGCGTGCGTGCGTGGCATCGATCGAGCGCCGCAAGAGCAGCCCGGTCGACGTGCCCGCCAGCAACAGCGCGCCATGGCCCAGCAGCAGCGCCAGCATGTCGATCGGCGCGCGAATCGGCCCGAACAGGCCGCGCAGTTCGGCGGCGGCCAGCAGCAGCAGGGCCGCCGCCTGCGCCAGCGCGATCAGCAGCGTGGCCCGCGCCGACACCAGGGTCGCCGCCGCGCACAGAAGCAGCGGCAGCAGGCTCAGCGCGAGCAGGCCCAGCCCCCGACCACTTACCGCCGCCACCACCACCGACCCGAAGCCGGCGCCGAACAGCGCGAGCTGCATCGCGCGCAGCAGGCCGAAGGCGCGCCAGCGCAACGCCGCCAGCGCGAACAGGCAGGCCAGCGCACCGCAGGCCGCCACGGTCGCCCGCGGCGAGCCCTCCGCCGCCAGGTCCGGCAGCGCGGCGAACAGCAGCATGTACAGCACGCTCACCAGCGCGCCGACCACCAGCACCACGCGCGCCACGCGCTGCTCGCCACCGCCGATGTCGCGACCGTCAGGCGCAACGCCCGGACCGGTACTCATGTGGCCATCTCCGTCGCTCAAGCGGCGGCCCTAGCGCAGCGCGGCGGCCAGCTGCTCCCGCGTGGCGCGCGCCGCCTCGCGCGCCGCCGACGCGAAGTCCGCCGACGCGCCGGCGTA
>JALHQP010000196.1 GCA_022841885.1 Aquincola sp. | reverse complement strand
GGCCGTGCGTGCCGGCGCGCCGGCCTTGCGCCGCGCCCTGCACCCGGCCGGCGAAGCGATGCGGCGCGCGACGATGCTGCTGTTCGCGCCGCAGGCCCTGACGCGCCGGGCGGCACCCGACAAACGCGGCTTTCCGCGCTCCCAGCTGTCCGACTTCTTCAAGGTCGAGACCGTGCAGACGGGCCGCGGCCCCCTGCCGCTGCTGCGCATCTACAGCTTCAACATCGACAGCGACGACGACTTCATCGCCGAACTGGTGCGGGTGCTGCTGCGGTTGCCGCCCGACGGGCTGATCATCGACATCCGCGACAACCCCGGCGGCAACATCTGGGCCGCGGAACGTGCGCTGCAGCTGTTCAGCCCGCATCCGATCGAGCCGACGCTGTTCTCGGTGCTGGCCACCTCGTTCACCCGCACGGCCGCCGTCACGGCGGGCCTCGGGCGCAGCGAGCTCGGTCCGTGGCGCCCGTCGCTCGAGGCGGCCGTGCGCAACGGCGAGCTGTACTCGCGCGCGCTGCCGATCACGCCGGTCGAGATGTGCAATGCGATCGGCCGCGTCTACCCGGGCCCGACCGTGCTGGTGAACAACGCGAACACCTACTCGTCGGGCGACCTCTTCAGCGCGGGCTTCGTGGACAACGCGATCGGGCCGGTGATCTGCGTCGGCCTGGCCACGGCGGGTGGCGGCGCCAACGTGCTGGACTACACCGACCTGGTCGGTGCCCTCGACGGCACGCCGATGGCGCTGCCGCGCCTGCCCGAGGGCATCGGCCTGTCGCTGTCGTTCCGGCGTGCCACGCGCAGCGGGCCGAGCTTGGGCGTACCGATCGAGGACGTCGGGGTCGAGGGTCACGAGGTCTACCAGATGACGCGCGATGACGTGCTGCATGGCAACCGGGACCTCTACAGCCGCTGCGCGGCCACGCTCGAGGCGCTGCGCCGCTAGGCTGCGGCAACCGGAGCGCGCAGCGCCGCCTCGGTGGCCGCGTCGGCCGGGTAGAACAGCTCCACCGTCAGCTCGGCCAGCGTCACGTCGCGCGGCGAGCCGAAGGTGGCCAGCGTGGTGAACAGCGACAGGCGCTGGCCGTGCAGGTCGAGCACGCACGGCAGGAACATGCCGCTGGCCAGGCTCAGCGACGCGGGCAGGCCGAACGCGGCCGCGAGGGTGTCGCCACCGGCCAGTTGCAGCGCGCCGGCGGCGCCGCTGACGGCGGCGTCGGTCCACAGCGACATGCGCAGCGTCGGGGAAGGCAGCAGGAGGTTCGAGGTGCTCATCGTGGGCTCCGTGGGTTGTCGTTGGAGCCCAGTGTGCAAGTGCGAGGTCGTGGCGTCGATTACCTCGCAGGTCATGGCCGCGCGGCCGTCAGTCGACCCGCGCCGGTGCCTCGCGCACCGGGTCGGCGCTGTCGCGCGTGGCGAACTGCGCCAGTGCCACGCCGGCCAGCGTGACCAGCGCGCCGCCGATCTTCAGCGGCGTGAAGCGCTCGCCGGTGAACCACCAGGCCACGGCGCCGGCCACCAGCGGCATCAGGTACTGCAGCGGCGCGGTGCGGCCGACGCCGCGCTGCGCGTTGACCCAGCCCCAGACCAGCCAGCCGAGAAAGGCCGACACCAGGCTGGCCCACATCAGCAGGCCCCAGTGCAGCGCGCGCATGTCGGCCCAGGGCGCGTCGATCGCCGCTGGCAGGCCGAGCAGCACCAGCAGCGGGCTGCCGGCCAGCGTGGCGTAGGCCATCACCGCCACGCCGCCGTGGCGCTGGATCAGGGGCTTGCTCATCACCGTGTAGTACGAGTACAGCGAGGCCGAGAACAGCATCATCAGGTCGCTGCCGGTGGCGGCCCACTGGCCGCCGAGCAGCTTGTCCGACAGGAAGGTCAGCACGCCGGCGCAGGCCAGCGCCACGCCGGCCACCTGGCCGGGGGTCAGGCGCTCGAGACCGGCCCAGTGCAGGATCAGCAGCGTGAACACCGGGCCGCAGGCCATGATCAGCGCGCTCGAGAACGCGGTCGACCAGTGGATGCCGAAGGTGACCAGGCTGACGTGCACGGTGTGCGCCAGCACGCCCAGCCACGCCAGGCGGATCGCGTCGGCGCGCGGCAGGCGCAGCCAGCGCCCGCCGTTGACGTACAGCAGCAGCGCCGCCGCGCACAGCGGCATCAGCAGGTAGCGCAGGCAGAGAAAGGCGGCCGGCGGCAGCACCTCGAACAGCGTTTTCTGCACCGTGAAGTTGGCGCCCCACACCGCGACCACCGTCAGGCCGGCGGCCAGCGCCAGGCGCGAGTTCGAAGGGGCGGGCCGCGGAGCGGCGAGGCTGGCATCAGGCATGCGCCGGCCGATTCTGCCGCCGCACCCAGCCGCATGCCTGCGCAGGGTCAAGGCCGGTGGTCGCTGAGAATCAACGGCCCCACGCCAAGAGGACGACCATGCTGGAACTGCGACCGACCTGCGAACACTGCAACACCGCGCTGCCGCCGGACTCGACCGCGGCGCGCATCTGCAGCTTCGAGTGCACCTTCTGCGCCGCCTGCGTCGACGGCCTGCTCGGCAACGTCTGCCCCAACTGCGGCGGCGGCTTCGTGCCGCGGCCGGTGCGGCCGGCGCGCGACTGGAAGGGAGGCAACGCGCTGCCGAAGTACCCCGCGTCGACGACGGTCAAGCATCGGCCGGTGGACCCGGCCGCGCATGCGGCGCTGAGGGCGGCGGCTGGCGGGCTGCCGCCTGAGCGGCGCTAGCGCGCTCAGGCGCTGGCACCGTCCAAATGAGCGGAGCCATCTTTGACCATCTTCCGAAGAACAGCCTTGGCTTCTGCCACCTCGTTCTCGGCCACAGCCGAGATGTCGAGTTTGTATTCGTGCCGCTGGGTCTTGACGACGACTCGCGCGCCAAGCCACTGGACCGACATCAGAAAGTCTGTCTCGACTTCCTTCGGATTGAGCGGCGCGACTTCATAGTGCCATGTTCAGCGCGCTGAGCACCAGCTCGGCGGCCATCGTCTCGCCGATGGCCCAGCCCACCACGCGGCGGCTGAAGGCGTCGAGCACGACGGCCAGGTAGATGAACCCGGCCCAGGTGGGCATAACCCGCGAGCTGCTCACTCATAGGCTTATCGGGTTTGGCCGCGATCCACCTCCGCAGTTCACTTCTCGCTGCGGTCAGTTGGAAGATACAAGGCGGCACTTGAGTGCGGCGCTACCCAAGGCGCTTGTTGAAGTAGACAACGCGCTCAGTCTCCACGAAGCCGAGCTGCTTGTGTACCGCATGGCTCGTGCGATTGCGGTTTGACGCGTCTGAAGCTAGCTCGCGGCAACCCGCCGCTCTGGCCCACTGCTCAACGGCTCGACTAAGGCGCGGCCTACGCCTTTGCGGCGAGCAGCTTGCTTCACGTACAGCCCTTCGAGAAAGGCCACTGGCGAGTGTTCAGTTCCATTCACATAGTCCGAGCGAATGGACGCCTCAACGAAGCCAAGCGCCTCTCCAGATGCCGCCCTTGCCATGAACTGCGTGAACTTGTCTGGTGCGTCGAGGAAGCTTGCCATCTCCTCTTTGTGCTCCCGACCGGTCGCGTGCGGCCACAGCGCAGAGCGCATCCGGAGCCAATCCTTGTCTTCAGCGGAGGCGAGCAGAAGTATGTCCATGTGCCGCCTAACGAATGAAAGGGACTTCCCCGTTCCGAGCTAGCCGCGAAGCGGCGACCGGCAACGAAGTGCCACGATGGGAAGTGCGAAGTCTCATCAACTCACTCGGAAGGGGAAGTCCATG
>JALHQP010000195.1 GCA_022841885.1 Aquincola sp. | reverse complement strand
GGACGACTCCAGACTTTGCGCAGGACAACTCCGACACCACGGGACGAGCAGCCCTTGCGCGACCGACCCAGATTAGCGGGCCGCGCATGAAAGGAAAAGCAGATCGTTCCTGATCGATCCTTCCAGAAAACAGGACATTGATCCAGCGCAAGCCGCAGCGCGTGGCCGATCCGATTCGCAGCAGGCCCACTGACGCGACGACTTCCGAAAACCGGAAGTTGCGCTCACCTTCAGGCTGCTTTTCTTCGAAGCCTGCGCAGCCGACACTTTCGTCCGTCATGTCCACCGGAGGCCCGCCATGGAGATCCCGCGCACCACGCCCAGGCTGCCCGACCCTGCCTGTGGGTTGCGCTGTGCCGTCGACGGCTGGCGCATCGCCGTTGCCGCGCTGCGCCGCTGGTTCGGGATGGGACCGCGACAAGTGCCTGGTCCCCCGCACGCGCGCCGGCCGCAGGCCCCGAGGCGCCTGATCCTGCACCTGCACCGCACGGTCGTGATCGAGGCCGTCGAGCCGCCCGGCGCAGCACCTTTCCCCACCGTTCCCACACCCCGCCGCAAGGAGAACACCGATGCGCAGCTACCCCCGCAACAGTCCTGAAGCCGCCGCGCGAGTGCTCGCGCTGCTGCTGGTCGCCGACGGCAACGTGTGCCCCTCAGAACTCCGGCTGCTGGAGTCGCTGGACGCGGCCGGCGCGCTCGGGCTGGATCGAGACGGCCTCCCACGCGCCGTGCAAGGCCTGTGCGAGGACCTGATGGTCGCCGCGCCAAGCGGTGACCTGTTTTCGACCCTCGACAGCGACACCCGCACCGCTCTCTTCGGCGAGGTGGCCGCGCCGGCCCTGCAGCGCAAGATTCTGGCGCTGGCGACGGCCGCTGCCGGGGCCGATCGACACCTGGCCGAGAACGAAACGCGCCTGCTCGAAGAGCTTGGCGAACACTGGCGCATGGAATCGTCGGTGCAAGGCCTGGGACATTGAAGTGCCTTCCCGATCCAAGTGCCTCAGCGATCCGACCGCGTTCAGCGGCTGCCGGCCAAGAGCCGCGCCACCAGCGGATGCTGCAGGCCGCGGCGCGAGCGGATGGCATGCACTTCCTCAGTGACCTCTTCGCATCGCCCGAGCAGGCGCAGTCCGCGCAAGGGGCCCGGCCCGCCGGAGCCCAGGCGTCCGAGCGGAAACACGCCCATGCCGCGGGCCGCGAACACCGCCATGAGCGCACTGTCCTCGAACTCGCCGGCGATCGCCGGCCGCAGGCCCTCGGCCTCGAACCAGCGCTCCAGTGCAGGACGCAAGGCGGAATGTCCGGTGGGCAGCAGCACGGGCAACTGATCGAGCGAACGCGGAAACCGCTCGACCTGGGCTCGGTGCACCAGGGAGGCGGGCCCGTACCACTCGATGGGCGACACCGCAACGCGCTCACTGGTCAGGCGCAAGCTGGGGTTGTGCGGCGCCGGCTGGCCGGCCAGTACCAGGTCGAGCCGGTGCAGCGCAAGGTCGGCGAGCAAGGGTTCGAACTCGCCGTCGTGGCACACCAGGCGCAATCCCGGCGTGTCCAGCACCGGGGCGAGCAGGACCTGCGATGCGAGCTTCGAGAGTCCGTCGGACATGCCGATGGCCAGGCGGACCATGCCCGTGCCCGCAGCGGCGCGCACCTCCTCAGGGATGGCCTGTCCGAGCTGGAAGATGGTCTCCGCGCGCGCAAACGCGGCCTGGCCGGCATCGGTGAGCACGACGCGGCGACCGGCCGACTTCAGCAACTGGTGGCCCAGTACCTGCTCCAGTTCGCGCACCTGCGTGCTGATGGTCTGGATCGCCATGTCCAGCCGGGCCGCGGCACGCGCGAAGCCGCCCTCCTTGGCGACCACCCAGAAGTAATACAGATGACGGTAGTTGAGCATGGTCGGAGGTTGTCTGGTTTTCCGAATCCGTGATGACTTTAGTTGCGCTCGGACCGAATCACGACCGAGCGACGTGCTTCGCGGTTCCGAAATTGACATCGGTCATCGCTGCGCCAATGCAAACGCCTAGAGTGGGCACGGTCGTTTGCAAAAGCCGGATTCGTCCCCCTGTCCCCTACATCACCCCCACGGAGCTGATCCCATGACCTCCTTGAGTTCCACCCAGACCGAAAAACTGATGACCGACCTGCGCCTGGTCGTCGCCGATGCCGAGGAACTGCTGCGCGCCACCGCCGGCCAGGCCGGCGAGGGCGCGGCCGAAGTTCGCACCAAGGTGGAAGCCAGCCTCGCGCGTGCACGCGAGGGCTTGTCCCAGGTGCAGGAGGCCACGGTGGCCAAGGCCAAGGCGGCCGGGCGGCAGGCCGACAACTACGTCCATGAGCACCCGTGGCCTTCGATCGGCTTGGCCGCGGGCATCGGCCTCGTGGTCGGCGTCCTGATCGGTCGTCGCTGAAGAGCGCCCGCCGGCTGGCATGGCCGTGAACGACACGCCTCCGGCATCCACCGGCGCGGGCCTGCTCGGCTCGCTGCAGCGTCTGGCCGGCACGGTGCTCGAACTCGGCCAGGTGCGGCTCGAATTGCTGGGCACCGAGATCGAGGAGCAGAAGCTGCGCGCGCTGGCCGCGCTGCTGTGGGCCGCAGCTGGCGTTGCCTTGCTGGCCGTCGGACTGGCCGTGCTCGCGGCCGCCGTGCTGGCGACCTTCTGGGACAGTGCGCGAGGTGCCGCCTTTGCGGCGCTGCTCGTGGTCTACCTCGGCGCCGGCGCATTTGCTCTGTGGCGTGCGCGTTGCAGCCTGCGCACGCCCGCGGGCGCCTTTGCGGCCAGTGCTGGCGAACTCGCGCGCGACCGCTCGGCACTGTCCTCCGCCAGCGCCGCGCCCGCCGGCGAGCGCCCGCGATGACCGGCGCCTCGCGGCAAGCCCTGCGGCTGCGTCGACAGCGCCTGGTTGCGCGCAGCGAGTTGCTGCGCGGTCGCCTGGTGCTGGAGACAACACATTGGCGAGGCCCGCTGGCGGCGGCCGACCGGGTTCTGCGGGTCGGGTACTGGCTTCACGCGCAGCGGAACTGGCTGATCGGCGCGGCCGTGTTGCTGCTGGCCGCGCGCCCGCGTCGCGCCTTTCGATGGCTGCGTCGGGGCTGGTGGGCATGGCGGGTCTCGCGCCGTCTGCGTCCGTGGCTCACTGTCGCCAGTTCGCTGTGGCAACAGCGCAGCGAGCAGGGCCGCCGCTCCAGCGCGGGCCGCTCGGCTGCACCCGCCTGATCGCACAACGGGACGCTGCGGCCGCGCGTGCCGTCGGTGCGAAGTCGCCTTCGCGGAGATGGCAGCGGTCCGGCATGCCGCGACCAGTTCGGAAAAGCCGAATCTTGGGTGAGATTCAAGCTGGTTGCACCGATCCTTCTCCATCGCCCACACTGTCGAGCAGTCAATCGTCAACCGAGGATCCCCACCATGCTCTACGCCTTCACCTGGACCATCGTCTTCACGCTTCTGGCCCTCTGGTCGCTGGCCGCCTGGGCGCTGCATGCCGCAGGCACTTGGACAGCCGCGAACGCGGGCGCCCTCACAGGCGCTGCGTCGAGCGTCGAGCTTCGCTTGCCGGACTGGCTCGCGCCCTGGGTGCCGCCGGAGATCGCGCAGTCGTTCACCTCGCTGTTGTCGGGCCTCGGGCCTCTCGTCGACAACCTGCTTCAGGCGGCGCCTGCGCTGGCCAGCGGCTTGACGGTGGCGACCTGGGTGATCTGGGGGATCGGGAGCGTCCTGCTCGTGGCGCTGGGTGCCGGCGCCCACCTGCTCATCGCGGTGTGGCAACGACGCGGCGGTGGCGGCGGCGGCTCCGGCCCGCGG
>JALHQP010000194.1 GCA_022841885.1 Aquincola sp. | reverse complement strand
GGGCAGCGCGGTGCTGGCGCTGGCCCTGGCCGGCGTGGTGGCGCTGGCGTGGACGATCCGCCGCCACCCGCCCAAGCCGCACCCGGCGCGGCGCCTGCCGGCCGAGCGCCTGTGGAGCGGCACGCTCGCCGGCATGCGCTATGCGTGGCACTCGCACACCGTGTGGTCGCAGCTGGTGCGCACAGGAGCCTATGGCGCGGCCGGCTCGGCGCTGTGGGCGCTGCTGCCGGCCATCGGTGCGCAGCGCCTGGGCAGTGGCGCCTCGGGCTACGGGCTGATGATGGGCTGCCTGGGCGGCGGTGCGGTGGTCATGAGCCTGCTCATTGGCCGCCTGCGCAGCGGCCTCGGGCTGGAGCGGCTCATCGTGGCCGGCGTGCTGGTGTTCACGCTGGCCATGGTGGTGGCGGCGCTGTCGCCGGTGGCGTGGCCGGTGTACGGGGCGTTGGCGGCGTCGGGCGCAGCCTGGATGGCGGTGATGTCCACCTTCAACACCGCCACGCAGACCAGCGCCCCGCCGTGGGTGCGCTCGCGCGCGGCGGCCTTGCACGTGCTGTCGGCGCTCGGCTCCTTCGCGCTCGGCTCGGCGGTGTGGGGTGCGGTGGCCAGCCTCACCAGCCTGCCCGCGGCGCTGCTCGCCGCGGCGGTGACGATGATGGCGGGCCTGCTGCTGGCCAGGCGGTTTCCGCTGCGCATGGGCGCGCACCTGGAAGTGACGCCGGCACCGCTCGAACACCTGCTGATGGCCAACGAGCCCGACCCCGAGGCCGGCCCGGTGGCGGTGGAACTGATCTACCGCGTGCGCGCCGAGGCGGTCGACGCCTTCGTCGGCGACGTCGCGCGCCTGCGCGCACCACGCCAACGCGACGGCGCCTTGTTCTGGCGCCTGTACCGCGACCTGGAGGACCGGCAGCGGTTCGTGGAGCGCTTCATCGTGCAGAGTTGGGCCGACTACCTGCACCAGCGCAGCCGGCAGACGCTGGCCGACCGCGAACTGGAGGCGGACCTGCGCGCGCACCTGAGCGAAGGCAGCGTCATCGAGACGCGGCACTACCTGGCGGAGCGCTGAGGCCTGCGGCGGCCAGGGCCGGCGGCCCGCTCAGCGCGTGACGTCAGGGCGCCCGCTCCAGATAACTCTCGAACACGCCCACGTGCACCCGGGCGGCATCGGACGAGCCCGGCCACAGGTCCTCGGCCTGGAACTGCACGTCGTAGGTCGGTTCGTCTTCGGCAGGCAGGCCGTGCGCGTGCGCGTCGGGGTACGGGTAGGCGGGCGACACGCCGACCACCACGCCGGTCTTGCCGCGGATGTAGCCCGGCATGCGCACGTGGCCCGGCACATGGTCTTCGCGCACCCGAACCCGGTCGCCGGGCCGGTAGGTTTGGCGCACCGCCGTGTTGGTGCGTCCTGGCGCCGACGGCGCGGCGAGGGGAAACGCGCCGCCCGCGCGCTGCTCGAGCTGTTCGCGGGTGAGCAGGCCCTTTTCCACGCACAGGGTCGCCATGCCGGTGAGCGAGCGCTCGTAGTAGCTGGCCGAGAGGTAGTGGCGCGGCTCCATGCGCTCGATCGCGTGGCGGTATTCGTCCATGTTGAAGACGCCTGTGCGTACCGCGAAGGCGTACAGCGAATTGGCGCGCACCTCCCAGGCCGCGTGGAAGGCCGGCGCGTCGAGCGTGTAGCGCACCTTGCCGAAGCCCTGCTTGCCACCGAGGTCGTGCATGCCGTCCATGGGTCCGTCTCTCCGCTAAAGGCGCGCCACGCCGATCAGCGAATCGCGCGTCACGAGCGCGGCCAGCTTGTCCTGCGGCCACCCTTCGGTGCCGGCGGGCCGCATCGGCAACACCATGTAGCGGGTGTCGGCCGTCGTATCCCACACGCGGATCTCGACCTGCGGCGGCAGGTCCAGCCCCATCTCCCGCAGCACGGTGCGCGACTCGCGCACGACGCGCGAGCGGTACTCGAGGTCCTTGTACCAGTCGGGCGGCAGGCCGATGAGCGTGAAGGCCGTGCACGAGCACAGCGTGCAGCAGATGACGTTGTGGACCGCCGCTGTGTTCTCGAGCACGACCAGATGCCGGTGGTGCGGCGGCATGGGCAACCCGAGTTCGGCGATCGCGGCCCGCCCGTTGGCCAGCAGGCGGGCACGATAGTCCGCATCGGCCCAGGCGCGCGCCACGACGCGGGCGCCGTTCTTCGGCAGCCACTCCTCGGTCGCCAGGTGGTCCAGCGGCGCGACGCCGGCGCTCGCGTCGAGGCCGCGCTCATCGAGCAGCGACTGCACCGCGTGGACGCGATCTTCCATCGACGCGGTGCGGCGGAAGTGGGATTCGGGGGTGCCTTCGTGCATGCTTCCTCCGGCGCCAGGGCGCCCGGTGGCTGAGGGCCGCAGTGTTTCGCAAAGCCCGGCTGCCGGTCAACTCAAAGCGACGGCGCCGGGCTGCCCCATGGCCGTCCTGCGGCGCCAGTTTCTGTCACGGTTGCGTGGCGTGCCACGTGCCGCGCGCCGCCGCTCACGCCACGCGCGAGAACCACAGCACCGACAGCCCGGCACCCGATACCAGCAGCAGCCCGGCCGCCAGCGCCAGCAGTGCCGTCAACTCGGTGTCGCGCTGGCTCACCTGCATCCGCGACCCGAGCGTCTGGTACACGCTGCGCAGCTTCTCGGCCGTGCCGGCATGGTGGTACTCGCCGCCGGTCATCTGCGCCACGTGCTTGAGCGTCGGTTCGTCCAGCTGCAGGTACATCGCCATGCCGTCGCCCAGCGCGGTGTGGCCGTCGGGCGTGCCCAGGCCCACCACGTGGATGCGCACGCCGCGGTCGGCGGCCATCTTCGCGGCTTCCAGCGTGTCCACCCCCGTGGTGCGGCGGCCGTCGGAGAGCAGGATGATCGCGGCCGACCCGTAGGAGCCGGGCGGCACGGGCTTGAACTCCTTCGGCGGGGCCTTGTCGTCCAGGCCGCCACGCGCCGGAGCACGGCGCGACGCACCGAAGGTCATCTCGCCCAGGTCGATGCCGTGGTCGGGGAACAGCTCGGCCAGGCACACCACGATGGCGTTGCCGATGGCCGTGCCGTACTGCATCTGGATGGCGTCGACGGCGCTCACGAGCGAGGGGCGGTCGAGGGTGGCGCGCTGGGCCACCTGGGCGGTGCCCGCAAAGGTGACCAGCCCCACTTCGATGGGCTTCGGCACCTCGCCCAGGAACGCCTTGGCCGCGTCCTGCGCGGCCACCATGCGGGTGGGCTGCACGTCCGCCACGCGCATGCTGCGCGAGATGTCGATGGCCAGCCAGATCGTGCTCTTGGCCCACGGCAGCGGCACGCTCGCGGTGGGCCGCGCCAGGGCCAGCAGCAGCAGCGCCAGGGCCAGGAACACCAGCGCCGGCGGCACATGGCGCCGCCAGGAGCGGCCCACCGCCTCGCGCACGACGCGCAGGCTGGAGTACACCAGCGCTGGCTTGCCGCCCCGCCGCAGCAGCCACAGGTAGAGCGCCGGCAGCACAGGCAGCACCAGCATCCACCACAGGTTGTGAGGCCACAAGAAGTGCATCGGCTCCACCGGGGGCGCTGCATGCCCGCGGGGGAGCGGGCATGCGAGCACCGATTCTGAAGCAACACCGCCGGTGTGCCGCGGGTGGGGCCGCGCGCGGGCGGCCGCTGAACCTGGCGGCTCAGCGACGCGCCGCGCGGCGCATCACGGTCAAGCGCGCACGGCGCGCTTGACGGCCTTCGTGGCGGCGACGCCGCTGCGGCGTGCCTTGGCCAGCGGGGCCTTCGCGGCACGGGCCACACGCTTGGCCATGCGACGCGGCGCCGCAGCGGCCTTGCGGGTGGCGCG
>JALHQP010000193.1 GCA_022841885.1 Aquincola sp. | reverse complement strand
GGCGCCGGACAACGGCGGCGCGGCGCTGCTCTGATGTGGCGGCCATCAGGCGGCCCTCCTCATGGCGCGCTCGACGTAGTTGGCGGCCACGATCGCGGCGGCCACCGGCGGCGCGACGCTGTTGCCGCACATGCGCACCTGGGCGGCCTTGCTGAAGGGCGCGCCGTCGGCGCCGAGGTCGATCTGATAGCTGGGCGGGAAGCCCTGGGCCGCGAAGAGCTCGTGCGGCTGCAGCATGCGCATGCCTATGTCGGCGATGACGTACTCCTCGCCGTGCACGGTCACCAAGGCGAAGCGCGCCTTCGTGGTGATCGTGTGCAGCGGCTCGTCGATGCGCGGGTCTTGGTCGGTGCCGTAGTACTTCAGCAGCAGCGCGCGCACCTCGGCGTGATGGGTGCCGCCGGCGCTGACGGTGTGCAGCGGCTCATCGGCGCCGGCGCTGTTGCTGGTGCCGCGCAGCTTGGCCAGGTGCGAGGTCACGAGCGCGGTGTCGGCCTTGGCCGTGACCGTGCGCGCGGGCCTGTCGGCGCCGTAGGCTGGCGCCCTGCCCTGCCCGGTGCGGCCGCCGACGCCCACGAGGTGAGCTGTGACGAGTCCCTGGGGCCCGCCGCTGGCCATCACTGTCGGCGCCGGGTGGGTGAGAGGCTGGGCAGTCTTGCCGGGCTCCGGCGTGCCGCCGTAGTGCTTGGCCAGGAAGGCGGCCACGAGCGCATGCTTCTGGCCGCCACCGACGGCGGTGCCCAGGGGCTTCTCGAGGCCCGGCACGCGCGGTGCCTGGCCAGGCCGCTCGCCGTAGCCGGTCTGCACCAGGGTCGGCACGGCCAGGGCGAACTCGCCACGCTGCGCGGTGGTGATGGTGCGCAGCGGGTCGTTGATCGAGTGCACGCGCAGGTCGCCCTGGTGCGTCACCGGCACGATGAAGGGCTCGGCCGCGTCGAGCACGTAGCGCTTGATGCCGTGCGCGATGCGGCGCAGCGTGGCATCGGCCAGCGGGCGCTCGCGCTCGAAGATGCTCGGGCACGGGATCGACCAGTCGATGCAGTCGGCAGCGGTGCGCCAGGGCAGCAGGCCGGCGGCCTTGGCCTTCTCGGGCGCGGCGTGCGTCGGCCGCGGCCACACGATCGGCTCGCCGTCGCAGCGCGCGACGATGAAGAGCCGCTTGCGGATGGTCGGCGCGCCGTAGTCGCAGGCGCGAAGCTCGCGCCACTCGATGGAATAGCCGAGGTTGCGCAGCTGGGCGACCCAGCGCTGGAACGAGCTGCCGCGCCGCAGCGGGCACGGCTGGCCGTTCTCGTCGAGCGGGCCCCAGTGCTGGAACTCTTCGACGTTCTCGAGGGCGATGACGCGCGGCCGCACGGCCTTGGCCCAGCGCACCACGACGCCGGCGAGGCCGCGCCGGCGGCGCGCCTGGCGGCGATCTCTGAAAGGCTTGCCGCCCCGGGCCTTCGAGTGGAAGGTGCAGTCGGGCGAGGCCCACAGCAGGCCGACCTTGCGGCCGCGGCACACGGTGACCGGGTCGACCTCGAAGACGTCGGAGACGAAGTGGCGGGCCTGCGGGTGGTTCGCCTCGTGCAGGCTGATCGCCTCGGGGTCGTGGTTGACCGCGATGTCGACGTGCCGGCCGATGGCGAGCTCGATGCCGGTGCTGGCGCCGCCGCCGCCTGCGAACAGGTCGACGACGATCTCATGCGCCAGCGGCAGGATGAACTGGCGCGCGCTCACCTGGCGCGCTCCTCTGCAATGCTTTGCAGCGCACCAAAGTCCGAGACAGGCGAGCCGTCCTCGGCGACGATGCGTGCATGCCCGAACTCGTGCTGCCAGAGGACGCGCCTGCAGTAGTCGGCGAGGGATCGGCCATCGGCGGCGGCCGAGCGCATGAGGCTCATCTCGAGCGATGGCTCCACGCGCAGCGCGGGTATGGTGCTGGTGCGCTTCTCGGGCATGGGTCAGCCCTCGCACCCAGCGTCGAAGCCCATGAGCGCGGTCTCAAGCTCGGCGATGTCGATGCCGTCGCGCTCGGGGTCCGGGATCACCACCGGGTGCAGTTCCTCGGCCTCTCCGCAGGGGATCAGCGGGTCGAGCAGGCGCAGGGGGTAGGTCATGCGGCCTCGCTTGCGGGCTTCGGGCCCGGGTCCAGATGAGCGCGCACCCGATAGGCACACAGCGCCTCGACGTAGGTTTGCGGCACGGATGTGTCCTCCGCGATTGCCCGCGCCGTCATCCCGAGCCATTCGCGCATGCGGCGCATCGCGAGCACCTGCTCATCGCTGTAGAGCGCGTTGCCAGGGTTCGCGGGCCTCGGCCCGTGGAACACGCGCGGCACGAAGGGCTTGCGCGGCTCGTGGAACTCGGCCATGAGCTTGGCCTTGAGCCGCTCGTTGATGGCAGGAAGGCGATGGAAGACGGTCATCAGCCGGCCTCCGCCTCGTTTAGCTCGCCTGCGCCGGTGTCGGCGGGCGGCGCGATCAGTTGCCCGTACTCCTCCGGCGTTAGCTTCATGCGAGCGGCGGCGGCAACTACTCTGTCGGCGATCCGCGGCGGCAGCACGTCGTCCCACTTGTCCACGGCTTGATACGTGACGCCAAGGGCCTTTGCCGCCGCCGCGACCGAGCCGCCGAGCAGTGCGATGGCGTTGGTCTTGAGCATGCCGCGGTTGTACCATAGTTCAGGGCTGGCAAGCAACCTTAGTTCAGCGGTAGCGGCAATAGTACGCACCGTGAACTATGCGGATCGACTTGAGCAGGCGATGAAGGACGCGGGCGTGAAGCCGGGCGCCCTAGCGAAGAAGCTCGGCATCACCTACCAGGCCGTCTCGAAGGTGCTGAAGGGCACCTCAGGGGCCTTCACCGCCGCCAACAACGCGGCGGCAGCTGCCTTCCTTGGCGTCAGTCCGGACTGGCTCGCAACGGGATCGGGGGCACGGAGGGAGCGGCCTCTGTCTCCGTTGGCGCTGGATCTGGCGCGGGCGTTCGATGCCCTGCCCCTGGCGCAGCGGCAGAACCTGCACGCGCACCTGATGTACACCATTGAGCTTGCCAGCGCTCCTCGGCGGCCTGAAGGCGCGCCTGCGCCGCTTCCCACTGAACAGCTTCCGCGGGGGTCGCTGAAGCACTTCGCGCGCACACCGATCCGCGCCAGCATCGCAGCCTGGCCCCACTGGGCGCCCAGCAGCGCGACGAATACACCGCGTGTCCCCATGTTCTGATGCTCCCTAAGGCAAGGGCGCCATTTCACCCGCACTCGCGGGGTTAGAACTCGCGTGCTGCAGCGCACCGACAGGTAACTTTTCACGCCCGATCCTTAACCATAGTTGCGCTGTAGACTGAACTATGCTCCAATGGCATCCATGCGCTGCACACCGCGGCGCTTCGGGAGATCGCAAAGTTGGACAAGAACAAGAGCCGGGGCACCGGCATCGGTGACAGCGCTGTCGCGCTGCTCATGAGCATCTACGGTGACGAGGTGCGCGCGCTGCCGAACGACGCGGCGCGCACGGTGGTGCTCGATGCCATGCGGGCCGCGGTCGGCCCGGCGGTCGACGCCGCGCGCGCCCAGGTCGACGTCACCGACCGCAGCCGCATCAATGCGCTGGTGACCATGGCGGCCGACCAGCTGGCCGCCACCCTGATCGCCCGCGCCGGCGTGCGCCAGCTGCGCGCCCTGCAGGCCGTCAGCGCCGCCGCCATCGCCGAGGCCGCGATCGGAAGGGCTGCGGCATGAGCATCGGCCCCGGCTTCTGGCAGCGCCAGAGCGATCGGCAGGCCTACGCCAGGCGCCAGCAGGCGCTCGAGGATGGGCTCGTGCACGACGCTGCGCACACCGACCTCGAGGCCGAACTGCGCGCCGCCCTTCTCGAG
>JALHQP010000192.1 GCA_022841885.1 Aquincola sp. | reverse complement strand
AGCGCCGCCGCGCGCCCGGGCGAGGCCGACGCCACGCGCCAGGCCAGCGCCGCGATGCACAGCAGCGCGAGCGGCCACCAGGCGGTATGGGTGGCGCTGACCGTGGACAGCGCGCCGGCCAGCGCGGCGAAGCCGAGGTCGCGCGGCAGCGTCACCGGGGACGCCGGCGCGCCCTCAGTCCGCATCCGCGGACAGGTCGCCGTGTTCGGAGTCGGTGGCCAGGCGCGCGACGCGGTACCAGCGCACCGCGCCGCCGCGCGTGAGCATCACGGTGAAGCGCAGCCCGCCCAGTTCGACCGCCTCGCCGCGGCGAGGCACGCGGCCGAGTTCATGCGCGACCAGGCCGCCGATGGTGTCGAACTCGGCCTCGGGGTAACGCGCGCCGAAGGCCTCGTTGACCGAGGCGATCGATGCGTCGCCGGCCACGCGGTGCGTGCCGTCGGCCAGGGTGTAGACGGCGCCCTCGGCGTCCTTCTCGTCGAACTCGTCCTCGATCTCGCCGACGATCTCTTCGAGCACGTCCTCGATCGTGATCAGGCCGGCAGTGTTGCCGAACTCGTCGATCACGACCGCCAGGTGGTTGCGGTTGCTGCGGAAGTCGCGCAACAGCTCGTTCAGGCGTTTGCTCTCGGGCACGAAGACCGCCGGCCGCAGCAGCGTGCGCAGGTTCAGCTCGGGCGCGCGCTGCAGCTTGAGCAGGTCCTTGGCCATCAGGATGCCGATGATGTTCTCGCGCTTGCCCTCGTAGACCGGAAAACGCGAGTGGCCGGTGTCGATGACCAGCGCCAGCAGCTCGTCGTACGGGGCCTCGATGTCGGCCATGTCCATGCGCGGCGCGGCCACCATCACGTCGCCGGCCGTCATGTCCGCCATGCGGATCACGCCTTCGAGCATGGCCCGGCTCTCGGGCTCGATCAGCTCGCGCTTCTCGGCGTCGGCCAGGGCCTCGATCAGCTCGTCCTTGCTGTCGGGGCCGGGCACGACGAACTCGACCAGCCGGTCGAAGATGCTGCGCTTTTCGCCGGGGGCGCGGGGAGGGTGCGGGTCGGACACTGCGAACGTGTCGGTTATCGCGGGAGGGAGAGAATACCCGACCCTTGCGCCGCGGCGGCATGCCCGCATCTGGTGCGCTCGCCCATTCCTTCCTTCACGGATTTCCCGCCATGTCCCAAGGACTCATCCCCGCCACCATCCTCACCGGCTTCCTGGGCTCGGGCAAGACCACGCTGCTCAAGCGCGTGCTGTCCGAGCAGCACGGCAAGAAGATCGCTGTGATCGAGAACGAGTTCGGCGAGGAGAACATCGACAACGAGATCCTGGTCGACGACACCGGCAACGAGCAGATCCTTCAGCTGTCCAACGGCTGCGTGTGCTGCACCATCCGCGAGGACCTGCGCAGCACCCTGACCACGCTGGCCGAGAAGAAGAGGAAGGGCGAGCTCGACTTCGAGCGCGTGGTGATCGAGACCACCGGCCTCGCGGACCCCGGCCCGGTGGCGCAGACCTTCTTCATGGACGATCAGATCGCCGAGAGCTACCTGCTCGACTCGATCCTGACCCTGGTGGACGCCAAGCACGCCGAGGGCCAGCTCGACGCGCGCCAGGAGGCGCGGCGCCAGATCGGTTTTGCCGACCAGATCTTCATCAGCAAGACCGACCTGGTGGACGAGGCGGCGGTCGACGCGCTGGTGCACCGCATCAAGCACATGAACCCGCGCGCGCCGCAGCGCAAGGTGCACTTCGGCGAGGTGCCGATCGCCGAGGTGTTCGACCTGCGCGGCTTCAACCTCAACGCCAAGCTCGAGATCGACCCCGAGTTCCTGAGCGACGATGCCCACGCGCACCACGACCACGACCATGCGCACGAGCACGACCATGACCACGAACATGGCGAGCACTGCGACCACCCGCACCACCACCATCACGACGACGACGTGAAGAGCTTCGTCTTCCGCTCCGACAAGGCCTTCAATCCGGCCAAGCTGGAGGACTTCCTCGGTGCCATCGTCCAGGTGTATGGCCCCAAGATGCTGCGCTACAAGGGCGTGCTGAACATGAAGGGCAGCGACCGCAAGGTGATCTTCCAGGGCGTGCACCAGCTGATGGGCAGCGACCTGGGGCCCAAGTGGACGCCGGGCGAGAAGAAGCAGAGCAAGATGGTCTTCATCGGCATCGACCTGCCGCGCGACATCCTGTTGCAAGGCTTGGAGCAATGTCTGGTGTGACACGCGGCGCGGTCGCGCGACGTGGCTACAATCCGCGCGCCTTAAATTCCCGCTCCCCCGCGGCGCAGCAGTGCCGCAAGCGGGTATAAAGCCGCATCGAGGAGAGCCCCGTGAGCAAGCCCCCGGCCAAGAGCGCAGCCCCGTCCAGGAAGGCGGTCGGCAAGCCTGCCGCGGCAGCCAAGAAAGCGGCCCCCGCAAAGAAGAAGCCCGCGGCCAAGCCGGCCGGCAAACCGGTGGCCAAGCCGGCCGCGAAGAAGAAACCGGCGGCCAAGCCGGCCAGCAAACCCGTCGCCAAGGCGGCACCCAAGACCCCCGCCAAGGCCAGCGCCCCAAAGCCAGCAGCCAAGCCCGTCCTCAAGAAGCCCGTTCCCGACTCCGTGACCAAAACCGCGACCAAGCCCAAGACCCCCGCTGCTGCTGCCCCCGTGGCCTCTGCCCCCCACCCCGTGACGGCTCCCAAGGAGCCCAAGCCGTCGGCGCGCGCCAGCGCGCGGGCGGCGGCCGCGGCTTCCGTGCCGATGCCCGACCCGGCGCCCGCGAGCCGTTTCGCCGACCGCTTTGCGCCGGTGCGCCACGCGCGCCCGATCGCGGTGGACGCGCCGGTGCGCCCGGCGGTCAAGATCGATCCCAAGCTGGTCAATGCCTGGAAGGGCAAGTCCGGCCGCGAGCTGTCCGAGCCCGAGCTGCTGGCGATGCCGGACAGCGAGTACATGAACGACAAGCAGCTCGAGTTCTTCCGCGTGCGCCTGACCTCCCTGAAGGACGACCTGCTGTCCAACGCCGGCGAGACCACCGAGCACCTGCGCGAGGACACGTCCATCGTGCCCGACCCGGCGGACCGAGCGACCATCGAGGAAGAACATGCGCTGGAGCTGCGCACGCGCGACCGGGAACGCAAGTTGCTGAAGAAGATCTCGCAGTCGCTGGCGCGCATCGAGGCCGGCGACTATGGCTACTGCGACGAGACCGGCGAGCCGATCGGCCTGGCCCGCCTGCTCGCCCGCCCCACGGCGACGCTTTCTCTCGAGGCGCAGCAGCGCCGCGAGATGAAGCAGAAGATGTTCGGAGATTGACGGCTCGATGAGCAACGACGCACCCAAGGACGAAGGCTTCTTCCGCAAGGTGGTGCGCTTCGTGGCCAACCCGGCCACCGACTGGGCCGACCTCAATTCACGCCAGCCCGACGGCGCCGAGCTGGACCTCGAGAAGTCCGAGCTCAAGGCGATGATCGAGCGCAAGAAACGCAACGACTTCGTGCGCAAGCGCGAGTTCGACATGCTGCGCAAGGTGCGCCGCGAGGGCCTGTCGCCCGAGCAGCTGGCCGCGCTGGGTGGCTCGTCGCGCATCGACTCCGAGTCGCGCGCTGAGGCCAATGCGCAGCGCCCGGCCGACAGCGGCGTGAAGGCCAAGATCGACGAGATCGAGCAGCAGATGGTGGGCGACGGCTTCACCACCTCCGGCGCGCGCCGGGGTGGCGACATGGCGCCGACGCAGCGCCAGCCGTTCCGCGAATCGACGACACGGCCTTCGGTGCTGCCGGTGGCCGGGGCACCCTCGGTGCAGCCGGGCTCGGACGCCGCGGCGGCGCCGGGCATGCCGTTGACGCCGAGCGGGCGCGTGCCCTTCCAGGCCGCGCCGCAGTCGCCGGCC
>JALHQP010000191.1 GCA_022841885.1 Aquincola sp. | reverse complement strand
CCGCGCTGGCGCTTCGCCGGCTACCTGCTCGACACCGGCGCGCGCAGCCTGCGCGACGCGGCCGGGCGTGAAGTCGCGCTGACCGGCGGTGAGTTCGACCTGCTGGTCGTGCTGTGCCGCCACGCAGGGCGTGTGCTGTCGCGCGACTTCCTGCTCGAAGCGACGCGCGGCCGCGAGGCCGGCCCGTTCGACCGCACGATCGACGTCCAGGTCGGGCGCCTGCGGCGCAAGCTCCAGGCCGACCCCGAGGACCCGGCGCTGATCAAGTCGGTGCGAGGCGCAGGCTACCTGTTCGCCGTGCCGGTGCAAGCCGCATGAACAGCGTCGATTCGGCCGCGCTCTGGCACGCGCTCTTCGATGCCTATCCCGACGCGGTGCTGGTGGTCGACGCGAATGGCCGCATCGAGCGCGCCAACGATGCCGCGGCCGCGCTGCTCGGCTACAGCCTCGACGAGCTCGGCCAGCTCACGATCGAGGACCTGGTGCCCGAGGCGGCGCGCGGCCGCCATGTCGCCGACCGCCAGAACTTCCAGCGCGCGCCGCGCAGCCGGCCGATGGGCACGCAGATGGACCTGGCTGCCCGGCGCCGTGACGGCACGCAGGTGCTGGTCGAGATTGCGCTCAGTCCGCTGCAGGTCGAGGGCAAGGCCTTCGTGGTGGCGGCCATCCGCGGTGTCAGCGAGTACCCGCGCGTCAAGCAGGCGCTGCGGCGCGCACGCCACGCCGAGTGCATTGCGCAGATGGGCCGGCTGGCAGTGGACCACCCGGACGCGCAGGCGCTGCTGGCCGAAGCGCCTGCCGCCGCGGCCGCGGCGCTCGACGCGCAGGCCGGCGCACTGCACGTGCTCGAACCCGACGGACGCTCGGTGCGCCACTTCGGCCACGGCACGGCGCAGCGGGTCAGCGCGGCCGACCTCGCGCAAGCGCGCGCGGCCAGCGGCGCGTCGTCGCTGCCGGGCTTCGCCTCGATGCTCTCGGCACCCCTTGCCGAGCGCACGCGCGTGCTGGGCGTGCTGGAGGTGCACTCGCAGGAGCCGCGGGTCTTCGACGCCGACGACCGGCGTTTCATCGCCTCGCTGGCCAGTCTGCTGGCCACCGTGGTGCAACGCGGTGCCAGCGAGGCGCAACTGCGCCACGCGCAGCGCCTGGAGTCGGTGGGCCAGCTCACCGGCGGCATCGCCCACGACTTCAACAACCTGCTGACCGTGATCCATGGCAACCTGCAGGTGCTCGACGACTGGCCGAGCGTGGCCGCCGACGAGGGCGCACGCGAGCTGGTGGCCGCCGCCACGCGCGCCTCGCGCCGCGGGGCCGAGCTGACGGCCAAGCTGCTCGCGTTCTCGCGCCGCCAGATGTTGCAGCCCAAGCGGATCGAACTGCCGCAGTTCGTGCCGCCGCTGGCCGAACTGCTGCGGCGTACGCTCGACGCGCGCATCCGCATCGAGGTGGCGATCGACACCGACACGCCGGCCTGCCGCGCCGACCCGGGGCAGCTCGAGTCGGCGCTGGTCAACATCGCGATCAACGCGCGCGACGCCATGCCCGACGGCGGCACCTTGTCGTTTCGTGCGCGGCGCTGCGACGAGGCCCCCATCGAGGTCGATCGCGAGGCCTGGCGCGGCGGCGGCGTCGCGCTGTCGGTGGCCGACACCGGCGTGGGCATGAGCGAGGCGGTGCGGGCACGCGCCTTCGAACCCTTCTTCACCACCAAGGAAGCGGGGCGCGGCACGGGCCTGGGCCTGGCCACGGTGTATGGCTTTGCGCACCAATCACGCGGCGGTGTCGCTCTCGAGAGCCGGCCGGGGCAGGGCACGACGGTCACGCTGTATCTGCCGTCGGCCGGCGAGCCGCTTGCCGCGGGGGCGGCGGCTCCCGACCGCGCTGCGGTGACGCTGCCGGCGGGCTTGTCGGTGCTGCTGGTCGAGGACGAGCCCGAGGTGCTGCGCGTGGTGCAGACCTTCCTGACCGGCTGGGGTTGCAAGGTGCTCGCCTGCAGCCGTGCCGAGGCGGCGGTCGAGGCTCTGCAGCCGGGCGGCGAGCGTTTCGATCTGCTGCTGTCGGACGTGGTGCTCGGCCCCGGCTTGCGCGGTACCGACATCGCCGAGCGCGCGCGCGCGCTGCGCCCGGGCTTGGCGGTGCTGCTGATGTCGGGCTATGCGCCCGACGCCGCGGTGCCGGTGGACGGCGGTGCGTGGCCGCTGCTGCGCAAGCCCTTCACGCGCGAGCAGCTCGCGCAGGCGATCATGGCGCTCCCGTCGCGCTGACCGGATCGATCACTGCACCGTGGCACCGGCCGGCGCGGTCTCGAGGCCGACGAAGCTGGCCAGGGCGCCGACGTCGGGGATGCGGATCTCGCGCCGCGCCCCGTCGGCGAATCCGATCAGGTGCTGGCGTGCCAGGCGCGACAGCGCGCGGCTCACCGACTCGAGCGTCAGGCCCAGGTAGTTGCCGATCTCGGCACGCGTCATGCGCAGCGTGATCTGGTCGGTGCGCAGGCCGCGGCACGCCAGCGCGTCCGCCATCAGGCGCAGGAACTCGGCGACGCGGGCGTCGGCCGACAGCGTGGTCAGCGCCATCAGGCTGTCGCGGTCGCGGCCGATCACGCGGCTCATCTCGGCGTGCAGCATCGCCAGCAGCGGCGGATGCTGGGCGCAGGCCGCCAGCAGCGCGTCGTAGCGCAGGGCCCAGACCTCACCGGTGTCCAGCGCGACCGCGTCGCAGCGGTAGCGGCCGCCGGCGATGCCGTCGAAGCCGATCCAGTCGCCGCGGAACAGCAGGCCCACCACCTGGGCGCGGCCGTCGGAGGCGCTGTTGACGATCTTGCAGCAGCCGGTGTTGAGCACAAAGAGCTGCGAGCAGGGGTCGCCGCAGCGGTAGATCGTGTCACCGGCGTGCACGACGCGGCGCTGCAGCGGCACCCGCTCGGCTACCAGGGCCAGCATGTCGGTGATGCGCTGGCTCTCGGCGCGGGCTTCGGCGAGGTCGGCGGTCAAGGGCTGGTTGGCATGCATCACGGTCTCCTTGCTGGGATGCACGCAGTCTGGCCGCGCTGGCGCATCGCCTTGCGACCCATGCGTGACGCTCGGTGTCGCTGTGTGAACCGATGGTGAACAGCGCCGAACGGTGCGTCTGGGCCCAGCGGCCGCTTGCGCCAGCGCAAAACGGTGTCGAAGGGGCGCGGCAGCATCACGCACCGTGAACCCGCCTTTGCAACGCCACCTGCTGTCCCAGAGCCCGCTGGACGCAGCCACCGCGAGCCTGCTGGTGGCTGTCGCCCGTTCGCTCCAGCAGTCCGGCGACGCACCGCTGCGCGGCAAGAACATCGCGCTGATGTGCGGCAGCGACAGCGGCGACGCGCAGCTCTTCGCCGAGGCCGCGGCGCGCCTGGGCGCGCGCGTGGCGCGCATCGAGCCTGCGCCGGCCTGGCTGCGCGGCGAGTCGCAGCCCGGCGCCGACACCGCCCGCCTGCTCGAACACCTGTACGACGCGGTCGACTGCGAGGCGCTGCCGCCGGGCTTCGCGCGCCATCTGCAGGAGCAGGTGGGCGTGCCCGTCTACGACGGTCTGGCGCGCGCCGACCACCCGATCTTCGGCCTGCTCGGGGCGCTGAAGCCGCCGAGCCAGGCCAGCACCGCCGCCGACCGTTGTCTGCTGCTGCAAGCCGCCCTCGTGAGTACGCTGCTGTGAGCTTGGCGCGCTGCCCGTGGGGCCCACGCGCACGGCGAGGCACCTGGATCCGTCCATGAGCCTGGCCCAGGCCGCGCCGCTGGCGCCGATCGACGAAGCGCGCGAGGCGGCACGCTTCACCCGCCTGGAGGCGCGCAGCGGGCTGGCCGAGTCGTCGCTGCAGCTCGCCGGCCTGCACTGCGCGGCCTGCGCCGGGCTGATCGAGGCCGCGCTGGCGGCGGTCGACGGCGTGGTCGATGTGCGCGTGCACGCTGCCGCCTC
>JALHQP010000190.1 GCA_022841885.1 Aquincola sp. | reverse complement strand
CGTGGCCGCCGTGCAGGCCTTCCAGCGCCGCCACGGCCTGCAGCCCGACGGCGTGCTCGGCCGCGCCACCTGGGCCGCGCTGCAGGTGGCGCCCGAGGCGCGCGTGCGCCAGCTCGAACTGGCCCTCGAGCGCCTGCGTTGGACGCCGCTGCTCACCGGCCCGCGCATGATCGTCGTCAACATCCCCGAGTTCGTGCTGCGCGCCTACGAGGTGCAGGGCGATCGCATCGTGCGCGTCGCGGCCGAGATGAAGGTCATCGTCGGCCAGGCGCTCGACACACGCACGCCGCTGATCCACGAGGATCTGCGCCGCATCGAGTTCCAGCCGTACTGGAACGTGCCGGCCTCGATCGCGCGCAAGGAGCTGGTGCCGCGCCTGCGGCGCGACCCGGGCCACTGGGCGCGTGAGGGCTTCGAGTTCGTGCCCACTGGGGGCGGGGCCGCCGACGCCGTGCTCGACGAGACCAAGCTGCAGGCCGTGCTGGCCGGGCAGCTGCGCATCCGCCAGCGCCCCGGGCCGCGCAACGCGCTGGGCGACATCAAGTTCGTGTTCCCGAACCGCGACGCGATCTACCTGCACCACACGCCCTCGGTGGGCCTGTTCGAGCGCGCGCGGCGCGACTTCAGCCACGGCTGCATCCGCGTCGAGCAGCCGGTGGCGCTGGCCGTCTTCGCGCTGCAGGGCCTGCCCGGCTGGGACGAGGCGCGCATCCGCGCCGCGATGGCGCCCGACACGCCGCCGCGCACGGTGGCGCTGGCGCAGCCGGTGCCGGTGGTCATTGCTTACGGCACGGCGCTCGTCAAGGAGCAAAAGGTCCACTTCTTCGAGGACCTGTACGGGCATGATCGGGCCCTCGGCGCGGCGCTGCGCCAGCGCGCCCGCCCACCGATCGACCTGCCACCCTCCTGAGCCGCCCGATGCCCCTGCCCACCCGCCGCCGCCTGCTGCACCTGGCTGCCGCCACCGCGCTGCCTTGGGTGGCACGCCCGGCCCACGCGGCCGCGTGGCGCGGCGAGCGCGCGCTGTCGCTGGTGCATACGCACACGCGCGAGCGCGTGGCGCTCACCTACGCGGCCGACGGCCAGTACCTGCCCGACGCGCTGGAGCGCATGAACCGCTTCCTGCGCGACCACTACACCGGCGAGGTGGGCCTCATTCAACCACCGCTGCTCGACCTGCTGCACGGCGTGCAGCGCCTGCTCGGCCAGACCCGC
The DNA here is from genome assembly GCA_022841885.1 of Aquincola sp. GTDB lineage: Bacteria > Pseudomonadota > Gammaproteobacteria > Burkholderiales > Burkholderiaceae_C > CADEEN01. The sequence goes on along the minus strand of JALHQP010000190.1, from coordinate 2,762 downwards.
GCGTTCGAGGTCATCTCCGGCTACCGCTGCCCGGCCACCAACACGCGCCTGCGCCGCGAAGGCGGCGGCGTGGCCACGCGCAGCCTGCACATGGACGGCAAGGCCATCGACGTGCGCCTGCCCGGCGTGCCGCTGGCCGAGCTGCGCGACGCGGCGCTCGAACTGCGCGGCGGCGGCGTGGGCTACTACCCCGGGCCGCAGTTCGTGCACGTGGACACCGGCCGCGTGCGGCGCTGGTAGCGCCCGCCGCACGCTACAGCGGCACGCCCGCGAAGTACGCGCGCTGCCGGCTGCGCGCCGAGCCGCCGAAGTAGCCCTTCCACCAGGTGCTGGTCGTGTCCAGGTGCTTGAACTTCGGTTCCGCGCCGGGCGCGCCCGCGGCCAGCCACTCGCGGAAGGCGTAGTGGTTCCACAGGCGCATGTACTCGCCCAGGTAGATGTCGGCCACGCGCGTATTGCCACGGATCAGCAGCATGTTCTCGTCGTTCTGATCGCTCGAGGCCTTGCTGAAGTTGGCCGAGCCGGTGATCACGACCGGGTCGTCGGAGAGCGGGTCCACCAGCATGTACTTGGTGTGGATGAACTGCACATGGCTGTTCAGGCCGGTGAGCTTTTCGCGCAGCCAGCGGTCGAAGGCGTTGGTCTCGATGCGGTTGCCCACCGCGAAGCGGTTCTCCACGAGCTTGCGCAGCGTGGTCATCTCGGCGATCGCGGCGTCGCGCTTGTCCTTGCGCGTGCCCGACGGGATCAGCTTGTCCATCAGCGCGTAGCGCAGCGGCGCGGTGCCACCCTGGTACGCGTCCTTGAACAACGCGTTCATGCCGAAGGCGAAGGTCATGAACAGCGCCCCCGGCGCCGCCTTGGCCAGCGCCGCGTACCAGTCGAGCGCGTCGTCGCTGGGTTGCGGGCTGAACAGGCACGAGGTGCCGTCCTTGGGCCGCGGCGTCGTGGGAATGGCGCCGAGCGCCGCCAACGCGGCCTTCAGCGCCGCCGGTGCCGGGTTCGTCGCGATCAGGTCCCAGCACGCCAGGTACTTGGCCGCCACCGGCTTGCTCTCCACCACGTGCACCACGTTCGACTGGCCGTACACCCCGCCCTTGGAGAAGTTGGTCGAGCCGGTCAGCACCGCCTGCGCCTTGCCGGCCACCGTGTGCACGACGAACTTGTGGTGCGCGATCGGCGGGTCCTTCACGTCGTTGCGCGTGATGCGCTCGCTGCTCACGCCGTCCACCTGCGCGGCCAGTGCGGTGGCGCGGTTCTCGTCGCGCGGGAACACCATGCCGTCGTCTTCCGGCGGGTTGTTGTTGCCGTCGTAGAGGATGCGCACGTCCACCCCGCGCGCCTTGGCCGCCTGCAGCGCCTGTGCGAAGGCCGGCCAGCGGAACTCGTAGGCCGCCACGCGCAGCCCGTGCCCCGGCCCGGCGGCGCGCGCCACGAAGTCGAGCACGCCCTCGGCCGCACCGCGCGACAGCCAGGCCCAGCGCGGGTCGTCGTCGGGCGCGTTCTTCAGGCTCGCCAGCTTGCCGAAGCGGCGGCTGTACTCCTGCGAGGCCGCGGCACCGCGGTTGAAGAACACGTCATGGTTGCCCGCGGCCGGCGACTCGGTCTTCACCGTCACCTCCACCTTGCGGAAGGGGGTCAGCTCCGTCGGCACGCCCTTGAGCGCGACGACGCGGTAGGTGTAGCGGCGCCCCGGCTTGGCCGTGAAGTCCGACCAGGTGAAGCCCTGGATCGGATGGCGGTGCGTGCCGTAGCGCCCGCCCTCGGGGAAGCCGGGGTCGGTCTCCTCGAAGGTCTTCATGCCTTCGAGCCAGTAGGCTTCGTCCTCGGTGTGGTCGGTGCGGTGGACCGCAAAGCCCATCAGGCCGGTGCACAGCGCCTTGTCCAGGTGCATGCCCAGCAGCACCACATGCGTGCCCGCGATCGCCCTCAGCGTGAGGCCCTGGCTCGTCTTGCGTGCGCGCATCGCTTGCCCTCCGCCGCACCCGCGCGGCGCAGCCACGTTAGCGGCGGCGTGCGGCGCCCGCCATCGTCAAAGCGGGCGGGTGCCGGCTGCGAGCTAGGGGGTGAGCGCGGGGCTCAACGCGCGCCGAAGGCGTAGCCGGCGAACAGGTCCTTCAACTCGCGCGGCTGGCTGCGCCAGTACTGCGGCGGCGCGACCACCTGCGCGCCGAGCTTGGCCGCCGCGTGCCAGGGCCAGCGCGGGTCGTACAGCAGCGCACGCGCCAGCGCCACCGCGTCGGCCTGGCCCGACGCGACGATGGCCTCGGCCTGCTCGGCCTCGGTGATCAGCCCCACCGCCACCGTCGGCAGCCCCACGGCCTGCTTCACCTGCGCGGCCAGGCCCACCTGGTAGCCCGGGCCGAGCGGGATCTGCTGCTGCGCAGACACGCCGCCGCTGGACACATGGATCGCCGCGCAACCGCGCGCCTTGAGCTCGTGCGCGAAGGCGATCGTCGTCTCCACGTCCCAGCCGCTGCCGTCGACCCAGTCGGTGGCCGACACGCGCGCCCACACCGGGCGCTCGGCGGGGAAGGCGTCGCGCACCGCGCTGAACACCTCGAGCGGAAAGCGCATGCGGTTGGCCAGCGAGCCGCCGTACTCGTCCGTGCGCTGGTTGGCGATGGGCGACAGGAACTGGTGCATCAGGTAGCCATGCGCGGCGTGGATCTCCACGCCTTGCAGTCCTATGCGCGCCGCGCGCTGCGCTGCCTGCACGAAGGCCGCGCGCACGCGCGCCAGGCCCGCACGGTCCAGCGCGG
>JALHQP010000189.1 GCA_022841885.1 Aquincola sp. | reverse complement strand
GCCGCCACCGCCGCTGCGGCCACCGCCGCCACCGCCGAAGCCGCCCGGACGCTCCTCGCGCGGACGCGCCTCGTTGACCACCAGCGGACGGCCCTCGAGGGCCTGGCCGTTCATGCCGTTGATGGCGGCCTGCGCCTCGGCGTCACTGCCCATCTCGACGAAGCCGAAGCCCTTCGAGCGGCCGGTTTCGCGGTCCATCATGACCTTGGCGGACGTGACGGTGCCGAACTGAGAGAAAGACTGTTGCAGCGACTCGTCGCGCACGCTGTAGGCGAGGTTGCCCACATAAAGCTTGTTGCCCATTCGGCAAGCTCCTTATCCAAACACACGAATACCTAGTGGAGCTACCGACCGGCTCGAGAACATCAAGCTTTGGCGCCGCATCCAGACAGGGAGTCGTGATTATTCAGGAAGGCCGCATCGTGTGCGCTCGCCGCCCCTAAAAAGTGTTGTTTTCTGTCCCGAGGCCGGCGCCAGCGCGCCTGGGTTCTCCGGGTGAACCCGGAGACGGCGCCGTTGCTAGGATCGCCGCCCCATGACCGTGCGAATTGCCAGCCTGGTGCCCAGCGTCACCGAACTGCTGGTCGCCCTGGGGTTGGGCCCGCAGCTGGTGGCCCGCACGGGCTTCTGCACCCACCCGGCGGCGGCGCTGGCGGGCGTGCCCAAGGTGGGGGGCACCAAGGACGTGAACCTGGCCAGGCTGCGGCGCCTGGCGCCGACGCATGTGGTCGTCAACGTCGACGAGAACCGGCTCGACCACGCCGAGGCGCTGCGCGCCTTCGTGCCCGAGGTGATCGTGACCCACCCCTGCGGGCCAGACGATGTCCAAGCGCTGATCGTCCAGATGGCGCAGGCTTTTGGCGCCCTGCCGGGCGTGGCCGAGCGCGCCGAGGCGCTGACGCGCGAACTGCACGCCGAACTCGACGCCACCCGGCCCGACGGCCGCGCCGAGCGCGCGGTGCTCTACCTGATCTGGCGCGAACCGTGGATGACGGTGGCGCGCGACACCTACATCGCGCGCCTGCTCGCGCGCGTGGGCTGGCGCACGCGTCCGGCGCAGGAGGGCGGCGAACGGGGCGCCGCGCGCTACCCGGTGCTGCGCGGCGACGAGCCGTGGCTGTCCGAGGTGCACGAAGTGCTGCTTTCGTCCGAACCCTATGCCTTCGGGCCGGCGCATGTGGCCGAGGCGCAGGCGCTGTGCCCGCAGGCGCGGGTGCGCCTGGTCGACGGCCGCCTGCTGTCCTGGTACGGCGCGGCCACGGCCGAGGGCTTGCGCTACCTGCGCGCGCTGGCGGCCAGCCCGTAGCATCCGGCGATGGACCTCCTGAAGCCGCTGATCGCCCTGCTGGCGATCGTCAACCCGATCGGTGCGGTGCCCTTCTTCCTCGCCTTCACGCTGAGCTTCACGCGCGAACAGCGCCGGCGCACGATCTCGGTGGCCTCGTTCTCCGCCTTCATGGTGATCGCGGTCAGCGCGGTCGCCGGCCTGAAGATCATCGAGTTCTTCGGCATCAGCATCGCGTCGTTTCAGGTCGGCGGCGGCATCCTGCTGTTGATCAGCGCGCTGCAGATGCTCAACGCGCAACCGGCCGAGGCGCGGCCGACCGACGTCGACGAGGGCAACCAGAAGGTCGACGCCGGCGCCAGCATTGCGGTGGTGCCGCTGACGATCCCGCTGCTCACCGGCCCGGCGACGATCTCGACCATGGTCATCTACGCCGAGAAGACGCGCCACCTCTGGGAGCAGGCGATGCTGGTGGGCTACGGTGTCGTGATCGGCCTGGCCACCTACCTGACCTTCCGCGCCTCGGGCCGCATCGCCAAGGTGCTCGGGCGCACCGGCATCAACGTGATGACGCGGCTGATGGGCCTGATCCTGGCGGCGATGGCGGTCGAGCTGCTGGCCGATGGCCTGGTCAAGCTGTTCCCGGTGCTGGCCTCGCACGTGGCGCGCTGATGGGCAGCGACGCGGCCACCTGGGACTACATCGTCGTCGGCGCCGGCACGGCCGGCTGCCTGCTCGCCAACCGGCTGTCGGCGGATACGGGCGTCCGCGTGCTGCTGCTCGAGGCCGGCGGCCGGGATGACTATCACTGGATCCACATCCCGGTCGGTTACCTCTACTGCATCGGCAACCCGCGCACCGACTGGCTCTACCAGACCGAGCCCGACCCGGGCCTGAACGGCCGCGTGCTGCGCTACCCGCGCGGCAAGGTGCTGGGCGGCTGTTCGAGCATCAACGGCATGATCTACATGCGCGGTCAGTCGCGCGACTACGACGGCTGGGCCGGCGCGGTGGACGACGCCACCTGGCGCTGGGACGACTGCCTGCCCTTCTTCAAGCGCCACGAGGACCATTGGCGCGGCGCCGACGGGCTTCACGGTGCCGGCGCGGAATGGCGCGTCGAAAAGCAGCGCCTGTCCTGGGAGTTGCTCGACGCCTTCGCGCTCGCCGCCCAGCAGGCCGGCATTCCCGCGAGCGAGGATTTCAACCGCGGCAACAACGAGGGCGTCGGCTACTTCGAGGTCAACCAGAAGCGCGGCATCCGCTGGAACGCGAGCAAGGCCTTCCTGCGCCCGGTGCGCCAGCGCCGCAACCTCGATGTGCGCACCGGGGCGATGGTGACGAAGCTCCTGCTCGAGCGCAGTGGCGACGGCGCGCCGCGCGCGGCTGGCGTCGAGTTGCGCGCGCCCGAAGGCGTGCACCGCCTGCGTGCGGCCCGCGCGGTGGTGATGGCGGCCGGCGCGATCGGCACGCCGCAGCTGCTGCAGCTGTCGGGCCTGGGACCGCCCGAACTGCTGGCGCGCCACGGCATTGCGCTGCAGCACGCGCTGCCCGGCGTCGGCGAGAACCTGCAGGACCACCTGCAGATCCGCGCCGTGTTCGGCGTCAGCGGCGTGACGACGCTCAACACGCTGGCGAACTCGTGGTCGGGCAAGGCCCGCATCGCATTGCAGTACGCGCTCAGCCGCAGCGGCCCGATGAGCATGGCGCCCTCGCAACTCGGCGCCTTCGCGCGCTCGTCGCCCGAGCGGGCCTGGCCCAACCTCGAATACCACGTGCAGCCCTTGTCGCTCGACGCCTTCGGCGAGCCGCTGCACAAGCACCCCGCCTTCACCGCCAGCGTCTGCAACCTCAATCCCGACAGCCGTGGCGCCGTGCGCATCCGCTCGGCGCGGCCCGAGGATGCGCCGGCGATCGCGCCCAACTACCTGTCCACGGACGCCGACCGGCGTGTCGCGGCCGAATCGCTGCGCCTGACGCGGCGCATCGCGGCGCAGCCGGCACTGGCGCGCTACGCGCCGCGCGAACTCAAGCCCGGTGTGCAGTACCAGTCCGACGACGAGCTGTGGCGCCTGGCCGGCGACATCGGCACCACGATCTTTCACCCGGTGGGCACCTGCCGCATGGGGCGCGACGGTGACCCGCAGGCCGTGCTCGACAGCCGGCTGCGCGTGCGCGGCGTGGCCGGCCTGGTGGTGGCGGATGCCAGCGCGATGCCCGCGATCACCAGCGGCAATACCAACGCGCCGACGTTGATGATCGCGGAGCGGGCCGCGCATTGGCTGCGTGAAGCCCGGATGACGGAAAAACCACGCACCCCGTAAGACTTGACGAGTTGTCGCGGCAAAGGGCGTGGCTAGACTCGATCCGATGCCCGAACTGCCCGAGCCTGCCGCCGTCGACCGCACCCGCGACCGGGCAACGACGGTCAAGGGCCTGGCGGTGCCCGAGTCGCGCGCCACGGTCTGGGCCACGCTGGCGATCGTGCTGCTGCTGGTCTTGGCGATGACCCCGCTGTGGTGGCGCGACAGCCCGGCGGTGACCTGGACCGCCGTTGCCGCAGCGCTGTTGCTGGCGACGGCGGCGGTGTTGCTGCTGCAGCGCCTGGCCGCGCAGGCGCGCCGCAACGCCCAGTGCCTGGACCGCTTCGCCGAGCGCCTGCGCCACGGCGACGTGGCCGGCGCGCTGCGCGCGGTGCGCGCCG
>JALHQP010000188.1 GCA_022841885.1 Aquincola sp. | reverse complement strand
CGATCCCTTCGAGCAAGGACACGCCGCTGCACCCGCAGATGCCGCCGGCGGCGCAGATGAAGTTCGTCGACTACGACCTGAAGAAGTTCGGCTCGAAGGAGGAGCGCACGCGCCTCATCGGCCGCTGGGAGCGCGAGGTGCTGGCGGCGCCAAAATGAACATCGGCCCGCCGAAGCGGGCCCTTTGCGTGCGACCGGCAAGCCGACCCAGACGGCCCTCAACTTGGGGCCGTCACTGGATCACTGGATCCAGAACTCGTCGTGGCAGCCCTTGCAAGTCTGACCAACGCCACCGAACGCGGCCTTGATGTTGTCGAGATTGTTGGTTCGCGCGGCGGCAAGCAACTTGGCGACCTCTTCCTGCATCTTCTGCGCGCTGGCGTCGAACTTGGCGCGGTCGGTCCAGATGTTGGCCTTCGCCTTGCCCTTGCTCTTGTCCGTGCTCGCCGTGCCTTCGACGAAGCCGGCGAACGGCAGCCGGGACATCGTCGAAACAACCTCGGCATTGGCCAGGGCCACCGCGGCGTCGTACGGAACGCGTCCCTGCACCATCGCGCCGATGCGGCCAAAGTGGTTGGCCATCACGGTCATGGCGCTCTGGCGGTACTTGACCGCATCCTCGGGCTTCTGGAACTGCGCCGCAGCGGGCAGGGACACCGCGGCGGCGGTGACGGCCAGGACGGCAAGGATCGAACGGCTCTTCATGCGTGGAACTCCAGGTTGGGGGGCGGAAATCGAAGGGGCGCGATGCTACCCGTGCGACCCGGTTTACGTCGTTCGGGGCCACGCCATTCCCGATCACCCACCTGGGGAAAGCCCGGACCCGAACACAATAGGCCGACGAGCCCCGCTGCCGAGGTATGGTTGCACCCGTGAACTCTCCTTCGTCCGCGACCGCTGACCGCGCGGCAGCCGGGGCTTCATCAGCCGATCGCACGGCGCCACGCACCGTGCGGGTCTGGGACCTGCCGACTCGGCTGTTCCACTGGCTGCTCGCCCTCACCATCGTCGGCTCGGTGGTCACCGGCAGCATCGGCGGTGGCGCCATGCCCTGGCACTTCCGCCTGGGCCTGCTGGCGCTGGCACTGATCGTGTTCCGGCTCGTGTGGGGCCTGGTCGGCGGGCGCTGGTCGCGCTTTGCGAGCTTCATCTACGCCCCGGGCACGGTGCTGCGTTACCTGCGCGGCGAGCCGCGGCCGGGCGAACACCTCGATGTCGGGCACAACCCGATCGGCGCGGGTTCGGTCTTCGCGATGCTCGCGATCGTCGCCGTGCAGGTGGGCACCGGGCTCATCGCCGACGACGAGATCGCCAACGTGGGGCCGCTCAACAAGTACGTCGCCACCGCCACCGGCATCGCAGCCACCGCCTGGCACAAGAACTACGGCGAGGCGATCATCCTGGCGCTGGTGGCGCTGCACGTCGGCGCCATCCTCTTCTATCGCCTGCGCAAGAAGGTCGACCTCATCGGGCCGATGCTGAGTGGCGACAAGGCGCTGCCCGACGGCACGGAAGTGCCCGCCAGCCGCGACGACGGGCGTACGCGCCTGCTCGCGCTGGTGCTGGCGTTGGCCGCCGGCGGCCTGGCCGTCTGGGTGATGCGCCAGGGCGGGTGAGCGCGATCCTGGCGATCCTGGCATTTCCAGGGAAGGGCAGCGCACGATGACGGACGGCCCGCAAACCGAGATCGTGACCGTCGGTGCCGGCGAGCAGGCCGGGCTCGAAGCCGTGCGCGACCTCTTCCGCGAGTACGCCGCAGGCCTCGGCGTCGACCTGTGCTTCCAGCGCTTCGACGAGGAACTGGCCGCGCTGCCCGGCGACTACGCCGAGCCTCGCGGCGTGCTGCTGCTGGCGCTGGTCGACGGCGCACCGGCGGGCTGCGGCGCCCTGCGTCCGCTGCCCGATGTCGACTACCCCAACGCCTGCGAGATGAAGCGGCTGTACGTTCGCCGTGCCTTCCGCCGCTTCGGGCTCGGTCGCGCGCTGACGCAGGCGCTGCTCGACCAGGCCACTCGCGCGGGCTATTCGACGTTGCTGCTCGACACGCTGGACGACATGGAGGCAGCGCGCGGGTTGTACGAGGCGCTCGGGTTCGTCGAGGTGCCGCCGTACTACTTCAACCCGATCCCGGGCGCGCACTACCTGAAGGTCGACCTGGACGGCCCCGGCACGCGCTGGTGAGGTGTTCGGCGAGGCGGTTGCGCGGCTGCGGCATCATCGGGGCCGCAACAGCCCACCCGCCACGATGACCCAAACCCCTTCCACCGTCGAGCCCGCCGTCGAGTTGCGGGCCGGCGATCTGCGTCTTGCGCTGCGCGCCGATCTCGGCGGCTGCATGGCCGGCTTCTGGCGCGACGGCCTGCCCATCCTGCGAAGCACCGAGCCCGCCGAGCTCATCGGCGCGCGCCTCTCTGGCTGCTACCCGCTGGCGCCGTACAGCAACCGCCTGGGCTACCGGCGCTTCCGCTGGCAGGGCCGCGAGTACACGACGCAGCCCAACTTCGACGACAACCCGCACTCCGTGCACGGCGTGGCCTGGCAACGGCCCTGGGCGGTGGTCGAGTCTTCGCCGACGAGCGCGCTGCTGCGCTACACGCATGCGGGCGACGCGCACTGGCCGTTCGCCTTCGCGATCGACCAGCGCTTCACGCTCGACGCCACGGCGCTGGAGGTTCGCCTGGCCTTCACGAACCAGGCGCCGCACGCACAGCCGGTGGGCCTGGGCTGGCACCCCTACTTTCCGAAGCGGGCGCGCAGCCGGCTGCACATCGAACTGACCGAGCGGTGGGACAGCGACGCCACCGGCCTGCCCGTGCGACGCGTGGCGCAGCCGGGCATCGACGCCGACGTCGCGCACCTGGAGTTCGACAACTGCTTCGAGGGCTGGCGCGGCGCCGCGCGGCTGCGCGACGAGAAGCTCTCGCTGCGGCTCACCTCCTCGCTGCCGTATCTCGTCGTCTTCACGCCGCAGAGCAAGCCCTACTACTGCGTCGAGCCGGTCAGCCACGTCAGCAATGCCGTGCACATGACCGACCCGGCCGCGCACGGCCTGGCCACGGTGGAGCCCGGCCGCACGCTCGAGGCCTGGATGCGGCTGGAGGTGGGCGCCGCGTGAGCGTTGCGACGGGTGGCGGTGCGGCGGTCCAGGCCGCCGGGGCGACGTGGACGGCACTGCCGGTTCCCCCCTCGCTGCTCGGCGAGTCGCCTTTCTGGCACCCGGACGAAGCGGCGCTCTACTGGTGCGACATCCCGGGCCGCCAGCTCCACCGATTCGTGCCGGGTAGCGGCGAGCACCGGCGGTGGTCGTTCGACTGCGAGCCCGGATGCTGCGCACCGATGCCCGGCGGCACGCTGATGCTGGCGCAGCGCGACGGCCTCTTCGTCTTCGATCCCTGGCGCGGCGACAACGGCGAGCGCACCCGCCTCGTCGAGCCGCCCTACGACGTGACGCAGATGCGCTTCAACGACGGCAAGGCCGACCCGCTCGGGCGCTTCTGGGCGAGCACGGTCTTCGAGCCGCGCACGGCGGCGCGCGCGGCACTGTTCCGCTATGCCGCTGGGCGCATCGACCGCATCGCCGGCGATGCCACGGTCGGCAACGGCCTGGCGTTCAGTCCCGATGCGCGCACGCTCTACTGGAGCGACACGACGAGCCACCGCATCGATGCGTTCGACTTCGACGTCGCGGTCGGCGCGGTCTCGAACCGGCGCGTCTTCGCGCAATTCGCGGCGAAGGTGGCCGGGCAGGATCTGGCGAGCTACGGCGGCCGCCCCGACGGCGCCGCGGTGGATGTCGAGGGCGCGCTCTGGGTGGCGATGTTCGAGGGCCAGCGGCTGCTGCGCATCGGCACCGACGGGCGTGTGCTGTGCGACCTGCCGTTGCCGGTGCGCTGCCCGACGATGCCTTGCTTCGGCGGGCCGGACCTGAAGACGCTGTTCGTCACCACCGCGCGCGAGAAGCGGCCGGCCGATGAGCTCGCGGCGCAGCCGCTGGCCGGCGCGGT
>JALHQP010000187.1 GCA_022841885.1 Aquincola sp. | reverse complement strand
CGTGCACGAGCTCGCGCGCCGGCTCGGCGCCCCCACCTCGCTCGCCGCGCTGGGCATGTCCGCCGATGGCCTGGACCGCGCCGCCGATCTGGCGGTGCAGAATCAGTACGCCAACCCGCGTCCGCTCGAACGCGCGGGCCTGCGGGCCTTGCTGCAGCGCGCCTTCGACGGTGCACCACCCCAACCCTGACGTTCGCATGATCGACAAGACCGTCGCCAGCTGCGCCGCCGCCGTCGCCGACGTGCCCGACGGCGCCACGATCATGATCGGCGGCTTCGGCACCGCGGGACTGCCCGACGAGCTGCTCGCGGCCCTGCTCGCGCAGGGGGCGAAGGGCCTGACGATCGTCAACAACAACGCCGGCAACGGCGACACCGGCCTGGCGGCACTGATCGGCGCCGGGCGCGTACGCAAGATCCTGTGCTCGTTCCCGCGCCAGGCCGACTCCTGGCACTTCGACCGCGAGTACCGCGCCGGCCGGCTGGAGCTGGAGCTGGTGCCGCAGGGCAATCTGGCCGAGCGCATCCGCGCCGCGGGCGCGGGCATCGGCGGCTTCTTCACGCCCACCGGCTACGGCACCGAGCTGGCCAAGGGCAAGGAGACGCGCATCATCGACGGCCGCGGCCAGGTGTTCGAGACGCCGATCCACGCCGACTACGCCTTCATCAAGGCCGAACGCGGCGACCGCTGGGGCAACCTGACCTACCGCATGACCGCGCGCAACTTCGGGCCGGTGATGGCCATGGCCGCCAAGACCACCATCGCCACCGTGCACGAGGTGGTGCCGCTGGGTGCGCTGGACCCGGAGAGCGTGGTCACGCCGGGCGTCTTCGTGCAGCGCGTGGTACCGATCGAGCGCCGCGTGACCACGGCGGGTGGAGTGAAAGCGGCATGACGGCCAAGCGCTGGACGAAAGACGAGATCGCCGCGTGCATCGCGCGCGACATTCCCGAGGGCGCGGTGGTCAACCTGGGCATCGGCCTGCCGACGCTGGTGGGTAACCACCTGCCCGCCGACCGCGAGGTGATCCTGCACAGCGAGAACGGCGTGCTCGGCATGGGCCCGGCGCCGGTCGCAGGCGCCGAGGACTACGACCTGATCAACGCCGGCAAGGGCCCGGTGACGCTCAAGCCCGGCGGCGCCTTCTTCCACCATGCCGACAGCTTCGCGATGATGCGCGGCGGGCACCTGGACATCTGCGTGCTCGGTGCCTTCCAGGTGGCGGCCAACGGCGACCTCGCCAACTGGTCCACCGGCGCGCCCGACGCGATCCCCGCGGTGGGCGGCGCGATGGACCTGGCCATCGGCGCGAAGAAGACCTTCGTGATGATGGAGCACAGCACCAAGGGCGGCGAGGCCAAGATCGTCGAGCGCTGCAGCTACCCGCTGACCGGCCTGGGCTGCGTGGCGCGCATCTACACCGACCTGGCGGTGATCGACGTGACCCCGGGTGGCCTGCAGGTGCGCGAACTCGCGCCGGGCTGGGACCTGGCCGCCGTGCAGGCGCTGACCGGCGCCCGGTTGACAATGGTGGCCCCGCGATAACCCGCTTGCCGCCGCACCGGCGCTGCGGGCATCCTCGTGGATCTGTCTTCGTCCCCAGCTTCCACGGAGTTCCACGAACCATGCGCCGTCCCGCCCTCGCCTGCCTCGCCCTCGCCGCCCTGGCCGTTGCCGCCACGTCCCACGCCCAGACCCAGGCCCCGCTGAAGGTGGGCCTGATGCTGCCGTCCACGGGCACCTTCGCCGCGCTCGGCGACATGATCGAACGCGGCTTCAAGATGCATGTGGAAGAGCAGGGCGGCAAGCTCGGCGGCCGCACGATCCAGTACTTCAAGGTCGACGACGAGAGCGAGCCGAGCAAGGCCACCGACAACGTCAACAAGCTGATCAAGCGCGACAACGTCGACGTGATCGTCGGCACCGTGCACTCGGGCGTGGCGCTGGGCATGGCGCGCGCGGCCAAGGAAAGCGGCACGCTGCTGATCGTGCCCAACGCCGGCGCCGACGCGATCACCGGGCCGCAGTGCGCGCCCAACATCTTCCGCAGCAGCTTCAGCAACTGGCAGCCCGGCTACGCCACCGGCGTGGTGGCCGCCGGCAAGGGCTACAAGCGCGCAATGACGATCACCTGGGGCTACGCCGCGGGCCTGGAGACGGTGAAGGGCTTCACCGAGGCCTTCGAGAAGGGCGGCGGCAAGGTGATGAAGGACCTCACGCTGCCGTTCCCGAACGTGGAGTTCCAGCCCCTGCTGACCGAGATCGCGGCGCAGAAGCCCGACGTGGTGTTCGCCTTCTTCGCCGGCGGCGGCGCGGTCAAGTTCGTCAAGGACTACGACGCCGCAGGCCTGAAGCGCAGCATCCCGCTGATGGGTTCGGGCTTCCTGACCGACGGCACGCTGGAGGCGCAGGGCGCGTCGGCGCAGGGCCTGATCACCGCGTTGCACTACGGCGACAACATCGAGACACCGCGCAACACCGCCTTCCGCAACAAGTTCGCCGTGACCTACAAGGTGAACCCGGACGTCTACGCGATGCAGGGCTACGACGCAGCGCAGATGCTGGCCGCCGGCCTGACCGCGGTGAAGGGCGACATGGGCAAGAAGGACGCGCTCTACGCCGCGATGAAGAAGGCACAGATCGACAGCCCGCGCGGCAAGTTCACGCTCAGCGCCCAGCACAACCCGACGCAGGACTTCTACATCCGCGAGGTCAAGGGCAACTACAACGTGGTGACCGGTGTGGCGGTCAAGGCGCTGGCCGACCCGGGCCGCGGCTGCAAGATGTGATCACGCCCACCCCCGTAGCGGCTTCGCCGCTCCCCCTCAAGGGGGCAACGCGAGCGGACCGGCAGAGCCGGATCCGCCGCGTTCGCGGGGCGCGTGCGGCGGACTGCTACGCTAGCCGCGTCTAACAGAGCCGGAGCGCCGTCACCATGATCCTCGAAGTCGCCGACATCCGCATCCGCCCGGGCGAGCAGGCCGCGTTCGACGAGGCCATCGTGCGCGGGCTGACCACCGTGGCCAGCCGCGCCAAGGGCTTCCGCGGCTGGAAGGTCAACCAGGGCGTCGAGAGCCCCGAGCGTTACCTGCTGCAGATCTTCTGGGACACGCTGGAGGACCACACGGTGGGCTTTCGCCAAGGCCCGCTGTTCGCCGAATGGCGAGCGATCGTCGGGCCTTTCTTCGCGCAGCCGCCGCAGGTGGAGCACTTCGCGCTGGTGGGCAAGTCGCCCGCGTAGCCTTGCGCCGCTAGGGCAGTGAGCGCGCCGGGACGGCCGGCGCCACCAACACGCGGTTGCGCCCTTCTCGCTTGGCGGCGAGCAGTTCGTCGTCGGCGCACTTGAGCAGGGCCTGCCACGACGCGCCGGCATTGCGCGAGTCGGCCACGCCGGCCGAGAAACTGGTGCCGGCATCGCCGCCGGCGCCCTGCATCAGCGACTCGACGCGCCAGCGCTTGAGCATCGCCATCACCTTGCGGCGTGCGCTGGCCGCGTCGGTGTCGGGCATCAGCAGGCAGAACTCCTCGCCGCCGTAGCGGCAGGCCACGTCGCTCTGGCGCAGGCTGGCCGCGAGCAGGCGGCCGAAGGCGGCGAGCAGGCGGTCGCCCGCGTCGTGGCCGCGCTCGTCGTTGACGCGCTTGAAGTGGTCGAGGTCGATGATCACCGCGGCCAGCGGCCGGCCGTCGCGCTGCGCCATGGCCCACATCGCGGGCAGCGTGTCGTTCAGGTGCCGGCGGTTGAACAGGCCGGTGAGTTCGTCGCGCGTGGCCTGCTGCCGCAGCGCGGCCTGCAGGGCCTGCACCTCGTCGACCTTCTGCGACAGCGCGCGATTCGCGGCTTCGAGTTCGGCGCGCGCGCGCTCGGTGGCGCGGCGCTGTGCGTCCTTCTCGTCGAGCTTGTGCTGCAGCATCAGCAGTTCGGTCTGCAGCGCGGCGGCCTGGTAGTGCGCGCGCGACGCCAGCGAGGCGCGCTCGGCCGTCAGGCGCTGCCAGTCGCGCAGCGCGGCCAGCGCACCGGGCGCGTCGCCGAGGGCTTCCAGCACCTGCGAGCGCG
>JALHQP010000186.1 GCA_022841885.1 Aquincola sp. | reverse complement strand
AGCTCGGACCGCTTTCGCATCGCGCCGGGCATCAAGGGCATGGTGATGCTGGTGTTCGACCTGCCGTCGTACCCGTACGTGTTCAAGGTCATCAAGGACTTCTTTCCGCACCAGAAGGAAACCACGCGCGAGCAGATCAAGGCCAAGTACCTGCTGGTCAAGCAGCACGACCGCGTGGGCCGCATGGCCGACACGCTGGAGTACAGCAACGTGGCGTTTCCACGCGCGCGCTTCGACGACGAGCTGATCGCCGAGCTGCAGCACTTCTGCGGCAGCCTGCTCGAGCAGGACGGCGAGATGCTGGTGATCCGGCACCTGTACATCGAGCGGCGCATGATCCCGCTCAACATCTACCTGCACGACGCCACCCAGGCCGGCGACCACGACGCGATCGAACGTGCGGTGGTCGAGTACGGCAACGCGATCAAGGACCTGGTGGCGGCCAACATCTTCCCTGGCGACATGCTGTGGAAGAACTTCGGCGTCACCCGCCACGGCAAGGTGGTGTTCTACGACTACGACGAGATCGAGTACCTGACCGACTGCAACTTCCGCCGCGTGCCCACCCCGCGCAACGAGGAAGAAGAGATGTCAGGCGAGATCTGGTACTCGGTCGGCCCCAAGGACGTGTTCCCCGAGACCTTCGGCCCCTTCCTGCTCGGCAACCCCGAGGTGCGCGAGGTGTTCATGAAGCACCACGCCGACTTGCTGGATGCCGCCTTCTGGCAGACCCACAAGGACCGCATCAAGGCCGGCCACGTGCACGACGTCTTCCCCTACGAGCCGTCCAAGCGCTTTGCCTTGCGGCGCCTGGTCGCGGCGCAGCCGACCGCGTAGGGCGGCTCACCGCCGTCGGCCTCCCGAAAAGGGGGCGCCATGCCATTACACACAGGGATGCGGCGCACATGCATGCGCACGGTGCTGCGGGTGACCACCAGCGCCGAGCGCCGGCCACGCAGCGCTAGCGCAGGTCGGCCGACCGCAGGTGATCGACTGCGCGGCCGAACGCGTCGGCCTCGTCGGCCGGGCGGTAGACCGGCGGGTAGGCCGGCAGCACGAAGCCGTGGTCGGCCTGCGGGTACTCGACCAGCCGCAGCGGCACGCGCAGATCCGGCAGGGCCGCGGCAGCAGCCAGCGCCCGCGCGCGGTCGATCGTGCAGCAGTTCATGTAGGTGTCCTTCACGCCAGCCAGCAGCAGCGTCGGCACGGTCAGCGGCGGGCTGGCGAGAAAGGCCTTCGGCTCCCCGGCGCGGAAGGTGCTCGGGTAGTAGGCGACGGCGGCCGACACCTGCTCGGGCATCCTGTTGCCATAAGCGATGACGAGCCAGCCGCCGAGCGAGTAGCCGACCAGCGCCGCCTTCGCCGAGCGCACCTCGGGCTGCGCGAGCGAGAGCCTCAGCCTTGCCTGCAGCGCGGCCTGCGGGTCCGACATCAGCCGGTTGCTGTCGACGACGTGCACCACCCAGCCCGCGCCCGCGAAGGCGCGCGCCTGCGCCAGATGCGTCGCCGCGCCGTCGGCCCCGGTCAGCAGCACCAGCAGCGGCCCACTGCGCGTGGCCGGCATTTCGACCTGCGCAAGCTCGGCCGCTGTCCCTTGCGCCGATGCGCCGCCAGCCACCACGAGGGGCACGAGCAGCGTGGCCAGGCGCATCCAGCGCAGCATGGGATTCGTCACGGGCCACCCTCCAGATCCAGGCTCAGGCTTGCATCGCGGGAGCACCCGCTAGCGAATCAGTCGATAGAAGACGTTGCGCAGCACGCCATCGTCGCGGCCCTCGTACTTGTTGTCCCCGACCTTAAAAACCTCCTGGCATGCCTCGAATCGTGTCCCGTCGGGATACACGAACTTCGAGCAAAGCCGATCGGCCTGTACTTGCGCCTGCCCGGTGACGGTGAAAGGCGCCGAGCCCGGGCAATGGACCGTCTGGGAACGAGAGGACCCCGGGCCTTTGGTGATCCAGTGGCAGTTGTTCAGGCCGATACCGGCCACCGCCATCTGGTCACTGGCAAACCAAGACTCCAACTCGGCGCCGGTCACCCGGACTGCCGGTTGCGCCTGCGCCGCCGCTTCGCCGGCAGGTACAAGCCCGATCAGCGCTGCCGCCAGGAACATGTCAAACCTGCGGATTCCCATGTCGACCTCCGTGCTGAGAAGACCAATCGAGAGGAAGCTTATGCAGATGGATTGGCGCCTCGTTGAGCATGCTCAGGACAAGCAGCATTGCCGAGCCTGATGCCTTGCGCAGCCGCCGCGATGGCCTGCGGCCGGGGTGCGAAGGACGCGGTGAAGGCCGGCACTGCCCTTTGAACGCGCAGCTGAAGCCCTTGCCTCGAGCAGCTACCCGCCGGCTAAAAAGGGGACGCTACCCTGTTACCGCTGGCCCGACCCGGGACGCCTACCGACGCCTGCAAACGGCAGCGTCCTGGTAGCGTCCCCTTCCTGCCGCCGTTGGACCGGCATGATGGCGGCGCAGCTTCGGGGCAAGTGCCCGCGGCTGCGCCGCGCTCACTCCCGTCTCGATGGACGAGCGCAGCCCCGCTTACCATACGTGCCATACAACAAGTATGGCTGACCCATATGAAGACGACGATCGAACTGCCTGACGACATTCTGGATCGCGCCAAGGCGGTGGCACGACGCGAGAACTCCACGCTCAGGGCGCTCATCGAGGAGGGCCTGCGCCTGGCGCTCAGGGCGCGCTCGCGCAAGCGTGCCGCACCCTTTGTGGTGCAGGCGTTTCAGGGTGACGGATTGACCCCCGAGTTCGCTGGTGCCGGTTGGGACAAGGTCCGCGACGAGATCTACCGTGATCGCGGTTGAGACGAACATCCTGGTCTACGCGCACCGCGCGGACTCGCCCTTCCACGACCGCGCACGGTCGGCGCTCGAGTCCCTCGCCGCCGGTCCGCGGCCCTGGGCCATCCCCTGGCCTTGCGTACACGAATTCTTCGCCGTCGTGACGCATCCCCGCATCTACAAGACGGTGACGCCGACCGAAACGGTCTTCGCACAGCTGCGCGCGCTGCAATCGCTTGCCAACCTCGCCTTCATCGCCGAGGCGGAAGAGCACCTGGTGCACCTCGAGACACTCGCCCTGGCGGCCAAGGTGCAGGGTGGGGCGATCCACGATGCGCGCATCGTGGCGATCTGCCTTGCCCACGGTGTGACCGAGCTGTGGTCGGCCGACCGCGACTTCTCCCGCTTCCCGACGCTGGCCGTGCGCAATCCTCTGATCGGGTGAGTGAGGGCCCAGCGCACGGGCGGACGCCGCCTTCGAAAGGGCCGCCTCGCGTGCGGCCATGTGCGCAACGCGAGCGCAGCGCCGGATCGGTGCGGATGACCGTCACGACAGCAGGTGACGCCGGGTACCGCCCCAAACCCCTGCTGCGCTCCCGCCCGGCACCGATCCCCATGGCCCGCCCGCGCCACTACGCCCACAATTCGCGGCGCCATGAGCTTTGCCCGCACCAAGATCCAGCCACCGCGCCCGCGGGCCGGGTCGCTGCTCGAGCGGCCGCTGCTGGTGCAGCGGCTGCTGGACGAGCTGCCGCGCCGCCGCCTGGTGCTGGTGTGCGCCGCTGCCGGCTTTGGCAAGACCTCGGCGCTGACTCAGGTGATCGCGCGGCTCGACCCCGGCACCGCCTGCGCCTGGGTGTCGTGCGACGAGACCGACACGCCGGTGCAGTTGCTGGGCTGCCTGCTGGCGGCGCTGGAACCCTATGACCTGCCCTGGCGCAGCGAGCCCGACGCGCTGGCGCGCGCCGCTGCCGAGGCCACCACGCCTGCGCTGCGCAAGCGCATCGCGGCCGAGATCATCAACGCGCTCGACGCGGCCGAAGTGCCGCGCGGCGTGATCGTCGTCGATGACCTGCACCGCGTGGACGCGCCGGCGGTGTACGACTTTCTCGACGCGCTGATCGAGCGCCTGAGCCCGCGCTGGACCCTGGTGCTGCTGAGCCGCCGCGAGCCGCCGCTGGCGCTGCCGCGCCTGCGGGCGCTGGGCGAGGTGGCGGAGTTCGACATGGACGACCTGCGCCTCACGCGGGACGAAGCCCGCGCCATCACCGCCGCCGGCGGCCTGCCGCCCGACGCCGC
>JALHQP010000185.1 GCA_022841885.1 Aquincola sp. | reverse complement strand
CCTGCGCGAGGCGGGCGCCGATGTCGCGGGGCGGCCCGCCTTCGACGACCGCGCGCGCTGGCCCGAGTTGCGCTCGCGCCTGGCGGCCGTCCTCGCCCAGCGCACGCGCGACGACTGGTGCCGGGCCCTCGAAGGCAGCGACGCCTGCTTCGCGCCGGTCCTGGCATTGCGCGAGGCGCCTGGCCACCCGCACCATGCATCACGCGGCAGCTTCGTCGAAGTCGACGGCGTGGTTCAGCCGGCGCCAGCGCCGCGCTTCAGCACCAGCCCGCCCGGCGTGCCGTTGCCACCGGGCCGCGCCGGCGATGCACGCGAGTGGGCCCGCGCCTGGGGCGTGCCTGCCCAGGCGCTGAACGGGCTGGCGCAGCCGGATTGAGCCGAGGGCCATGGACCACACCAACCCGCCCGCGCCCGGCACCGAAGCGCCGCCGCTCTACCGCCGCCTGCGGCGATGGATCGACGCGGTCGACGGCGTGCTCGTCGCCATCGGCTGCGCGATGCTGTTCCTGCTGATGTGCCTGGTGGTGGCCGACGTGAGCCGCCGCTACCTCTTCAACGCGCCCATCGCCTGGTCGTACGAGGTCATCAACAACTACCTGATGCCTGGGCTGTTCTTCCTGGCCGTCTCGCACGCGCTGAAGGCGCACTCGCACGTGGCGGTGGACATCCTGCACAACTACGTCGGCCGCACGACGCGCTATGTGTTCGAGGCGATCGCGATGACGCTGGCCGTGCCGGTCTTCGCCTACGCCACCTGGCTGGCCGCGGGCAAGACGCTGCTCGAGATGCGCACGGCCGCCGAGGCCAGCAGTGGCTTGGCGGTGCCGTCGTGGACCGTGAGCATCGTCTTCCCCATCGGCTTCGGCATGCTGACACTGCGGCTGGTGCTGCATGCCGCGGGCTACATCGGCACGTTGGCAACCGGTCGGCGGTTCAAGGAACTGCCGCCGATCTCCGGCACGCAGGAGGGCGCCGAATGACCGCCGCGCTTGTCGTGGCGATGTTGTTCAGCCTGCTGGCCATCGGTATGCCGGTGGCCTTCACGCTGGCGTTCACCGGCGCGCTGGGCCTGTATCTCGTCGGCGGCCTCGACGCGGTGAACGGGGTGCTCTCCACCGCGCCGCTGTCCACCGCTTCGTCGTACGAGCTGATCTCGGTGCCGCTGTTCATCCTGATGGCCGAGTTCGTCATCATGAGCGGCGTGGCCGACAACCTGTTCAAGGCGGCGGCCACCTGGGTGGGCCGCGTGCCCGGTGGCCTGGGCATGGCCACCGCGCTGGCGGGCGCGGGCTTCGGCGCCATCTCGGGCTCGAGCACGGCCTCGGCGGCCACGCTGTCGTCGACGACGATGCCGGCGATGCTCAAGCAGGGCTACGACCCCAAGCTCGCCGGCGGCGTGGTCGCGATCTCGGGCACGCTCGCGATGCTGATCCCGCCCTCCATCGCGCTGGTGCTGTACGGGATCATCGCCGACGTGAGCATCAGCGCGCTGCTCATCGGCGGCGTCATCCCGGGCATCCTGGTGACGGGCGTGATCATGGGCACCGTGTGGGTACTGGTGACCGTCGACCCCAGCTCGGCGCCGCGCGGGCAGGCCTACACGATGCGCCAGAAGCTGGCCGCGCTGCGCGTCGTCGGGCCGATGGTGTTCCTCTTCATGGCCGTCACGGGCGTCATCTACACCGGCGTCGCCACGCCCACCGAGGCCTCAGGCCTCGGCGCCTTCGGCGCGTTCCTGATCGCGCTGTGGGAGCGCAAGGTCACGCGCGCGGCCCTGTCCAAGGCACTCGTGCACGCGGCGCACGCGAGCTGCATGATCATCATGATCATCGTCTGCGCCAAGGTCTTCGGCTACTTCTTCACCCTCACGCAGAGCACGCAGGCGCTCGTGGCCTGGATCGGCTCGCTGGACCTGTCGCGCTGGGTGGTGCTGGCGCTCATCCTCTTCGGCTACCTCGTTCTCGGCTGCCTGATGGACCAGGTGGCGATCCTCATCCTCACCGTGCCCATCGTGCTGCCGGTCATCAAGGCGCTCGGTTTCGACCCGGTGTGGTTCGGCGTCGTCGTCATCCTGATGGCCGAGGTGGGCCTCGTCACGCCGCCGGTGGGGCTCAATGTGTTCGTGGTCGCGCGCTATGCGAAGCGGCCGCTCGGCGAGATCTTCGGCGGCGTCTGGCCGCACGTTTTCAGCCACCTGCTTCTCGTCGTGGTGCTGGTGGCCTTCCCGCAGATCATCCTGTGGCTGCCTTCGAAGATGGCGCCCTGACTGCCCCACTTTCAAGAGGAGACGACATGACCCCCCTGCGCGCTTCCCTGCTTGCGCTGGCCGTGCTCGGTGCCGCCGGCGCCGCATCGGCCCAGACCAAGATCAAGATCGCCGATTCGTTCCCGGTCGGCCACTACCTGCCGAAGTACTTCACGACGCCGATGATGGAAAGGCTGAAGGCCAACCCGGCCGCCAAGGGGCTGGAGTTCGAGTACTACCCGGCCGAGCAACTGGGCAAGGCCAAGGACTTCCTCTCGCTCACGCAGTCGGGCCTGATCGACATCGCCTACGTCGCGCCAGGCTTCGTGTCGGACAAGATGCCCGCCTCGGTGGTCTCGGAACTGCCGCTGCCGTTCCAGGGCTCGTGCCAGCCGACGCTCGCCTACTTCAACCTCGCCAAGCCCGGCGGCCTGCTCGACAAGAAGGAGTTCGCACCCAACGGCGTGCGGCTGATCTTCACGATCGTGCTGCCGCCCTACCAGGTCATCACGCGCAAGCCCTTCGGCAACCTGAAGGAAATCGAGGGCATGAAGATCCGCGCCTCGGGCTCGGCCAAGGAGCTGCTGCTGAAGAAGCTCAAGGCCGTCCCGGTGCTGATGCCCACGCCCGAGGTCTACGAGTCGCTCTCCCGCGGCACGATCGACGGCGTACTGTTCCCGTTCAACAGCCTCGCGCCCTACGAGATCGACAAGCTCTCGAAGACCGGCACCATCGGCTCGAACTTCGGCTCGTTCGTCGCCAACTGGGTCATCAGCGAGAAGCGCTTCCAGTCGCTGCCGCCGGCGTTGCAAAAGGACCTGATGACGATGGGCGAGGAGCTCACCAAGAGCGTGTGCAGGCAGGTCGAGAAGGACGAGGCTGGCGACATCGAGAAGACCAAGACCGTGGGCGTGAAACTCACGCCGCTTTCCAAGGCCGACCAGGACGCGCTCGAGGCCGCCGCGGCCGAGGTGTCCACCGAGTGGGCCCAGAACCTCGACCGCCGCGGCAAGGGTGGCACCGAAGTGCTCAACGCCTTCAAGGCAGGCCTGGCGGGCAAGTGACGTGATCGGCGCGCTGCAGCTGCAGCGGCTGCCGCCCGAGGCGGAGGCGCTGCGGGCGCCTGTGCGCGCCTTTCTCGACGAGGCGCTCGCCGGCATGCCGGCCGACCGCCGGGCGCGCTCGTGGCTGGGCTTCGACGCCGATTTCAGCCGCGAGCTTGGCCGACGTGGCTGGATCGGCCTGGCCCTGCCGCCGGAGTACGGCGGCGGCGGCCGCGACGCCTTCGCGCGCTTCGTCCTCGTGGAGGAACTGCTCGCGCGCGGCGCGCCCGTCTCGGCGCACTGGATCGCCGAGCGCCAGAGCGCGCCGATGCTGCTGCGCTACGGCAGCGAGGCGCAGAAGCGCCTGCACGTGCCACGCATCTGCCGCGGCGAGAGCTTCTTCGCCATCGGCATGAGCGAGCCGCAGGTCGGCTCCGACCTCGCGAGCGTGCGCACGCGCGCCACGCGCACCTCGAACGGCTGGCGCCTGAACGGCCAGAAGATCTGGACGACCAATGGCGACCACTGCCACTTCATGATCGCGCTCGTGCGCACCTCGGGCCAACCGGAGGACAGGCAGAAAGGCCTGTCGCAACTGCTTTTCGACCTGCGCACGCCCGGCATCACGATCCGCCCGATCGAGGACCTCACCTGCGACCGCCACTTCTGCGAGGTGTTCTTCGACAACGTCGAGCTGCCCGAGGACGCGCTGGTCGGCGACGAAGGCGCGGGCTGGCAGCAGGTGACGGCCGAGCTGGCCTTCGAGCGCAGCGGGCCCGAGCGGCTGTACTCGAGCATCGTGCTGCTCGACACGTGGCTCGCGCACCTGCGCGCCACGAAGGGCGCGGACCCGCGGGCGGACGACGCCGCGATGGCGCTGGCCGGGC
>JALHQP010000184.1 GCA_022841885.1 Aquincola sp. | reverse complement strand
CGCGGGCCGCGGCATCGAGGGCCGCGTCGCCGACCGCGACCTGCGCCTGGGCAGTTCGCGCTGGCTCGACGAGAACCGCCAAGTGCCGTCGCCCGTGCTGGCGGCGGCGGCCGAGCGCGCCCGCGCTGACGGCCACAGCGTGTCGTGGCTGGTCGACGTGGCTTCGTCCACGGTGCGCGGCCTGTTCGCCTTCGGCGACGCGCCCAAGCCCGAAGCGGCCGCAGCGATCGCCGCGCTGCACGCCCAGGGCGTGCGCTGCGTGCTGGTCAGCGGCGACAACCGCGGTGCGGCCGAGTCGGTGGCCCGGCGCCTGGGCATCGACGAGGTGCACGCCGAGGTGCTGCCCGCCGACAAGGCGCAGGTCGTGGCCGCGTTGCGCCAGGGCCTCGCGCCGCACGAGAAGGTGGCGATGGTGGGCGACGGCATCAACGACGCGCCGGCGCTGGCTGCGGCCGATGTCGGGCTGGCGATGGCCACCGGCACCGACGTGGCGATGGCGTCGGCCGGGCTGACGCTGATGCGCGGCGACCTGCGCCTGGTGCCCGAGGCGCTGTCGCTGTCGCGCGCCGTCACGCGCAAGATCTGGCAGAACCTGTTCTGGGCCTTCGCCTACAACGTGGTGGGCATCCCGGCAGCGGCGCTCGGATGGCTGACGCCGGTGATCGCCGGCGCGGCGATGGCGCTGTCGTCCGTCAGCGTGGTCAGCAACGCGCTGCTGCTGCGGCGCTGGAGGGGGGTCGAGTGAACGCAGGCAGTGGCATGAACATCAGCGCGGCCTCGCGCGCCAGCGGCGTGTCGGCCAAGATGATCCGGCACTACGAATCGCTCGGCCTGGTGCCGGGCGTGCGGCGCAGCGAGTCGGGCTACCGCCAGTACGACGAGACCACGGTGCACCTGCTGCGCTTCATCCGCCGCGCGCGCGACCTCGGCTTCGACACCAAGGAGATCGCGGCCCTGCTCGCGCTGTGGCGCAACAAGCGGCGCTCGAGCGCCGAGGTCAAGCGCATTGCGCTGCAGCACGTGCGAGCGCTCGACGCCCGCATCGCCGCGCTGCAGTCGATGCAGCGCACGCTCGCCCACCTGGCACATGGCTGTCAGGGCGACGAGCGCCCGGACTGCCCGATCCTCGACGACCTCAGCGGAAGTACGATTCCTTGACGGTGCGCAGTTCGCCCGGCAGTGCGGCCAGGTAGTCGGCCATCGCGCGCAGTTCGGCGTTGCTGAACTGTTTGGCCATGCCGGCCATGATCGCGTTGGCGCGGCCGACATTCGCATTGCCCTCGGTCTTGTAGGCCTTCAGCGCCACGTACAGGTAGTCGGCGTGCTGGCCGGCGATCTTCGGGTAGCTGCCGTCGATCGGCTTGTTGAAGTTGGCGCCGTGGCAGGACGCGCAGGCGCCCTTCTCGAACAGCTTGGCCACTTCGGCCTGGGCCGCCGGCGCCTGCTCCGGCACCGCGGCGGCCTTGCCGCCCGCGCCGTGCTGCTCGTAGAAGGCCGACAGGTCGGCGATGTCCTGCTCCGTCAGCGACACCGCGATGGCCCGCATCGTCGGGTGCTTGCGCTCGCCCTTCTTGTAGGCGACGAGCGCGGCGGCGATGTACTTGCCGCCCTGGCCCGAGATCATCGGCACCTTGTGGATTTCCGGAAAACTCGCCTGGTAGCCCTTGATGCCGTGGCAGCCGATGCACGTGGCAGCCTTCTTCTCGCCTTCGACCGGATTGCCCGGCTTGGCGTCCTGCGCCTGGGCGAGGAGGGAAAGGCTGGCGAGCAGGACGGTGGAGATCAGCGCGCGCTTCATGTCTTGTTGGGAGTGCCTGAAAGTGCAGCGGCGGATTATAGGGGCGCCCCTATACTGACTCGATGAAGTTCCAAGGCTCCGCAGGCTACGTCGCCACCCCCGACCTGATGCTCGCGGTCAACGCCGCGGTCACGCTCAAGCGCCCGCTGCTGGTCAAGGGCGAGCCCGGCACCGGCAAGACCATGCTCGCCGAGCAGGTGGCCGAGGCGCTGGGCATGCCGCTGCTGCAATGGCACGTCAAGAGCACGACCAAGGCGCAGCAAGGCCTGTACGAGTACGACGCGGTCAGCCGCCTGCGCGACTCGCAACTGGCCGGCGTGGGCGACGACAAGGTCCGGGACATCCGCAACTACATCGTCAAGGGTGTGCTCTGGCAGGCCTTCACGGCCGAGCAGCCGATGGCGCTGCTGATCGACGAGATCGACAAGGCCGACATCGAATTCCCGAACGACCTGCTGCGCGAGCTCGACCGCATGGAGTTCTACGTCTACGAGACGCGCGAGCTGGTCAAGGCGGTGCACCGGCCGGTGGTCTTCATCACCAGCAACAACGAGAAGGAACTGCCCGACGCCTTCCTGCGTCGCTGCTTCTTCCACTACATCAAGTTCCCGGACGCCGACACGATGCGCGCCATCGTCGACGTGCACTTCCCGGGCCTGAAGAAGGAACTGCTGGCCGCCGCGCTGAAGAGCTTCTACGACATCCGCAACCTGCCGGGCCTGAAGAAGAAGCCGTCGACCTCCGAACTGCTCGACTGGCTCAAGCTGCTGGTGGCCGAGGACATCCCGGCCGACGCGCTGCAGAGCAAGGACGACAAGGTCGCGATCCCGCCGCTGGTGGGCGCGCTGCTGAAGAACGAGCAGGACGTGACGCTGTTCGAGAAGCTGGTGTTCATGCAGCGCCACAACCGCTGATGGGCTGGCCACCACCCGTCACGCTGCAAGGCCCGCACGCGACGCTGCGGCCACTGTCGAATGACCACCACGACGCGCTGTGCGAGGCCACGCGCGACGGCGAGTTGTGGAATCTCTGGTACACCGCGGTGCCCTCGCCCGAAGGCATGGCCGCCGAGATCGAGCGCCGGCTCGGCCTGGCCACCATGTGCCCCTTCACGGTGTTCGACGCCACCGGGCGCGTGGTCGGCATGACGACCTACATGAACACCGACGCGGTGCACAAGCGCGTCGAGATCGGCAGCACCTGGACCGCGAAGTCGGCCCAGCGCACGCCGCTGAACACCCAGTGCAAGCGCCTGCTGCTCGCGCACGCCTTCGACACGCTGGACTGCATCGCGGTCGAGTTCCGCACCCACCGTCTGAACACGCAAAGCCGGCGCGCGATCGAACGCCTGGGCGCGCAACTCGACGGCATCCTGCGCTGCCATTCGCGGACGGCCGACGGTTCGCTGCGTGACACCGCGGTCTACAGCATCACCGCGGCCGAGTGGCCTGCGGTGCGCGCGCACCTGGACTGGCAGCTCGCCAAGCCGCGCTGACGGGCCCGTCGCCGCGCCTGTGCCGCGGCATCGGGCTTCGGCACGTGCAAAAGGTCGCGCGCGCGGGCTGCACGGCAGCGGGGCGCCGCGCGACTGCTCGGACAATGGCGCCATGCACCGCCTCGCGTCGATCGCCTGCCGCCTGATGCTCGCCGCCGTCGCGCTCGGTGGCGGCGCCCCTGGCTGGGCCGCCTCGGCGGCCGTGGACCAGGCCATGCGCTTGGGCGACAGCGACCCGGTGACCGCACTCGTGATCCTCGAGAAGGCCGACGCCGCGGGCGACCTCGAGGCCAGTGTCGTGCTCGCCGGCACGCTCTTCTTCGCCAG
The DNA here is from genome assembly GCA_022841885.1 of Aquincola sp. Lineage (GTDB taxonomy): Bacteria > Pseudomonadota > Gammaproteobacteria > Burkholderiales > Burkholderiaceae_C > CADEEN01. The sequence continues at coordinate 588 of JALHQP010000184.1, read as the reverse complement.
TCCGCCGCGCCAGAACCGCACGCGCGCCTGCACGATCGCGCAGCGCCTGATCGACGCGCGCCACGGCCAGGGCTGGGCCTTGATGGCCTCGTGCTTCCTGACCGGCACCATCGCGACCGCCGGAGACCGGCTGGACGCCGCGCGCGCCGCCGCACGCCAGGCCATCGCGCTCGGCGCGGCCGGCGGCGGCACCGCGCTGTTCACCGCCTTCAGCGTCGACCCGCGCTTCAGCCTGCTCGGCGCCGACGGCCAGCCCGATGCTGCCAAGCGCGCCGCGCTCGCCGCGCAACCGGCCGCCGAACGCAAGCTGCAGAGCGAAGCCTGGACCGGCCTGAGCATCGCGCTCGAACAGGGCGACCCGATGGCCACCAGCTTCGGCATCGCCGCGCTGGCCGACACCAGCGCGCCGGGCAACCTGGAGCGCCTGCTGGCGCTGGCCGGCCGCTCGCAGGCCACCGCGCAGCGCTTCGCCGCGCAGGTCAAGTCGGCCCAGAGTTTCCAGGCCCTCGGTGGCACGCATGCCTCGCTGCGCGCGGCCAGCGAGGCGCGCCGCGCGGCGCTGGCCGCCGCCAAGGTCGGCGCGCTGCG
>JALHQP010000183.1 GCA_022841885.1 Aquincola sp. | reverse complement strand
TGGGTGGTCGCGGGCGCCGCGCGGCGCAGTGCCTCCAGCGTCAGGCCCGCGCCCTGCTCGGGCAGCTGCGCGCGCAGCTCGTCGCGCCAGGCCTCGGGCCCGGGCAGCTTGCCCAGTTCGGTACGCAGGCGCCGCAGCGTGCCGGCGAAGGCACGCGGGTTGGTGTCGTCGAGCACCAGCAGATCCACCAACGCGAGCAGGTCCTCGCGGCGCTGGTAGCGGGCCCGGAAGGTGATGCTGCTGTCGAACAGCTCGAGCAGCAGCTCGGTGGCCACCGCCGAGCCGCCGCGCGGGTCGATCGCGTCGATCAAGCGCCCCATCGCGCCGGCCATGCCTGCGAGACGCTCGACCAGGCGACCCACCGACAGCAGGCGCCAGCCATGGTCGCGCGTCATGCGGTCGGTCTGTGCACCGGTCATGGCCGCGATCTGCAGCGCCAGGCGCTGCAGCGAGGGCAATACCTGCGCCGTGGTCGGCACGCCGCGGCCCGCCGCCGCATCGAGCTGCGACTGCAGTTCGTCGCCCATGCGCCGCACCAGGCCGAACTGCTCGGGCGAGAGGCGGTCGCGCAAAGCCCCGGCCACGCGCGCCATCGCGTCGAGGTTGAAGCCCACCGCGCCGCCGGCGCGGTCGCGCAGCGCGGCCAGCAGGCTGCGCTCGAACACCGCCGGCGAACGTTCGGCGCCCGGCGTGCCCGCGGGCACCAGGCCGGCGAAGGTGGCCAGCGCCGACAGCGCAGCCAGCAGCGGCGCCGGCACCTCGTCGTCGCCGTCGATCAGGTCGAGCGCCGCCCGCGCCAGGCGGACCGCCTGCTCGGTACGTTCGGTGTAGCGGCCGAGCCAGAACAGGTTCTCACCGGTGCGGCTGGCCACCGGCGCGCGGCGCTGCGCCAGGTCGTCGACCGTCAGTCGCTGCGGCAGCATCGAGAAGGTGTCCACCGGCCCGCCGGCGACCACCCAGGTGTCGAGGCTGGTGCCCCCCTGCTGCATCGACACCGACAGCGGCGCGCGCGTGGCCACGCGCGTCAGGCCGCCGGGCAGCACATGCCAGCGCTCGGCGCTGTCAGCGATGGCGTAGACGCGCAGCATCGCCGGCCGCGCGGTCAGCGCACCGTCGTGCATCGGCAGCGGCGCGCGCGACGGCGGCAGGTGGCCTTGCACCGTGAACGCGTCCGGATCGGCGTCGATGCGGGCCTGGAACGTGGTGACCTCGTGCGCCGCGATGCGGCGTGCACCGCCGTACGGATTCGCACCGCCGGTGAAGGCCGGCCGCAGCACGCGGCCCGGCAGTTCGTCGCGCACCGCGTTCCACGCCGCCTGCTCGCCGCACCACCAGGTCGGCAGCGACGGCAGCGCCAGCTGCTCGCCGAGCAGCGCTTCGGCCAGACCGGGCAGGAAGCCCTGCACCGCGCTCGACTCGAGAAAGCCGCTGCCCAGCGCGTTGGCCAGCACCAGGTTGCCGGCGCGCTTGACCTGCACCAGGCCGGCCACGCCGAGCGCCGAGTCGGGCCGCAGTTCGAGCGGGTCGCAGTAGTCGTCGTCGAGGCGCCGGATCAGGCCGTGCACCGGCTCCAAGCCTTCCACCGTGCGCAGGAAGAGGCGGTCGCCGCGCACCGTGAGGTCGGCACCCTCGACCAGCGGCACGCCGAGGTAGCGCGCGAGATACGCATGCTCGAAGTAGGTCTCGCTGTACGGCCCCGGCGTCAGCAGCGCGATGCGCGGCAGGTGGCCGTCGCCGAGGCGCCGCGCGATGTCGGCGGCCTGTTGCTGCACCGTGTCGAGCAGGCGCCGGTAGCTCGATGCGATGTGCTGCACCTGCAGCTCGCGGAAGGCCTCGGGGTACAGGCGCGACACGATCAGCCGGTTGTGCAGCACGTAGCCCAGGCCCGAGGGCGACTGGGTGCGCTGCGACACCACCCACCAGCGCCCGTCGACACCGCGCGCCACGTCGAAGGCCGCGATGTGCAGGTGCATGCCGCCCGCCGGCACCACACCGTGCAGCGGCCGCAGGTAGCCGCTGTGGCGAAACACCAGCGCGGCCGGCAGCAGCGCGTCGTGCAGCAGGCGCTGCGGCCCGTAGATGTCGGCCAGCATGCGCGACAGCAGTTGCGCGCGCTGGATCACGCCCTGCTCGATCGCAGCCCAGTCGGCCGGCTCGACGATCAGCGGCAGCGCCTCGAGCGACCAGGGCCGTGCCGCCAGGCCGCTGCCGCCCTCCTCGACATGCAGGTTGTGCGTGACACCGTCGGCGCGGATCTGCTGCGCGATCGCCGTGCGGTGGCGCACGAAGGTGGCGGCCGGGTCGGCCTGCAGCGACGGCGACGCGGCGAAGAACTGTTGCCACGCGGGACGCAACACGCCGTCCGCGTCGCGCAACTCGTCGTAACTGTCAACGGGCCTTTCGTCGAGCGTGAAGGCGAGCGGCGGCGACACGCTGGACGAGGCTTCGGGCAAGCTGGACAAGGCGGCGCTCAAATGACCGGCAACACGGCGACAACGATGCGGGCCACCTTATCCGAGCCGAAGGTCGAACGTGAACGGGAATTCCCGGCTCGGCGTCGCCGACCCCACGACCAGACGTCCCGGCGTGTGACCCAGGGCCTCGAAGCGTGCGAGGCGGCGGCTCTCGGCCTCGTAGGCATTGATCGGGAAGGTGTCGTAGTTGCGACCGCCCGGATGCGCGACGTGATAGCGGCAACCGCCGAGCGAGCGCTCGGACCAGCGGTCGACCACGTCGAAGGTCAGCGGCACGTGCGTCCCGATGGTCGGGTGCAGGGCCGAGGGCGGCGCCCAGGCGCGGTAGCGCACGCCGCAGACGAATTCGCCGACCCGCCCGGTGGGCTGCATCGGCAGCGCGCGGCCGTTGACGGTGATCGCGTGCCGGTTGCCGTTCAGGCCGGTGGCCTTGACCTCCAGGCGCTCAAGCGAGGAGTCGACATAGCGCACCGTGCCGCCGGGCGCGCCCTCCTCGCCCATCACGTGCCAGGGCTCGAGCGCACTGCGCAGCGCCACCTCGATGCCCATCGCACGCACTTCGCCGATGCGCGGGAAGCGGAACTCGAAGTGCGGCGCGAACCAGTCGCCGTCGAAGGCGAAGCCGGCACGCTGAAGGTCGGCGATCACGTCGTCGAAGTCCAGACGCACGAAGCTCGGCAGCAGGAAGCGGTCGTGCACGCCGGTGGCCCAGCGCGTGAGCCGGTCGGCGCCGCCGCCCTTGTACGGCTGGCGCCAGAACCAGGCCACCAGCGCGCGCATCAGCAACTGCTGCGCCAGACTCATGCGCGCGTGCGGTGGCATCTCGAACGCACGCAGCTCGAGCAGGCCCAGGCGCCCGGTCGCGCCGTCGGGCGAATACAGCTTGTCGATGCAGAACTCGGCGCGGTGCGTGTTGCCGGTGGCGTCGATCAGCAGGTTGCGCAGCGTGCGATCGATCAGCCAGGGCGGCACCGTCTTGCGCAGCGAGAGCTGGCGCTCGATCTCCTGCAGCGCGATCTCGACCTCGTAGACCTGGTCGTCGCGCGCCTCGTCGAAACGCGGGTGCTGGCTGGTCGGGCCGATGAACATGCCCGAGAACAGGTAGCTCAGGCTCGGGTGGTTGTGCCAGTAGGTCAACAGGCTCGCCAGCAGGTCGGGCCGACGCAGGAAGGGGCTGTCCGCGGGCGTGGCGCCGCCGAGCACGAAATGGTTGCCGCCGCCGGTGCCGGTGTGGCGGCCGTCGACCATGAACTTCTCGGTCGCCAGGCGCGTCTCGTGCGCGGCGTCGTAGAGGAACTCGGTGTGATCGACCAGCTCTGTCCAGTCGTGCGCCGGATGGATGTTGACCTCGATCACGCCGGGGTCGGGCGTCACGGCCAGCGACTTCAGGCGCGGGTCGCGCGGCGGCGGGTAGCCCTCGAGCACGACCGGGATCTTCAGCTCGGCCGCCGTGGCCTCCACCGCGGCGACCAGCTCGAGGTAGTCGTCGAGCGCGGCCAGCGGCGGCATGAAGACGTACATCACGCCGCGCTTGTCCTTGGCCGCGAGCTCGGCCTTGGCGCCGTTGGAACGCACGGGGTTGCGCACCTCGACGCACAGCGCGGTGCGCACGACGTTCGGGTCGCTGGCGAAACGCCGCGGCAGGCGCGACGGGTCGCTGCTCGTGGCATTGGCCGTGCCACTGCCAGCGCCGGCAGCGCCCGCGCCTGGCGTTCCGGCAGCGCCGCGGCCGGCCCACGCCGTCGCAGC
>JALHQP010000182.1 GCA_022841885.1 Aquincola sp. | reverse complement strand
GACGGCCGAGGGCCCGGTGCTGGTGGTCAGCGAGCGCGGCCGCGTCGTTCGCGTGCCGATGGCCGAGGTGCTGTACCTGAAGGCCGAGCTGAAGTACGTGACGCTGCGCACCAGCGCGCGCAGCTACGTGCTCGACGACTCGCTGACCGACCTCGAGCAGCGCCTTGGCGCCCAGGTGCTGCGCGTGCACCGCAATGCGCTCGTGGCGCGCCACGCGGTGCGTGCGCTCGAGCGCCGGCGACTGGCCGACGCCGAGGACGAGGGCGACGAGGTCGGCTGGGCCGTGCAGGTGGCGCCCGTGGGCGAGTGGCTCGCGGTGTCACGACGCCAGGTGACCGCGGTGCGCGAGGCGCTGGAAAGCGGCTGAGCGCGGCAGCGTTTAGCCGGTGTTGCGCAACCCGGCCGCGATGCCGTTGATCGACAGGTGGATGCCGCGCTTGACGCGGTCCGCCCCGGGGTCGCTCGCCTTCTGCTGCCGGTAGCGCCGCATCAGCTCGACCTGCAGGTGGTTCAGCGGGTCGAGGTAGGGGAAGCGGTGCTCGATCGAACGCGCCAGCGCCGGGTTGGACGCCAGGCGTGCCTTCTCGCCGGTGATCAGCGACAGCATCGCGTCGGTGCGATCCCACTCGGCCTGCACCGCGCCGAAGATGCGCTTGGCCAGCTTCTTGTCCTCGACCAGTTCGACATAACGCGCAGCGATGCGCAGGTCGCTCTTGGCCAGCACCATGTCCAGGTTCGACAGCAGGGTGCGGAAGAAGGGCCACTGCTTGACCATCTTCTGCAGCAGCGCCAGGCGCTCGCGGCGCCTGCCGGCCGCGGTGCCGAGCCAGGTCTCGATGGCGCTGCCGAAGCCGGCCCAGCCGGGCAACGCGACGCGGCACTGGCCCCACGAGAAGCCCCAGGGGATCGCGCGCAGGTCCTCGATGCGCCGGCCCGCCTTGCGCGAGGCCGGGCGCGAGCCGATGTTGAGCTCGGCGATCTCGCGGATCGGCGTCGCCTCGAAGAAGTAGTCGGTGAAGCCGGGCGTGCCGTAGACCAGCGCGCGGTAGGCCTCGTAGCTGGCCTGGCTGATCTCGGCCGCGGCGTCGAGGAAGGCCTTCGGCGCGGTCTTGGTCGGGTGCAGCAGCGTGGCCTCGAGCGTGGCCGCCACCAGGGTCTCGAGGTTGCGGCGACCGATCTCGGGGTGGGCGTACTTCGACGCGATCACTTCGCCCTGCTCGGTCAGGCGGATCTGCCCGTTCACCGTGCCCGGCGGTTGCGCCAGGATGGCTTGGTAGCTCGGGCCGCCGCCGCGGCCCACCGTGCCGCCACGGCCGTGGAACAGGCGCAGGCGCAGGCCATGCGCCTGCTTCAGCGGCTCGAACAGCGCCACCAGCGCCGTCTCGGCGCGGTAGAGCTCCCAGTTGCTGGTGAAGAAGCCGCCGTCCTTGTTGCTGTCGCTGTAGCCGAGCATGATGTCCTGCTCGGGGAAGGCACCGGCCTTGCTGCGCAACATCATCGGCAGCACACCGGGCAGCGCGTAGTAGGCGCGCATGATTGGCTCGGCGTGGCGCAGGTCCTCGATGGTCTCGAACAGCGGCACGACGATCAGGTCGGCATGCGCGCCGCCGTCGTCGTCGCGATCCAGCGTGCCACGCATCAGCCCGCACTCCTTCTGCAGCAGCAGCACCTCGAGCAGGTCGCTCACGTCCTCGGTGTGCGAGATGATGTAGTGGCGAATCGCATGCCGCCCGTAACGTGCCAGCGCGGCGCCCGCCGCCTCGAACACCGCGAGTTCGCCGCGCGCGAGTTCGCTGTACTCGTGGCCCATCACGCGCAGCGGGCGCGCGTCGTTGAGCAGCGCCATCAGGCGCTCACGCCGCGCGCCCTCGGGCAGCGCAGCGTAGTCGGGCTCGATGCGCGCCACGCGCAGCAGCTCTGCGACCACGGCCTCGTGGTGATCGGAACTCTGGCGCAAGTCGATCGTCGCGAGGTGGAAGCCGAACACCTGCACCGCGCGCATCAACGGCGCCAGGCGCGGCGCGATCAGCGAGCTGGCGTGGTGGTGGTGCAGCGAGGCCTCGACCGTACGCAGGTCGTCCAGGAAGGCGTCGGCGCTCGGGTACGGGTCCTGCGGCGCGACCGCGTGGCGCAGCGCCTCGGTGCCGGTGAACTCGTGCAGCGTGGCGGCCAGGCGCGCGTAGACGCCGATCAGCGCGCGCCGGTAAGGCTCGTCCTCGCGATGCGGGTTGCGATCCGGGCTGCGCCCGGCCAGCTCGAGCATCTCGGCACTGACCGGTGCCAGGGTCTTGGAAATCGACAGTTCCGCGCCCAGCGTGTGCACCTCGGTCAGGTAGTGGCGCAGCGCCACCTCGGCCTGGCGTGCCAGCGCGAGCTTCAGCGTCTGCGCGCCGACGTTCGGGTTGCCGTCGCGGTCGCCGCCGATCCAGTGGCCCATGCGCAGGAACGAGGCCACCTCGTGGCCGTGCAGCGTGCGCTCGATGTCGCGATACAGGCGCGGGATCTCACGCAGGAAGGTGGTCGGGTAGTACGACAGCGCGTTCTCGATCTCGTCGGACACCGTCAGCTTGAACGGGCGCAGCATGCGCGTCTGCCACAGCTGCGTCACGCGGGCGCGCAGCAGCGCCTCGTTGTCCTCGCGCTCGCGCGCCGTCGCCACGCGGTCGCGCTCGCCCACCAGCTCGGCGATCGCGCGCTCGGCGTCGAGGATCGACTTGCGCTGCACCTCGGTCGGGTGCGCGGTCAGCACCGGGCTGATGTGCGACTGCGCCAGCGTGGCCGCGATCTCGCCGGCGCGGAATCCGGCGTCGAACAGGCGCTCGAAGGCCATGCCGAGCGAACCCTCCTGCAGGTCGCCGGCGCGCTCGTGCACCTCGCGCCGCCGCACGTGGTGGCGGTCCTCGGCGATGTTGGCCAGATGGCTGAAGTAGCTGAAGGCGCGGATCACGCTCACCGTCTGGTCGCCCGACAGGTTCTTCAGCAGGCGGTCGAGCACGCGGCCGGCCGAGGCGTCGCGCTTCAGGCGATAGGCCACCGAGAGCTGGCGCACGCGCTCGATCAGTTCGAAGGCTTCCGCCCCCTCCTGTTCGCGGATCACGTCGCCGAGGATGCGGCCGAGCAGGCGGATGTCCTCCACCAGCGGCCGGTTCTTGGCCGCGGCGTCGGCCTGGGCAAGGGACGAGGAGACAGCGGTGCGTCGCGGCATGAGGTGTAACCCGGTTACTGAATTGAATGTTACCAAGCGGGGGGTCGGGCTCGATAATCGGCACATGAGTTCGCCCCCGACACTGGCATCGAGCGGCCGGCGCCTGACCATCGCCACGCGCGAGAGCCGCCTGGCGCTGTGGCAAGCAAGACATGTGCAAGCCCTGCTGGCCGAGCGCTTCGGCGTGCCGGTCGAGCTGCTGGGCATGACGACGCGCGGCGACCAGATCCTGGACCGTACGCTGTCCAAGGTGGGCGGCAAGGGCCTGTTCGTCAAGGAACTCGAGCTTGCACTCGAGGACGGCCGGGCCGACCTGGCCGTGCACTCGCTGAAGGACGTGCCGATGGACCTGCCGGACGGCTTCGTGCTGGCGGCCGTGCTCGAGCGCGAGGACCCGCGCGACGCCTTCGTCTCGCCGCGCTACGCCTCGCCGGCCGAGCTGCCGCTGGGTGCGCGTGTCGGCACCTCGAGCCTGCGCCGCGTGGTGCAGCTGGCGGCGGCGCGGCCGGACCTGCAGATCGAGCCGCTGCGCGGCAACCTCGATACACGGCTGCGCAAGCTCGACGAGGGCCAGTACGACGCGATCGTGCTCGCCGCCGCCGGCCTGATGCGCCTGGGCCTGCCCGAACGCATCCGCGAGCGCTTCGAGCCGGGCCAGATGCTGCCGGCCGCCGGCCAGGGCGCGCTCGGCATCGAGGTGCGTGCCGACGACACCGCGCTGCGCGAAGCGCTCGCCACGCTGAGCGACCGCTCCGCCTGGCTCGCGGTGCATGCCGAACGGGCGGTGTCGCGCGGCCTGGGCGGCAGCTGCTCGGTGCCGCTGGCGGCCTACGCGCACTGGCAGGGCGCGGCGCTGCACCTGCATGTGGCGCTGGGCGACGCCGCCACCCCCACACGTCCGCTGCTGCGCGCGCAGGTGCAGCGCCCGGTGGGCGACACCGCCGGCGCCGAGGCCCTGGGCGCGGCCGCGGTGGCGATGCTGCGAACCCAGGGCGCGGCCGAATACCTCGCCGCGTCCGCCTAGGGGCGCGACCGTGGCGCCGACCGTGCTCGTCACGCGACC
>JALHQP010000181.1 GCA_022841885.1 Aquincola sp. | reverse complement strand
CAAGCGGTTCATGTCCTCGTCGACCTCGAAAACAACCAGCCCACCCTGGACGACGTGAAGCGCCTCGTCCCCGGCGTCACGCACGCGTGGCTGTTCCACAGCCGCAGCCAGGTGAAGCGGCTGGCGTCGTTTGCGCCGCTGGGGGCGGAGCAGACGCCCGTACCCATCTCGCGCCCGGGCAAGAACGCGCTCGACTTCCACCTCGCCTTCTATGTGGGCTACATCGCCGCGCGCAACCCGGGGGCCCGGCTCGTCATCGTGGCCATCGACCGGGGTTACCAGCCGCTGATCGAGCACGCCCTCTCGCTGGGCTTCGACGTGACCCAGGTGCCGTTCAAGCCGACGGCGCCGGCGAAGAAGGTGGCGGGCAGGAAGACCGTGGCCCGGAAGCCTCCGGCGAGCAGGGCCCCGGCCAAGAAGGTGGCCGCGGTGGCCGAGGCGCCAGTGGCGAAGGCGCCGAAGGTGTCGAGAACGAAGAAGACGGCCATCGCGAAGGCGCCCGATGCGAGCGCTCCGCTCGCGAACGCGCCCGTTGCCAAGGCGCCGGTGGCAAGGGCACCCGTTGCGAAGGCACCCATCGCGAGGGCGCCTGCGGCAACCGCGCCGGCCGCTGCGGCACCTGCGGCGAAGGCGCCCGCGAAGAAGGCCCCGGCGAAGCAACGCCCGGCCAAGAAGGCCGTGGCGAAGAAGGCGAACGCGGCCACCCAGCCGGCGGCGCGCGAGGCGAAGACGCCCAGGGTTGCGCCGCAGGTGGCCCGCGTGGCGCCGCCCGCCAGGAAGGCCGCATCGGCGCGGCCGCTGGCCCAGCCCCAGAGCCAGAGCCAGCCCCAGAGCCAGCCGAAGCAACCACCCACGCCCGAACTCAGGCAGCAATCCAGGCCCCAACCCAAGCAGCAACTCAAGCAGCAGCCGAAGCAGCCGGCGAAGCAGCAACCCAAGGCACAACCCAAGCCGCAACCCGAGCAACAACCCAAGCAACAACCCAAGCGACAGCCCGAGCAGCAGACCAAGCAGCAGCCTCGGCCCCAACCCAAGGCGCCAGCAACCCAACGCGTGCCCGGCAAGCCACCGGCCGCCGAGAAGGTGCTCGCCAACCTGCGCACGATGGGCGAGAAGCAGCCCAAGAAGCTCAGGCAGCTGCGGCGCTACGTGTCTTCCATGCTCGGCACGGGCGAGGCCGACCCCGCGGTGGGCCGCCTCGTCGACCACCTGGTCAGCATCGGGTTCGTGCGGGTGAACGGCGAGTCGATTGCCTATGCGCCCGCGGTCGTCGGCAGAAGTGGTTGACGGCACTGACAACGTGAAGCACCTGCACATCCACGGCCACGTGCAGGGCGTGGGCTACCGCTGGAGCATGGTGCGCGAGGCCGGGCGCCTGGGCCTGCGCGGCTGGGTGCGCAACCGGCGCGATGGCTCGGTGGAGGCGCTGGTGGTTGGCTCCGCAGCGGCGGTGGAGGCGATCGCCGCGTGGGCCGGGCGCGGGCCTGCGGGTGCGGTGGTGACGCGGGTGGAGGTGTTGCCGGCCGATGCGTCCCAGGCGGCCGAGGCCGAGGGTCTGCCCGGGTTCGAGCAGCAGCCGACGGCTTGAGCCGCCGGCGATGCCGATGGGCCATCGGAGGTCGGCGCCGCGCTGAGCGAACTCAATCGCCATCGCCTTCTTCCGTGCCTCAATGTGCCCTCGGCGGTCTCCAGTCGCGGGATGGCTGAGGAGGAGAAGATCGATGCCCACGCCCCTCATCCGCGCGCTCGACAAGCTGGCTTTGCCGGACGCGCCGCTCGGGTTCGAAGGTGCGGTGCCCATCGTGGGTGGCAGTGCCTCGGTGCCGGTGGAGTTGCGCATCAGCGCGGCATCACAGCAGGTGCCGGTGGGTGTGCACATCGTGTTCGTGATCGACAACTCCGGCTCGATGGATCCCGATCCGCCGCACAGCGACCCCGACGGCAAGCGCTACGCGGCGATCCAGTCCTTGGTCGAGGCCTTCGCACCGACGCGCAATGCGCTGGACCGCATTGCGCTCATCACCTTCCAGGGTTCGGAGGCGACGGACGACCTGCGCGTCCACGTCGACGAGGCTGCGCAGCCCTGGAAGACCTGGAGCGAGGTGGCCGCCCGCATCCCGGTTCTGCGCAGCATCGGCGCGCAGAGCGCCACGCCGCTTGCCGCAGCGATGCGCCAAGCCGATGCACTGCTTGCACAGTCAGATTCGTTCTATCGGCTCACGGTCCTCATCAGCGACGGCTTGCCGACCCCCGACAACGACGAGGTCCCGCAGACCTCGACGATCGTCAACGAGATCATCCCCACCGAGTGCATCCCGAACCGCATCCAGTGTTCGACGATCTACCTGTACACGCAGCCGCCCGAAGACAACGCGCTGCTCATCTACATCGCGCGGCAGACCGATTACGTCACGGCCTACCAAACCGGCGATCCGCCGGCCTACTACTTCAGGATCACGTCGCCCGACCAGATCGTGCATTGCTATCGCGCCATGTTCGATCGGCTCAAGGAGCGTCAGGTGCCGCAGGATGTGCGCATCGCGGAAAACGTGGACGCGCGGCTGCTGATCGATGCCGATGCACCGGTGACCCTGGCCGGCTCCGGCTTCGACGAGGCCCGCAATCTCCTGGGCGGGGTGCCGTTGGCGACGCTGCTGGCGCAGTTCCGTTCGACGCGCTCGCTCGCGCTGCACTTCAACGAGTTGCAGGGCGAGCTCGTGCTGCGATTCTCCGTCAAGCTGAACCAGACTTCGATCACCGATGCCGAGTACGCCGCCGGCAGCGTCTTGACGAATGTCGACGTGGCGAGCGCTTCGACGATCAGCTGGCTCGAGCCGGATGTGCCCTGCGGCGGGTTGATGCGCACGCTGGCGCTGCCGCAGGCGCGCATCAAGTTCAAGCTGGGCCTGCACGTCGATAAATCGCTCGCGCCCGACGGCGTGACCATGAATGTGCAGGCGAGCAATGTCGATGCGAGAACGGTGAAGGCTTTCGAGCTGGCCGAATATCCGTCGTCCTATCTCGATGCGACGCGGATCGCCGACAGCTTCGGCGCTCATCCGTTCCGCATGCTCTACGCGAACCGCATCGTGCCCTGGTTCCTGAGGCGGGTGCCGGTGGCGGGCCTCAGCGATCGCGCCGTGCAGGCGCTGCTGCGTCGCGTGCGCGACGGGCTACAGAACGCCCACGCCGCGGTGCTCGCGAAGGAGGTCGTGCTCGACGGCTATCTCGGCGACTTCGGGTTCGGCGAGAACAAGCCCGGCAGCGGTGAATGCGACGCCTTCTGGAATGCGCTGAGTCAACGCGGCCAGTACCGCTACCTCGACGAATTGCCGCCGCATGCGACGCGCAGCCTGACCTATGCGCTCGATGGCGCGAGCTATCTGCTGCAGTCGGGCCCGGACCGGATGCTGAACAAGCCCGCCGATGCGCTGGAAAGCAAGGGGCTCTTGCCGCTCTCCGAATTCACGGCGGCCGGCCTCGGCACCTGGGTGACGTTGCTGCCCAATCCGATGCACTACCAGATCGTGAGTGCAAGTGCCGATGCGGACCTGTTCCTGCGGACCTGCTTCTCTGCCGATCATGTGTATCTGCTGGCGGACCTGCTGCGCGGCACGGGGAACTTGTCCAACCCCTGGGCGATGCTGGATTCGGGGGACATCACGCCGATCTGGAGGCCGGCAACGACGCGTCCGCGCATCGGCGCGACGGTGCAGATCCACAACGGCGGCGACGCCGCTTCGGCGCCGACCACCGTCCGTGTGGTGTCGGTCTACCTGCCTTACTCGGAGAAGGACCTGCAGCCGCCAAGGCCGCCCCACCCGCCCGGGGGGCCGATCGATGTCTCGATGCCGTTCTTCGGCACGGCCGATGTCGCAGTGCCCTCGGTCGCGGCCCGCGCGCGCTGGTCGGCCGACGTGCTGTTCCGCCGTCTCCTGTACATGCCGATCGACGGTGCACCCACGGAGGTGCAGGCGGCGACCCTGCTCGCGGTGAAGGACGCGATCGTCATCACGACGGTCGACGTGACCGCGGCGGGGAACGAGCGCATGCGCCACAACAACTCGGCAATCGAGATCGTGCCGCTGCGCGGCCCTTGACAGGGCCACCCCGCGACGGATGGCGCGGCTGCCACCGAGCAATGCTAGTCCGGCCGGGAGAAGAACCGCCACAACCGCGCCAGGTGCGTGTCGCGCCAGGTGCGTGGCGGCGGCGCGGTGCGCTTGGGCCGCGCGGGGTGGTTGGCGGCGGCGCGCAGCTCGTGCTCGGCGGCTTCGAGCAGCGGGCGCAGGTCGCTGATGGCCGGGG
>JALHQP010000180.1 GCA_022841885.1 Aquincola sp. | reverse complement strand
CGACGCTGGGCGTCGAGTCGCCGGTGAGCGGCGATACGGTGCTGGCCCACCTGCCGCCGTCGCGCCGGGCGGGCGGCAAGCCGCTGCAGGTCGAGGGCCTGAACGCCGAGACGGCCGAGTGGGAGGCGCCGCTGGCCGGCGCGCGCTACGGCGAACTGCAGGCCGGCGTGCAGCTGGCCAACCGCAGCGGCGCGCTCAACGAGATCGAATACTCCGAGTTCGTGCAGAAGATCCAGGCCTTCGCCGACGCGATTGGCGCCGTGCCCGACTTCCCCGACATGCTCGACGTGGTGGGCCGCGCGCGCGAGCTCGACGCGTTCGCGAGCGCACACGATGCCAACCTCACGGTGCACCTGCAGGCCAACTCGGTGGCCTGGAGCGTGGGCTACATCCGCCAATGCGCCGAGCGCCACGGCTTCGTTCCGGGCCACCTGCCGGGTCGGCTGGTGCTGCCCGCTGCCGACGAGGGCGCGCCGCCGGTGCTGACGTTGTCGTTCGACGCCCAGGCCGCGCTGTCCGACGACCCGGCGCAGGCCGCGGTGAAGCGCGTCACGCTGTCGCTCGACGTCGGCCAGACGCCCGAGGCGGTCGAGCCCTTCGCGGCCTGGCAGCAGGCCATCCGCGCGCTGGCCGACGAGATGGACGCGCTGGCCGTCGACGACGACGGCCGGCCGATCACGCTGCAGCACTACACCACCATCGCTGCCGAGCTGCAGACCCTGTACCGGGCACTCGAGGCGCGCGACATGGCCGCCGGTACGCCGGTGGCGCGACGACTGTTCCAGTGAGCCCGGCGTTGCGGCTGGCCACGGTGGCCGACGTGGCGGCGCTGGCCGCGCTGTACCGCGACACGGCGCTGGCGCTCGGGCCGCGGGTCTACACGCCTGAGCAGGTCGCCGCCTGGACACGCTCGACCGATGACGCGCAGCGCTTCGCGCGCTACATCCTCGATGCCCACACCTGGATCGCCGACGACGACGCAGGCCCGGCCGGGTTCTGTGGTGTCGCGGTGCACGACGGCGTCGGCGAGGTGCATTCGCTGTACGTGCGCGCGGCGCTGACGCGCCAGGGGCTGGGCAGCCGTTTGCTGGCTCATGCGCTTGCGCAGGCGCGCGCCGCCGGCGCGCGCCGCTTCGTGGCCTGGGCCACGCCGTTCTCGAAGCCGGTGTTCGAGCGGGCGGGTTTCCAGCTCGAGCGCATCGTGGCCGAGCCCTACCAGGGGGTGCTGTTCGAGCGCTACCGCATGGTCAGCGCCACGCTCTGAGCCCTGCCTACACTCACGCCATGCCCGACCCCGCCGAGCGCGCCGCCACCCTGCGCGCGCTGCTGAACCACCACGCGCACCGCTACTACGTGCTCGACGCGCCGGAGATTCCGGACGCCGAGTACGACCGGCTCTTTCAAGAGCTCCAGGCGCTCGAGGCGGCGCATCCCGAGCTGCTGACGGCGGATTCGCCGACGCAGCGCGTGATCGGCAAGGTGCTCGATGGCCTGGTGCCGGTGCGACATGCGGTGCCGATGCTGTCGATCGATACCGAGACCGACACCACCGCCGCAGGCGCGCGCAAGTTCGACGAGCGGGTGCGCAACGCGCTCAAGTTCGATGCCGATGCGCCGCCCGTCGAGTACGCGGCCGAACTCAAGTTCGACGGCCTGGCGATCAACCTGCGCTACGAGGCCGGCGTGCTCGTGCAGGCCGCGACACGCGGTGACGGCGAAACCGGGGAGGACGTGACGCAGAACATCCGCACCATCGGCCAGATCCCGCTGCGCCTGCGGGGCATGGATGCGCCGGTGTTCGAGGTACGCGGCGAGGTCTACATGCGGCGCGACGACTTCGAGGCCCTCAACGAAGCGCAGCGCGCCAAGGGCGAGAAGACCTATGTCAACCCGCGCAACACCGCGGCCGGCGCCGTGCGCCAGCTCGACCCTGGCGGCCTGGTCGACAAGAAGCTGAGCTTCTTCGCCTACGGCCTGGGCGAGGTGCGGGGCTGGGAGCTGCCGCCCACGCATGGCGCACTGCTCGACGCGGTGGCTGCAATGGGCCTGCCGGTGTGCGCCGACCGCGCGGTGGTGGCGGGCGCCGACGGGCTGATCACTTTTCATGCCGCGATGGGGGCCAAGCGCGACGCGCTGCCGTTCGACATCGACGGCGTGGTCTACAAGGTCAACTCACTCGCGCTGCAACGTCAGCTCGGCTTCAAGACGCGCGAGCCACGCTGGGCCGTGGCGCACAAGTACCCGGCGCAGGAACAGATGACCCTGCTGCGCGGCATCGACATCCAGGTCGGCCGCACCGGCAAGCTCACGCCCGTGGCCAAGCTGGAACCTGTGTTCGTCGGTGGTACCACGGTCAGCAACGCCACGCTGCACAACGAGGACGAGGCCCGGCGCAAGGACGTGCGCATCGGCGACACCGTGATCGTGCGCCGCGCCGGCGACGTGATTCCCGAGGTGGTCGGCGTGGTGCTCGAGCGCCGGCCTGGGGACGCCGGCGAGCCCTTCGACCTGTACAAGAAGCTCGGCGGCGCCTGCCCGGTGTGCGGCAGTGCGATCGTGCGCGAGGAGGGCGAGGTCGACTGGCGCTGCTCGGGCGGCATCTCGTGCCCTGCCCAGCGCAAGCAGGCGATCCTGCACTTCGCGCAGCGGCGTGCGCTCGACATCGAGGGCCTGGGCGACAAGCTGGTGGACCAGATGGTCGACGGCGGTGTGATCCGCGCGCTGCCCGACCTCTACAAGCTCGGCGTCGCGTCGCTCGCCCAGCTCGAACGCATGGCCGACAAGAGCGCGGCCAACCTCGTCGCGGCGCTGGACAAGAGCAAGCGCACGACCCTGGCGCGCTTCCTCTACGGCCTGGGCATCCGCCATGTCGGCGAGACCACGGCCAAGGACTTGGCGCGCCACTTCGGCGCGCTCGACCGCCTGATGGACGCCAGTCTTGAGCAACTGCTCGAGGTGTCCGACGTCGGCCCGACCGTGGCGCAAAGCGTGCGCACCTTCTTCGACCAGCCGCACAACCGCGAGGTCGTCGAGCAGTTGCGCGCTGCGGGCCTGCAATGGGACGAGCACGACGGCACGGCCGACACGACACCCCGGCCGCTGGCGGGCAAGACCTTCGTGCTCACCGGCACGATGCCCACGCTCGGCCGCGAGGAGGCCAAGGCGATGATCGAGGCGCTGGGTGGCAAGGTGGCCGGCTCGGTGTCGAAGAAGACGCACTACGTCGTCGCCGGCGAGGCCGCGGGCAGCAAGCTCGACAAGGCGCAGGAGCTCGGCGTGCCGGTCATCGACGAGGCCGCGCTGCGCGCGCTGCTGGGATCGTGAAGCCCCCGCGCTCACTTCGTTCGCTGCCCCCCGAGGGGGCGCGCAGCGCCCTTCGGGCGGCCGTGCGGGCGCTGCCGCCATGAGCGACGACCCGCTGATCGGCGTTGATCTCGGCGGCACCAAGATCGAGGTTGCGGCTCTCGGGCGCGACGACGGGCGGGTGCTGCTGCGTGAGCGCGTCGCCACGCCAGCGGGCGACTACGAGGGCACGTTGGCGGCCATCGCCGGCTTGGTGCAGCGCGCCGAGGGCAGCTTGGGCAGCGGTGCGTTGCCGGTGGGGGTGGGCATCCCCGGCTGCCTGTCGCCGGCCACCGGTCTGGTCAAGGGCGCCAACTCCACGGTGCTGATCGGCCGTCCGCTGCAGCAGGATCTCGAGCGCGTGCTCGGCCGCCCGGTGCGGCTGGAGAACGACGCCAACTGCCTGGCCGTCAGCGAAGCGGTCGATGGCGCGGGGGCCGGTGGGCGTGTGGTGTTCGCGGCCATCCTCGGCACCGGCGTCGGTGCCGGCATCGCGATTCACGGCCGCGCCTGGCCGGGTGCCAACGGGGTAGCCGGCGAGTGGGGTCACAACCCGGCGCCGCTGCTCGACGGCGAGACGGCGTCGTTGCGCTGCTGGTGCGGCCGCGGAACCTGCGTCGAGACCTTGCTGTCCGGTCCGGGCTTCGCGGCTGACCACGCGCGCCGCGGGGGTGCCACGCTGACGGCGCCGCAGATCGTGCAAGCCGCGCAGGCCGGCGATCCGGCCTGCCGCGTGTCGCTGGACCGCTACCTGGAGCGCCTGGCGCGAGCACTGGCGCGCGTGATCAACCTGCTCGACCCGGACGCCATCGTGCTCGGCGGCGGCATGAGCAATGTGGGCGCGCTCTACGAAGAGCTGCCGCGGCGCTGGGTGCCGCATGTGTTCAGCGACGTGGTGGGTACACCGCTGCACCGCGCCGCTCACGGCGACTCCTCCGGCGTTCGCGGCGCGGCCTGGCTCTGGCGCTATTGAGCCGGCATCAATGAACTTGGATCAAGCAGCATAGCGAACCGGATCATGTTCGAAGTATTTGCGAATCCGCTCGGGCTGTCGCTGCACGCTGCGCAGGTGACCCGCGGTGGCCT
>JALHQP010000179.1 GCA_022841885.1 Aquincola sp. | reverse complement strand
GGCGCCCGCGCCCGCCCCTGCGCCGACCCCCGCACCGACGCCCGCACCGACGCCTGCCCCCGCCCCCACGCAGCGCGTCGAGATCACCGGCGGCCGTGCCAGCGACAGCGAGCAGCGCCGCCAGTCCACCGCCGCCAAGATCGTGATCGGGCGCGAGGAGATCGAGCGCTTCGGCGACAGCAACACGCTCGAGATCCTCAAGCGCCTGCCGGGCATCACGGTGCCCGGCGCGCCGGGACGCGGCGGCAACCCGCGCATGCGCGGCATGGCCGGCGGCTACACGCAGATCCTGGTCGACGGCGAGCGCATCGCGCCGGGCTTCTCGCTCGACTCGATCCCGCCCGAGCAGATCGAACGCATCGAGATCCTGCGCGCGCCGACCGCCGAGACCGGCGCGCGCGCGATCGCCGGCACCATCAACATCGTGCTGCGCGAGGGATTCCGCAAGCGCCTGAACGACCTCAACCTGACGCTCGCGGCCGAAGGCGGCCAGGTGTCACCCTCGTTGGCGTGGACGCGCAACGACAGCGTCGGCGACTGGATCGTCAACGGATCGCTGTCGATGTTCGACCGCACCGCCGACAACCGCAGCCGCAGCCACCGCACCGAGGAGGACCTCGTCAGCGGCGCCGCGGTGCTCGAGGAGAACGGCCGCTTCGACAGCCGCGACGAGCGGCGCGGCGTGCATGCCAGCGCGCGCCTGCAGTGGCGCGGCGAACAGGGCGCGAGCCTGATGCTGATGCCGCTGCTCATCGCCAGCGAGGGCCGAAACCGCGGCCAGGGCTTCATCGAACAGCCGATCGGCACCCCGCCACCCGAGTACGCGCGCAGCGACACGGTGACCGACGGCCGCTTCAGGCTGGCGCGCCTGAACGCCAACGTCAACCACCGCCTCGGCGCCAGCGGCCCGCGCCTGGAGTGGCGTGCCGGCTTCGGCGACGGCCGCTGGCGCAGCGAGCAGAACCGGCGCGAGTTCGACGCCGGCGGCGCCGAGGTGCACACCGGCTTCGAGGACACCGACAACCGCGACCGCAACGCGACCCTCGGCCTCAAGGCCTCGGCGATGCTCGGTGACGGCCACCAGGCCGTGGCTGGCCTGGAGTTCGAGCGCAATCGGCGCACCGAGGCCAAGACCGTGCTGCGCGACGGCGTGGCGCAACTGACCGAGTTCGGCGAGAACCTCGAAGCCTCGTCGCGCCGCCACGCGTTCTACGCACAGGACGAATGGTCGATCAACCCGCAATGGGCCGTGCACCTGGGCCTGCGCAGCGAGGCCATCACGACACGCGGCGAAGGCGCCAACGACGAGGTGCAGGTAAACCGCAGCCGCGTCACGACACCGTTGCTGCACGCCGTGTGGAAGCCCAACCCGGCCGCACGCGACCAGGTGCGCATGAGCCTGACGCGCAGCTACCGCTCGCCGAACCTGAACCAGCTGATCGGCCGGCCGTTCGTCAACCGGGTCGATCCGGCACCGGGCGCGAACACCGAGCTCACGGCCGACAGCGCCGGCAACCCGCAGCTCAGGCCCGAGGTGGCGTTGGGCATCGACCTGGCCGTCGAGCGCTACCTGGCCGACGGCGGCGTGCTGTCGGCCAACCTGTTCGTGCGCCGCATCCGCGATCTGATCCGCAACGTCGTCGAGCTGGAGGACGTGAGCTGGTCGCCGGGCCAACCGCGCTACGTGTCGCGACCGCAGAACATCGGCGACGCGCTGTCGCGCGGCATCGAGCTCGAAGCCAAGTTCCGCCTCGACCAACTGGTGGATGGCGCGCCACCGACCGAAGTGCGCGCCAATGCCTCGATTTTCCGCTCGCGCGTCGACGCGGTGCCCGGCCCGGACAACCGGCTGGCCGAACAGCCCGGCGGCACGCTGAACCTGGGTGCCGACCATCGCTTTCGCGGCACACCGCTGACGCTGGGCGGCAACGTGAACCACACACCGGGCTACCGCACACGCCTCGATGCCGACCGCACCGTGGTGCAGAACGAGAAGACCGTGCTCGATGCCTATGCGCTGTGGACCTTCAGTCCCGACCTGAAGCTGCGCCTGACCCTGTCCAACCTGCTGGCGGCCGACACCGAGAGCACGACGCGCGTGCAAAGCGCGAGCGTGGTGGACACGAGCCACAACCGCGCCCGCTCCTGGCTGACCACCCAGCTGCGGCTCGAGATGAAGCTCTAGCAGCGGCCCGACCGGAGGCACAAAGCAAAAGGGCCACTTGCGTGGCCCTTGTCGCACCGGCGGCCCAGCGGGCTGTCGGGGTCCTTCGGCGCCGGTGACGGGTTCCGGTGTTCCGCCCAGTGTTGCGGTCGATTGCTCGCTCGAAGTGCTGCGCATGGTAGCCCCACTCGCGACCTTCGATCATGGGAACTGGCAGGTGTCTGGCAGCCAACTGAGCTACCCTTGCGCCCTTTTTCACGCCGAGCGCCTTGCCCTTGTTCGCCTTCTTCGAGCGCCTGATCCCGGCCTACCCCGACGACATCCCCAAGCCTGCGCCCGGCAAGCTGCTGCCCTTCCTGTGGGCCTGCACCCAGGGCCTGCGCCCGCACCTCGCGCTGCTGACCCTGCTGTCGGCCGGCATCGCCGCCATCGAGGGCCTGCTGTTCGCCTTCATGGGCCGCATCGTCGACTGGCTGGCCGCCGTGCCGCCGGCCGAGCTGTGGCAACGCCACGGCGACACCCTGAGCGTGTACGGTGCCGTGCTGATCAGCAGCTTGTTGATCACCTGCGGCTGGGCGCTGATGCGCTTCAACGTGGTGGCCGGCAACTTCCCGATGCGGCTGCGCTGGCAGTTCCACCGCCTGCTGCTCGGTCAGAGCATGAGCTTCTACCAGGACGAGTTCGCCGGCCGCATCGCCACCAAGCTGATGCAGACCGCGCTCGCGGTGCGCGACGTGTGGACCATCGGCGCCGACATCCTGGTCTACGTCACGGTCTACTTCATCACCCTGATCGGCATCCTGGCCGCCTTCGACCTGTGGCTGCTGGTGCCCTTCCTCGGCTGGTTGACGCTGTACGTGGCCACGCTCTGGTACTTCGTGCCCAAGCTGGCCAAGGTGGCGCAGCAGCAGGCCGATGCGCGCTCGCTGATGACGGGCCGCATCACCGACGCCTATACCAACATCGCCACCGTCAAGCTGTTCTCGCACACGCACCGCGAGGCGGACTACGCACGCGCCGCGATGGGCGACTTCATGAGCACCGCCTACCAGCAGATGCGTCTGGTGACCCTGGTGGACCAGATCAACCAGGCGCTGTCGGTGCTGCTGATCGGCTCGACGATGGCGCTGTCGCTGTGGCTGTGGTCGCACGGCCAGGTGGGGGTCGGCGCCGTGGCCGCCGCCAGCGCGATGGGACTGCGCCTGAACGGCATCGCGCACTGGATCATGTGGGAGCTGGCGTCGCTGTTCGAGCACATCGGCACGGTGGCCGACGGCATCGGCATCCTGTCCAAGCATCACACGGTGGTGGACCGGCCCGACGCCACCCCGCTCACGGTGCCGCGCGGCGAGTTGCGCTTCGACGCGGTGGGCTTCCAGTACGGCGCCAACAACAAGCGCGTGATCGAGGACTTCACGCTGACGATCAAGCCGGGCGAGAAGATCGGCCTGGTCGGGCGCTCGGGTGCGGGCAAGAGCACGGTCGTGAACCTGCTGCTGCGTTTCTACGACATCCAGCAGGGCCGCATCCTGATCGACGGCCAGGACATCGCCGGCGTGACGCAGGACAGCCTGCGCGCCAACATCGGCATGGTGACGCAGGACACCTCGCTGCTCCACCGCTCGGTACGCGAGAACATCGCCTACGGCCGGCCCGACGCGAGCGAAGAGCAGCTGCGCGCGGCGGCCGCCAAGGCCGAGGCCGGCGACTTCATCGAGACGCTGGTCGACCCGAAGGGCCGCAAGGGTCTCGACGCCCATGTCGGCGAGCGCGGCGTCAAGCTCTCGGGCGGCCAGCGCCAGCGCATCGCGATCGCGCGTGTGATGCTCAAGGACGCACCGATCCTGCTGCTCGACGAGGCCACCAGCGCGCTGGACAGCGAGGTCGAGTCGGCGATCCAGAAGAGCCTGTACCGGCTGATGGAAGGCAAGACCGTGGTCGCGATCGCGCACCGCCTGTCGACCATCGCGGCGATGGACCGCCTGATCGTGATGGACAAGGGCCGCATCGTCGAGCAGGGCACGCACCGCGAGCTGCTGGCGCGCGGCGGCATCTACGCGCGGCTGTGGGAACACCAGAGCGGCGGCTTCCTCGGCGAGGAAGTGGACGAGGAAGCGCAGGAGGACGCCCTTGTCGTCAAGTGACGCCTTCGGCTGGGCCCTGGTCGGGCCCGGAGCCATCGCACGCCGCTTTGCCGGCGCGCTCAAGGGTGTGCCGGGCGCGCGCCTGGCGGCGGTGGCCGGCCGCGACAGCGAACGGGCCGGC
>JALHQP010000178.1 GCA_022841885.1 Aquincola sp. | reverse complement strand
ATGCCTTGCACCAGGGCTTCGTTGCTCAGCTCCTGCTGCTGCAGGCGGCGGATGCCGCTCTCGCGGTCAATCTCGATGATGGCGCGCCCGCGCTCGCGCCCGTCGGCAATCAGTTCAGCACTGGCGCGGGCGTTCTCGTCCACCAGCTGCTGCAGGATGGCCTGCTCTTGGGCAATGCGGTTCTGGCTGAAGTTGTCGTATGTCCCCTTTTCGCTCGCCAGGAAGTCGGCCTTTGCCGCCTCTGCCGAATCACGGATTGCGGACAGGCCTTCTTCTGCCGCCTTCAGCAACTTGATGCGCCCGTCTTTGGCGTCCAACACGTCGAAATACACAGGAGGCTCGGGCTTCTTTTCACTTCCCGGGCTCGACAGGAGGTCAGCGATCTTGGCGCGGGTGTCGGCGCGGATGTTGCTGATCGCGGCGGCGTTGCCTTCGATGGCGCTTTGCGCGCGGCGCAGTTCGCGCAGGCGCTCGGCATCGTCCTCCGTGTTGACCAGGCCCGCGATACCGGCGCGCGACAAGCTGCCGCGGCGCTGTGTGCCCGCAATCTGGCGGTTAGCCGCGTCCAGGGCCCGCGCCTGGTTGTTGATGACGCCGGCAAAGGTCTCGGGCTTGCCCAGGTCCAGCAGCTTTTGCTTGTACTCGCTGAGCGTCTTGGTGAGAGAGTCCCATCCGCGCTCGATGCCCCACAGCTGGGCCCGCTGCCCGTCCAGCGATGCGGCCAGGCGGTCGTTTGTGAGCCGGGCGGCGTCTGCAGCCTTGCCCGATGCCTCCAGCGCCTGGATGCGCCGAAATTCGGCCACCGTGAGGAAGTTGTAGGTCTTGTTGAGTTCGGCCGCAAAGCGGGCCGGCGCCTCCAGCTGGCCGGCAAAGCTGTTGGCAATGTCCTTGCCGGCCTTGCCCGACACGTCAGCGATGCGGGCAATGGCCAGGGCCTGGCTCTCCAACACCGCGTTGCTGCTGCGGCCGCTGGAAATGAGCGCGCTGAGGATCTCGCGCGTGCCGCCCACGGTCTGCCGCGTGTTGTCGGCCAGGGACTCGGACAGGCGCTTGACGCTGTCGGCGGTGACGCCTGCCGCGTTGCCGGTGAGGATGAGCGAGTCGCGTAGCGCGGCAGACTCGCGCCGGCCGCCCTCGATGCCCAGCACCAGGGTGCCAAAGCCCGCGGCCAGTGCGCCGATGGCCAGCCCTGTGGGGCTGACGGCAGACGCGATGCCCCTGATGGCGTTGCCCACGCCGCCGAACTGGTCCTTGATCTGCCCGCCCTGCTGCAGCAGCACCAGGAACGGGTTTTGTCCGCCGGCCAGCTGGGTGGCGATGTCGGTGAACTGCGCCGGCAGGCCACGCGTGGCCGCGGCAATCTGGCCAGCGCTGACCTGGCCGGCCTTGCCGATCTTGGCCAGGGCCTGCTCGGCCTACTTGGCGCCGCTGTCGAACCCAGCGGTAGACAGGCCCAGGGTGAACTTGATCTGGTTCGTCATGCGTTCGTTGCCGCCCAAAAATAGGTGCCCGGCTGCACGGCCTTGGCGGTGGAGCGTCTCCCCGCTTCAGCGCCGCGCCGGACGGGCTTCCCATGCACCGCCGATGGTGGCGCATGGCCGTGCTCGCGCATGCGGGTCCGAGGGGTGCCCGTCAAGGCACCAACCACCACCGCGCGGCTATGCGCGAGCTGGAGCTCACCGCGCGGTGTTTCCGTGCTGTTCAGGCCTGGGCTCACCGCCGCAGGCCTCTGTTGGGGTCCATCGGCAGCCGGCGCGCGCCGACAAGCTCCACCAGGCGCGCTAGATCGGCGTCATCCAGCAGCCGCGCCGTGCCGGCTTCGACCAGATCGCAGGCGGTCTGCGCGTCGGCCTGCACTTCAGCGCCCGGCAGCCAGCGCCGGCCGCCGACGACGACGGTGCGCAGCAGCTTCAGCTTGAACACGGCACCCTCAGAGTAGTGCCACCGCTGGCGCCGAGAATCGAGCACGGCGACGGGACGATGGCGTATACCCGATCCTGGACACTGGCCAGGTTGTGATGAAGCTGCCGGCGACCCCGCGACGCCGACAACCCCTCGATTCAGTTTCCACGGTCACAACGACTGCCACCCGGTGCCGTGCCCCGGCAGATGCACCGGCCGCGCGGCCTGGCGCAGCGCGGCCAGCACGGAGTGTCGACGGGCTGCCTCCACCGCTGCGGCGTCGCCAGCGTGCGCCAGCTCGGCCTTGCCACATTCGATCAGCTGCGCCGCGTCTGCCGCGGCCACGCGCAGGGTGGTCCCGATTGCCTGGCGCTCGCCCCGGTACAGGGTGGCGCGCACGACGCGGACGACGATGTTCGTGTCGCGCATCATCAGGACAGCGCCGTGGCCACGGACACCTGGGTCGGCGATTCACAAGCGAAGTCAAGGCGCCACAAAGCACGAAGGATCACGCGGCCGGTGGTGAAGTACGTGTACGGGTCGGCGGCGAGCTCGAGCGCGCCCCACTGGGCGAAGTGCAGCGAGCTCCAGGGCATCAGCACCAAGCCTGCGGCCGGCGCGGCGCGGCTCACGATCAGCGGCTGGTCGAGCATGCGGCCATCGGCGAGCAACATGAGCTCGCCGCCGGCGACTTTCGGCCTGGTCCGCAGGTCTTCGGCTGCGTCGATGCCTGCGACCCATGCCAGCGAATCGGACGAACCGTAGCCGTCGGCAACCTTCACCATAGCGGCGGCGTCGGACAGCGCGAAGGCGGTGCCGGCGCGGGAGTTGACGCCGGTTGTGTAGATCAGTCCCAGCGGTTGGCCCGCGGTGCCAGTGCCGGCGATCAGCGCCCCGTCGCTGGCTTCGGCGAGCGAGGCCGCCAGCGTGTTTAAGACATACCCCTCGGCCATCGGGCCGCCCGTCAGCAGCACCTGCCGGCTGCAGATCGCGGTTGCCGCGACGGTCTTCGGGCCCATGCGAGCCTGGCCGTAGGAGCCTTGCGCGTCGCCGATCTGGCTGGTGCCATCGGCGGCGAGCCAGGTGATGCTGTGCCCGCCGGTCAGGCGGACGACGGCGGCGTCGTTGCGCAGCTCCTTGTGCTGCTGAACCGGCAGGCGGCCTAGGATGCCGCGCTTCGACAGCGCGTTGCTGAAGGACAAGGTCTCCGCGCCGACAAGGGCCCCGGTGGTGCCGCCGCTGACCGTCATGTCGCGCTGGCCAAGCATGTCTGCCGGAATCAAATAGGTCTGCGCGGCCATGCGCGGGCCGGTGTGCTGCTCCACGGCGTCGGACAGCTCGCGGTAGCGAGCTAGCTCGAACTTGTCGTCGGCAACGATGGCGCGCACGAGTCCACCAAGGCTGGTGTGTGTCAACTCGCCGGGCTTGAGGCCCAGGACCGGACCGGGGGTGTGGATAGCGTGTTTCATGAACGGCATCGTCAGGCCTGCGGCCGGGGGGATGGGGGGGTTGGTGCCCCTCAGTCCCCTGCTCGCACCAACATCCAGACGCGGCTGCCGCCTTCGGCGCTCGGTGTCGTCAGCGTCCAGTCACCTGCGGGTCCACCGGCGGCCACGATGCCGCCCAGCAGCCGGCCGATGCGCTCCGGCGTCGGCGCCTTACCGGCCAGCGCGGCGTGCAGCGCCTGGCGCAGCGCGGTGCGGGACTCATAGCGCAGCGCCAGCGCGTCGGCAACGTCTGCGCTCGTGAAGGCCCCGCCGTGCCCGTAGACAGCCGCCAGGGCCTGCAGAAGGCGGGTCTGTGGTGTGGGTGGTGGGGTGATGCGCTCCAGCATGCGCCGCAGCGCGGCCAGCTCGCCCAGGATGCGGGCCTCAGCGTCGGCGGTCATTGGTCGACCTCGGGTGCCAGGCGCAGCTCGCCAGCCGCCACCGCGTACCAGAAGTCCCCCGCGCCCTCGGCCTCGCTGTCGTCGACCAGGACCTCTGTGTCGCGTTGCCGATCGGCGTCGGTGCGGCCTCGCTCGACGGCTGCGATCACCTCGGAGCACAGCACATCGAGCAGGGCCGCCGGCAACCGCACGGCGGGCCGAGCGCTGGCCGGGACTGCGCGCAGCGCCGCACGGCAGTCCTCGGCCGCAGATGCCCAGGCAGGGCCGCCCAGGGCTGCAAGCGCCAGCGCTGCGGCACGCTCGGCACGTGCCACCAGCGTGTCGATGCTTGGCGGCATCATCGCCCGATGCTCTTTGCGCCGAGCGGGGTCAAGGTGACGCTCACGCCAGCGCCGGGCCAGCTCGATGTCGTGCGTCGGCATGCCGCGGCCGGCGAACCGGCTGACCAGGCTCGGACTGATGCCCAGGGCTACCGCAAGGTCCTTGCGCTTCATCACTGAACCCTCCACGGTGCAGAAGCACCCAGCCGGAACCCAACTGCACTGCCACCCACTACCGCGATCACGCGCCGCAATCGACCCTCGTGCCTCAACCCCGGGGAGGACCCACTGAGGGGGTGGGTCGGTGCCGCGACCGGCGGCCGGCCGCTTGCGTGAACCGGCGTGCGGCCCCTGGGTTGCG
>JALHQP010000177.1 GCA_022841885.1 Aquincola sp. | reverse complement strand
CGCGCTGCGCGACGGCGCCCTCGCCTGCGAGGAGATCGAGTTGTCGCGCATCCAGCCCGGCGACGGGCCGGCCGACGCGAGCTACCTGCCGGTGTCGATCGGCCCGCTGAAGAACGCCTACCTGGTGAGCGGCCAGTGGGACGAGCGCTGGGTCTTCTCGGCCTGCGGCCGCCAGGTGCCGGTGCAGGTGACGTTCCAGGCCGACGGCTGGGGCGGCGCCACCTCCGCCGCCAGCCCGGCACCGCGGCCGGTGGTGCGCCGCGCCCCGTAGCCCTTGGCGGCGTGCGGCGCCGCTCTCGCCGATCACTTTCGCCGACAATGTCGCGGCCGCCATGCTGATCGACTTCTTCTACACCCTGCGCGCCGCCAAGCTGAAGGTGTCGGTGAAGGAGTACCTGACGCTGCTCGAAGCGATCCAGGCCGGCGTCATCGACGACGAGGGCGGCCCCACGGTCGACAAGTTCTACTACCTCGCGCGCACCTCGCTGGTGAAGGACGAAGCCCAGTTCGACAAGTTCGACCGCGCCTTCGCCGCCTACTTCAAGGGCGTCGAGCTGCTGACCGACTTCACGCAGGACGTGCCGCTCGAGTGGCTGCGCAAGACGCTCGAGCTCGAACTGTCGCCCGAGGAGAAGGCGAAGATCGAGACGATGGGCTGGGACGAGCTGATGGCAACGCTGAAGAAGCGTTTCGAAGAGCAGAAGCAGCGCCACGAGGGCGGCAACCGCATGATCGGCACCGGCGGCACCTCACCGTTCGGCGCCTATGGCGTGAACCCGCAGGGCATCCGCATCGGCCAGGCTTCGGGGCGCAACAAGAGCGCGGTCAAGGTCTGGGACCAGCGCGCCTACAAGGACTACGACGACACCAAGGAACTCGGCACGCGCAACATCAAGGTCGCGCTGCGACGGCTGCGCCGCTTCGCGCGCGAGGGCTCGGAACTCGAGCTCGACCTCGACGACACGATCCACAGCACCGCCGCCAACGCCGGCCTGCTCGACATCAAGCTGGTGCCCGAACGGCACAACAAGGTGAAAGTGCTGTTGCTGATGGATGTCGGCGGCACGATGGACGAACACATCCACCGCGTCGAGGAACTGTTCTCGGCCACCAAGAGCGAGTTCAAGCACCTTGAGTTCTACTACTTCCACAACTGCGTCTACGACTTCATGTGGAAGAACAACCGGCGACGCTTTTCCGAGAAGTTCTCGACCTGGGACGTGATCCGCAAGTACAACCGCGACTACAAGCTGATCTTCGTCGGCGATGCGACCATGAGTCCGTACGAGATCCTGCAGCCGGGCGGCAGCGTCGAGTACAACAACGAGGAAGCCGGTGCCGAATGGCTGCAGCGCCTGACGCACGCGTTTCCGAAGTTCGCATGGATCAACCCCGAGCCGCAAGGCGTGTGGCAGTACCGCCAGAGCATCGCGATCATCGGCCAGCTGATGAGCCAGCGCATGTTCCCGCTCACGCTGGCCGGCCTCGAAGGAGCGATGCGGCTGCTGTCGAAATGACGCGGGCGCTGGCGCGTCTGGGTCTGTGGCTGGTCCCGGCGCTGCTGGCCGGCGGCTGCGCGATGCTGCAACCCCAGCCCGAAGCGGCGGCCGAGCCACCTCCGCCGCCGGCCGTCGAGGTGGTGGTCGACGCGCCCGAGGCGCTGCAGCGCCTGCTGCTCACGCACCTGGACATCGCCCGCCTGGCGCGCGACGCGGCCGGCGAGGCCATCGCCGAGAACGAACTCAAGCGCCTGGAGAACGCCACGCCGGCCGAGGCGCGTGCGCTGCTCGCCACCGAGGGCTACATGGACGCCGAGGTGCGCACGGTGCGCGAGCACGACTCGCAGGTCACGCCACCACGACCGCGCGTGCGCGTGCGGGTGACGCCGGGTGCACGCACGCGCGTCGCGAGTTTCGAGCTGAAGGTGCACGGCGCGCTGGCCGACGCCGCCGAGCGCGGCGACGAGACCGCGCGTGCCCTGCTCGCCGAGTGGCGCGCCGCCTGGGCCTTGCAGCCGGGCGCGGCTTTCTCCAACGGCAGCTGGCGCGACGCGAAGAACGGCGCGCTGGCACGCCTGCGCAGTGCCGGCTACGCGGCCGCCACCTGGCAGTCCACCGCGGCCGATGTCGACGCCGACCGCGCCCGCGCCACGCTCGCGCTCGAGGCCGACTCGGGACCGCTGTTTCGCACCGGCAAGTTGGTGATCGAAGGCCTGCAGCGCCACGATGCGGCCAGCGCGCGCAACCTCGCCGACTTCGACCCGGGCACCCCGGCCACCGAAGGCTTGTTGCTCGACTACCAGGAGCGGCTGCAGCGCTCGGGCCTGTTCGAGCGCGTGTCGGTCACGCTGGACACCGACCCGGCACGGGCCGGGGCCGCGACGGTGACGGTGCGCCTGTCGGAAGCGCCGCTGCAGCAGGCCACGGTGGGCGTGGGCATCAGCGCCACCAACGGCCCGCGGATCCTGCTCGAGCACCTGCACCGGCGGCCGTTCGGCCAGCGCGCCACGCTGCGCAACAAGGTCGAATGGGGCGCGAAGCGCTCGGTCTGGGAAGGCGAGCTCTCGTCGCACGCCCTGCCCGGCCTGTACCGCAACCTGCTCGGCGGGGCCGCGGAGCGCATCGAGTCCGATACCGACGTCGTCACCTCCACACGCGCGCGGCTCGGCCGCTCGTACGACACGCAGCGCATCGAGCGCCTGGCCTTCGTCGAGGTCGAGCGCGCGCGCAAGAACCCCTTGCTCGCGGCCACCGGCACCCGCACCGACCTGATCTCGGGCACGCTGAACTTCCACGGCGTCTGGCGCGATGTCGACAGCATCGTGCTGCCCACGCGCGGCCAGAGCCTGGCGCTGCAGTCGGGCGTGGGCCGCGTGCACAGCATCGACGCCAGCGGCGCCACCGGCCAGGGCAGCGGCGCCTTCTCGCGCCTGCATCTGCGCGCGAACGGGTGGCGGCCGTTCGGCGAACGCTGGTACGCGCAGGCGCGTGCCGAGGTGGCACAGGTGTTCGCCGACAGCGACGTGGACATCCCCGAGACGCAACGCTTCCGTGCCGGCGGCGACGACTCGGTGCGCGGCTACGCCTGGCGCTCGCTGACGCCGCAGGTCAACGGTGTGGACGTCGGCGGCCGCGTGCTGGCGACCGCGAGCGTCGAGATCGCGCGCCCGGTCAGCGAAAAGCTGCCCAGCGTCTGGTGGGCCGCCTTCGTCGACGCCGGCCGCGCGGCCAACGGCTGGAGCGGCTTCAAGCCGGCCTGGGGCGCCGGCCTGGGCCTGCGCTGGCGCAGCCCGGTGGGGCCGTTGCGGGTCGATGCAGCGTATGGCGACGAAGTCGAGAGCTGGCGCCTGCACCTCTCGGTCGGTATTGCGTTCTGATGGCTCCCCCCACGCTTGCATCGGCACGGCGCTTCGCGCGACCTTTGGTCGTCGCAGCCCTGTCGTTGGTGGTCTTGATGGCCGCACTGGGCGCCATGCTGCTGGTGCTCGCCACCACCGACCGGGGCAGCGCCTGGCTGCTCGCGCGCATGGCGAGCCTCGTGGTGACGCAGCCGCAGGGCCGCCTGTTCGGCGGGCCGTTTGCGGCCGAGCGGGTCGAGCTGCAGGCAGGCTCGCGCCGCATCGTCGTGCAGGGCCTGGCCTGGCGCGACGCACGCTGGAGCTGGCGACCGCACACCGGAGCCTGGGTCGGCATCGTGATCGACGCGCCGCAGGCGCGCCGTGTCGAGGTCGGCGGGTCGTCATCGACGGCGAGCGCGCCGACCTCACCACCGACCACCTTGCGCCTGCCCCTCGCGCTCACGCTCGATGGCCTGCAGGTCGGGCAGATCGCAGTCGAAGGCCACGAGGTCGCGGGCGAGGTCACCGCGCGTGTCGAGTTCGCGCACGAGCACGGCAGCCAGCACCGCGTGCCGCAGCTCGCCGCCCTCACCACCCGCGGCCGCATGGAGGGTCGCCTGCAGATCGCGGCCGACGCGCCGTTCGCACTCGACGCACAGTTGCGCGCGCAGTCGCTGCCCGGCGTCGCGCCGCGCTGGCAGGCCGAGGCACAGGCACGCGGGCCGCTGGCCACCATCGCGCTGCAGGGCCGCCTGGCGAGCCCCGAAGCCGACGGCGCACAACTGAATGCGCAGGCCACGCTGTCGCCGTTTGCCACCTGGCCGCTGTCGACGCTGCTGGCACAGGGCCGCGAACTCGACCTCGCGGCCCTGGTCGACGGCGCACCGCAGACACGCTTGTCCGGCGAGGCCCGCATCGACACGCGCGGGCTCGACCAGCCCGTCAGCGCACGCATCACGCTGGCCAATGCCACACCCGGCCGCTGGGACGCGAAGCGCCTGCCGCTGGCCGCACTCGAACTCGAGCTCGGCGGCCGCGCCGACCAGCGCGACCGCATCGGCATTCAGCGCTTCGAGCTGCGCCTGCCGGGCGCCGGTGGCCGTGCCAGCGGCCAGGGCGAGTGGCAGGGCGGCACGGCGCGCCTGGCGCTGACGCTGCACGCGCTGCGACCGGCC
>JALHQP010000176.1 GCA_022841885.1 Aquincola sp. | reverse complement strand
GAGCCGCTGCCGCCGCCGCGCTGAGCCGCCGCTTCAGCGCCAGAGGTCGACGTCCTGTCCCGCGGCGCGCAGGCGCTCGGCACGCGCCTGTACGTGGCGCTGGAACTGGGGCTCGCGGCGGTAGGCGCCGCTGGCCACGTAGTCGAACGCGCTCTCGACATGGAAGGGCCGCAGGTAGCCGTCGAAGCGGAAGGCCTCCTTGCCCTGGGCGTCGAAGAACACGACGGTCGGGTAGAGGTCGATCTTGAGGTCGCGCGTCCAGGCGCGGGCTGCGACGCGTCGCCCGTCTGGCGCCACCAAGGCAGCCGGCTCGCCGGGCAGCAGGCGCGCGACATCGACGCGCGCGAGCAGCTTTCTCAGGCCCGCACGCGCGAAGGCTTCTTCGTGCATCTCGACGCAGGCCTTGCAGGACGGCGACTCGAACAGCACCGCGAGCGGCCGGCCGGACTTGCCGCGCGCGAGCTGCGACGGGTCGAGCAACAGGTAGGGCCGTGGCTTGCGTGCCGCCGGCAGCGCCGGCTCGACGAGCTTGGTGGCCAAGTACTCGGCCAGCGACAGCTCGCGGTCGCGGCGCTCGATCACCCAGTCGAGCACATGCGTGAAGCGCTCGGGCGGCAGGTAGCCGTTCAGGCGCAGCACCAGTCGGCCGTCGGTCTCGAAGAAGAGCAGGGTGGGCGTGAACTGCACGCCGAGCTGGCGCGCCAGCGCCTTCTCGGTGGTCTTGCGGCCGTCGATCCAGGTCACGTCGGCGTCACCCCAGAGGTTGATCGCGATGGCGACGAAGTGCTTCTTCGTCTTGTCGGCAATCGGCCCGGGGCCGAAGTTGCCCACCATCAGCGCCTTGCAGTAAGGGCAGCCGTCCTGGCCGAAGTAGACCATCACGCGCTTGCCCTGGCGTGCGGCTTCCGGGATCTCGTCCTTGAAGTCGAGCAGGCTGAGCGAGAACCAGCGCGGGATGTCGATGGCGTGCGGCGACGCGACCTGCGCCACGGCCGGCCGCCCCAGGGCGCAGGCCAGTACCAACAGCAGGGCGAGTCGCAACATGGAGCGGCAGTGCATCACGGGTGTCGAGCTTAGCGCGCAGCCATGCCACTGGCACACTCGTGGCCATGACCACGCCCGCCGCCGCTTCGTACATCCTGACCCTGTCGTGCACCGACCGTCCCGGCCTCGTGCATGCGGTGACCGGCGTGCTGGTCGAGCGGGGCGCCAACGTCACCGAGGCGCAGCAGTTCAACGACCCCGGCACGGGCCTGTTCTTCATGCGCATGCAGTTCGACGCGCCGGGCGACACGATCGAGTCGCTGCGCGCGGCCTTCGCGCCGCTCGAGCAGCGGCTCGGCTTGCGGCTGGAGCTGGCACATGCCGGCGAGCGGGTGCGCACGCTGATCCTGGTGTCCCAGCTTGGGCATTGCCTGAACGATCTGCTGTTCCGCTGGCGCACGAACCTGCTGCCGCTGGACATTCGCGCCATCGCCTCGAACCACCTCGACTTCGAGGCGCTGGCGTTGTCGTACAGCGTGCCCTTCCGCCACGTGCCGGTCAGCACGGCGACCAAGGCCGACGCAGAGGCGGCGCTGATGCGCCTGATCGACGACGAAGGCATCGAGCTCGTGGTGCTGGCGCGCTACATGCAGATCCTGTCGCCCGCGGTGTGCGAGCGCCTGGCCGGGCGCGTGATCAACATCCATCACTCGTTCCTGCCCAGCTTCAAGGGCGCGAAACCCTACCAGCAGGCCTTCGACCGCGGCGTCAAGATCATCGGTGCCTCGGCGCACTACGTGACGGCCGACCTCGACGAGGGCCCGATCATCGAGCAGGACATCGCGCGCGTGGACCACACGCACGACCCGGCCGAGTTGACGGCCGTGGGGCGCGATGTCGAGTGCGCGGTGCTCGCGCGCGCGGTGAAGTGGCATGCCGAGCGGCGGGTGCTGATCGACCGCAACAAGACGGTCGTGTTCCGGTAGCCGCCGAGCAACGCCCGGTCACCGGCCCAGAAGGCCCTTGATCACGTTGCCCACGCCCTCGACCACGCCGCCCAGACTGACGCCCAGCTTCTCGGCCAGCCCGACCGCGAAGCGCGCCGCGAAGATCTCATTGATCGAGAACTTCGGGTCGTCGATGCGACCCTCGAGCGTGAAGTCGAGTTCGATCTTGCCGTCGCGCGTCATGGCCGCGAGCACGGCTTGCCGCGGCACGCCACCGAAGGTGCCGAACACACCGCCGCCGGACTGCAGGTCCAGGTCGTTCAGCACCAGCTTGCCGGGTGCGTGCAGGCGCTGGGCGCTGGCCTTGGCATGTGCCGACAGGTCGAGCGTGCCGCTTTTCACCGACGCCTCACCGCTCTTGAGCAGGTAGGGCTGCAGCACCAGCAGGTCCAGGCCCCGCGCATCGAGCTTGAGGTCGGCGTCGCGCAGGGCGGGCGTCAGCCGGCCGGACAGCGTGAGCCGGCCGTCGCGCTGGCTGCCACGCAGCGTGGCCTGCAGATCGATGTCGATGCGCTCGTCGAGCGACGGCAGTGCCAGCGGCCCGACGTCGGCGCGCAGCCGCGTCAGACGCAGGCGGTGCGGCGGGCCGCCGCGCGCGACGGTGGCATCGAACACGTCGAGCGACACCTCACGCAGCACGAGCGACTCGATGCGCACCGCAGTCTTGTGGTGGGCGCCGGTCCCTTCGCCCTTGCCGCCTGCCTTGGGGTCGAGCAGCGACGGCAGCACGCTGAGCTTGCCGTCGCGCGTGCGCAGCAGCGCCAGGTAGCCGCCTTCGACGCCGACATGAGACAGCCGCCAGCCGGAGCGCCACAGGCTGGACAGTGCGGGACGCAGGGTCACCCGGTCGGCACGCAGCTCGTGCTCCGATGGCCAGCGTCCGGCCGCGCCACGCACCACCAGGCCGCGCACGTGCACGCCGGTCCAGCCGAGCTCGATCGACTCGACGGACGCGCGCGGGCCCAGGGCCTCGGCCACGCGCGTGGGCAGCTGGCGCATCGCGACGCGCAACGCGACCAGCGCTGCGAGACCGAGCAGCAGCGCGGTCCCCAGGGCCCACATCCAGCGGCGACGCGTCACGATCGTGCTCATTGCAGGCATTTTCGCGGGCCCTCGGAGTCGCTGCGCGCACGCCGCGACAATGTCCGCATGACCCTGGCCTTGCTCGGCATCGATTTCACCAGCGCGCCGACGCGGCGCAAGCCGATCACCGTGGCGCGCGGCACGCTGGCGGGCGCGCGCCTGGCGCTGCAGCGCGTCGACGCGCTCTGCGATTTCGGTGCCTTCGAGGCGCTGCTGGCCGAGCCCGGACCCTGGCTCGGCGCATTCGACTTCCCGTTCGGTTTACCGCGCGAACTGGTCGAGGCGCTGGGCTGGCCGCGCGAGTGGCCCGCCTCGATACGCCACTACGCCGCGCTCGACCGCCCCACGATCCGCGAGCGTTTCGCGGCGTTCTGTGACGGCCGTGCGCCGGGCCGCAAGTTCGCGCACCGCGCCTGCGACGGCCCGGCGGGGTCGAGCCCGTCGATGAAGTGGGTCAACCCGCCGGTGGCGTTCATGTTGCATGCGGGTGCGCCGCGTCTGCTGGCTGCCGGCGTGCACCTGCCGGGCCTGCACGCCGGCGACCGCGCCCGCACGGCCCTCGAGGCTTATCCCGGTCTGCTGGCGCGCGAGCTGATCGGCACCCGCTCGTACAAGAGCGACGAGCGCGCCAAGCAGACGCCCGAGCGCCTGATTGCGCGCAAGGACATCATCGAAGCGCTGGAGCAGGGCCGCACGCGCCTGGGCCTGCGACTGGCGTTGAGCCACGCGCAACGCGATGCCCTGGCCGACGATGCCAGCGGCGACCGGCTCGACGCGGTGCTGTGTCTGGTGCAGGCGGCCTGGGCAAGC
The DNA here is from genome assembly GCA_022841885.1 of Aquincola sp. GTDB lineage: Bacteria > Pseudomonadota > Gammaproteobacteria > Burkholderiales > Burkholderiaceae_C > CADEEN01. The sequence continues at coordinate 659 of JALHQP010000176.1, read as the reverse complement.
AGGCAGGTCGACCACGGTCTGCCGTCGCAGGTGGACCCGCTGGAGGGCTGGATCGTCAGCGCACCCGCGCCAGCGCGCGTCGACCCTGTCAGCGCGTCCGGCGCGTTCAACCCGAAAGGCGAGACGGTTCGATCATGAGCATGACCCTGATGACGCTGAGCCTGTGGCTGGTCGCAGCGGGCGGGTCGGTGCCGGCCGACAACGCCGAGAGCCTGCGGCCGCGCCGCGTTGTCGGCGGCGTGGTTGCGCCGGGCCCGGACGGCACGGTGGCCATCGACGCCCTCTTGGCTGCGTTGAAGGCCGACGCCGCGGCACACGCAGGCACCGACGCCGCACGCATCGTCAGCGCGCGGCTGGTCGAGGACGTGCTGTGGTCCGACGCTGCACTCGGATGCCCGCAGCCGGGCCTGAGCTATACCCAGGCGCTGGTTCCCGGGTGGCGCGTGCACATCGAGATCACTGGCGCTGCGCCGCTGGTCTATCACGCAAGCCGCCGCGGCCAGTGGCTGCGTTGCCCGGCCGGCCGCAGCGGCGCGCCGCGGCCGGCCGCGGCGCCGCGCTGACCCCGAGCAATGAAAAAGGCCCCGCCGGCTTGCCGGCGGGGCCTTTCAGACCACGTGCTCGCTCAGGGACGCGCGAGCGTGATCACCGGCGAGGTC
>JALHQP010000175.1 GCA_022841885.1 Aquincola sp. | reverse complement strand
CGCCGGCGCGCAGCGCCACCTTGTCGGCTCGGCCGAGGAAGTCGTCGTCTCCGACGGCGTGGATGATGGTGCCCACCGAATCGGTGAGCAGCACCATGCTCTCGGTGCGCGCGATCTGATCGTGCAGCATCGACATGACCGGCGCCGCGTGGTCGTGCAGCCGGCGGTTGCGGTCCAGCGCGATGCGCAGGTCCGGGCGCGCGATCGGGCTGTGATCGGGGCTCTCGATGCGTGAGACGCCGAGCGCCTGGCAACGCTCGTGCGATTGCACGATGGCGTCGATGTGATCGGCGTCGGCGACCGTCGGGGCAGCCTGCTTCCCGGGCACGACGCCAGTTCGTTCGCTGAAGCGGATCGGCGGCTTGCCGCCGAGGGTCGAACGCATGCCTGATCTGCCTCCTGATGTGCTCGTGCTCACGCGGGAGAGGCGGGCCGAGCTTTGATTCTCATGTTGCCGAACGCCCGGTTCGAATGCTACTTCCTGGGAACCCTGATCTTCCCGAGTTTGCTCCATATTGAAACAGGACTGTCATCGCAGCACGGGAAAAGCGAGCGCATCAAGGGCGGCGGTGCCGGCCTCGGCCGCCTTGGTTCGGCACGGCAGGCCCGTGGCACGCCGATTGCGTTACGGGGTCAATCGCCTTCGTCCACTTCATCGATCCCATGGAGACATGCCCATGAACACCCGCCCCCGTGCTCTTGTCCGGCCCCCGGCCCGCTTGCTGGGTCTCGCCCTCGCCGCCTGGATGGGCCTGGCTGCCGCCCACGGCGACGTCACGCCCCAGGCCGTGGATACGAAGTCGCTGCCCCAGCTGGGCAAGGATTGGCGCGTCGAGAACCCGTACCGGCAGCACGCCGGGGCCATCAAGATCGGCTCGTCGGCCTACAACCAGAACTGCGCCCGCTGCCACGGGCTCGAGGCGATCTCGGGCGGCATTGCGCCCGACCTGCGCAAGTTGGACAACGATTGCACCTCGCTGCGTGACGCCTCGCGCAAGAACGCCTGTGTCAAGGAAGTCGACGAATTCTTCGCCACCAAGGTCCGCAGAGGTGTCACACGCAACGGCGCGGTCTACATGCCGCCGTTCGAGGCCACTCTCAGCCAGGAGGCGGTGTGGGCGATCAAGTCCTACCTCGAAACTCGCCGCGAGAAGCCGCTGTGAGGCGCCGCAGCGCGCTGGCGGGTACCGCGGGGTGGCTGGCCACGGCCGCCTGGGGCCAGGCGGCCGCACCGGTGGCCTCGGCCAGCGGGCCGGGTGGACCGAGCGCACCGGGTGCACCGGCTCCGGCCGAAGCGGGGCCCAGTGCCTTGGCGCGCATCAAGGCGCGCGGACGCCTGAGCGTGGCGGTGTATCACGCCATGCCCCCGTTCCACCAGGATGGCAAGGGCATCGACGTGGAGCTGGCGATGGCCTTGGCCAAGGCGCTGGGTGTCGAGCTCTCGCTGCTGCCTTTCCATGCCGGCGAGAGCATGGACGACGACTTGCGCAACATGGTGTGGCGCGGCCACTACCTGGGCTACGGCCCGGCCGACGTGATGCTGCACGTGCCCGTGGACCGGCCGCTGATGGCCGCCAACCCGCGGGTGCAGATCTTTGCCCCGTACTACCGTGAGCAGGTCGCCCTGGCGCGCGACAAGGCCCGGCTTGCCGAACTGCCTTCGCTGGACGCTCTGAAAGGCGCGCCGGTGGCCGTCAACGGCCAGTCGCTTGCGGGCTGGCTGCTGATCGGCGCCGAAGGCGGCCGCTATCGCGAGCAGCTGCGCACGAAGTGGCGTGACGGCACCGAGGCGGCCGCGGCACTGCAGCGCGGTGAAGTGGCCGCCGCGGCGGGGCATGCCTCGGAGCTGGAGTCGGTGCTGGGGCGCGACGACCGATTCGCGATCGAGCCCCTGCCGTTGCCGCAGGCGCGCAACGGTTGGGCCGTGGGTTGCGCCGTCAAGAAGGAGGCCGTCGACCTGGCGCAGGCGTTGCAGGCGGCGACGAATGAACTTGCCGGCAACGGCGCCTTGCGCGAGATGTTCGCGCGCGGCGGCGTGGTCTGGCGCCGAGCCTGATCAATCTGCGAGGCCGAGCGCGCGCCGGGCCTGCATGATGTATGGCTTGTCGATCATCACGCCGTCCAGGCTGAGGGTGCCGGCGTCGGGCTGCGCTGCGAAGGCCTCCACGATGCGACGGGCAAACGCGCGCTCGGCCTCGCTCGGTGAGTAGGCTTCGTTGATCGCTTCGACCTGGTCCGGATGGATGGCCAGCCGGCCGCGGAAGCCGTGCCGGCGCTCGCCTCCAGCGCGTCCAGGCCGCGCGAGACGCGCGTGATGTCGGCCGTGCTGCGGATCGTCGGCAGCACGGCGAGCCTGCGTTCGCTGCCCGCGGGCACGAAGAGCATCGAGCGCGGCTTCATGGGGGCACCTCCGTCAGGCAGCGGGCCTGCGCAGCATCAGCGCCTGGCGCAAGGTGGTGCAGACCTCTTCGTTGCGCTGGTTCAAGCCCTGGTGCAGGAAGGTGACGATGCCCGCGTTGGGCCGGCTCTTGCTGTCGCGCAGCTCCTTCACGGTGGTGCGCGCGCGAATGGTGTCGCCGTGGAACACCGGGCCCGGGAAGCGCGTGTCGCTCATGCCGAGGTTGGCCACCGTCGTGCCGAGCGTCGTGTCGTGCACCGAAAGGCCGATGACGAGGCCTAGCGTGAAGATGCTGTTGACGAGCGGGCGGCCGAACTCGGTGCCCCTGCAGTACTCGGCGTCGATGTGGACGGCGGCCGGGTTGCACGTGGCGCCGTTGAACCACATGTTGTCGGCCTCGGTCACGGTGCGCCGGATCGGGTGCTCGAAGACCTGACCGACATGGAACTCCTCGAACCAACGCCCTGCCATCGTGCCACCTTCTCAAGGGATGCGCCGCGCCGTGCGGCGGGACCGTGCGCCTCCCCATCGGGCGCGGATGCACTGTAGCAACAGACTGCCGCGTCGATCGTGTACTGTGCGGGCCATGAACCGCTCCTGCCCGGGTTCGACGCCGGTCCAGACCTGGCTGCTGCGCGAGGCGCTGCGCCAGCGTATCCGCGCGCAGTTCTCGCCGCGCGTGCCTGGCGAGATCGTGCGGCCACGCGTTTCGGGGGGCCGGTGCGGAAGGCGCGGAAGGCCTGCGCCATCATGCGAGGTTGCCGTGCACCCACATCTTCCGTCCCGAGAGAGAACATGAACGTGGCCATGCCCTTGTCCGCGGGCCTGGCCGCCTTCGGCGACAACGAGGCGCTCGCCTGCAACGTCGAGCAGTTCCTGGCGGCGCAGGTCTCAGCCAAGGTCGAGGTGAGCGGCCTGCGCCGGCTGCCGGGCGGCTTCTCGTGGCTGAACTGCGCCTTGACGGCGCGCGGCCTGCCGGGTTCGACAGGCCCGCACGAGCTCATCCTGCGCCTGGGCAGCGACGCCGGGCTCTTTGCCCCCTACAACGTCTGGCCGCAAGTCTGGGCCATGCAGTCGCTGCAGGACTGCGGTTTGCCCGTGCCCAAGCTGCATTGGGCGAGCGACGACACCGGGTTGCTCGGGGCACCGTTCATGCTCTGCGAGAAGGCCCCCGGAGCGGCCCTCGCGCCCTGGGCCACGCCAGGCGATCCGCCTCTCGACGAGGACTACCGCATGCGCCTGGGCGAGCAGTTCACCGACGCGTTGGCGGCCCTGCACCGCATCGACTGGGCCGGCCGGCCCATCGGCGGCCTGGCCTCGACGGCGGACCCCGTCACGCCTGGCAATGCGGCGCGGCGCGTCGTTGCCGAGTGGGCAGCGCTCATCGAGCGTTGGGCGATGCGACCCTACCCGCTCGCGGCCTGGGGGCAGCGCTGGCTGGAACGCAATGCGCCAGTGGCGCCGCGCGTGGCTGTGGTGCATGGCGACTACCGCACGGGCAACTTCCTGGAGGAGGGCGGGCGCATCACCGCCATCCTTGACTGGGAGTTCGTGCACCTGGGCGACCCGCACGAGGACCTGGCATGGGTCAGCCTGCCCATCTACACGGCCGGCTCGCCCTACCTGTGCCGCCTGCTGGAGCCGGCCCACTTCTACGCCCGCTACCGCGAGAAGGCCGGCGCCCAGATCACTGCGGAGGCCTTGCACTACTACCAGGTTTTCGCGCTTTTCAAGCTCGCTGCCACGCACATGGCTGCCGCACGCTGTTTCGAGGAGGGCCGCAGCAACGACATGCGCATTCCCGCCATGGGGGCCCAGGTGGCGATCTGCCTGCGCCTGATGGAGCGCGAGATCCGCAGGGGCCCGGCCGCGGAGCGCACGCACCCCAGGTGACATCGCCGTGAACAACAGCTTCGCCCGTCTGATCGACGGCACGCTCACCACCCTGCGGGCCGAGGTGTTGCCGCACGTCGACGACGAGCATGCGCGTGGCCAGGTGTGGGGGGTCATCAACCTGCTCAACACGCTGAAGGTGCGCGCCGACTGGTCGGCCGACTTCCTGCTGCAGCAACTCGAGGCGCAGCGCCGGGCGCTGGGCGCCGTGGCGGAGGCCCTGCGCGGCGAAGCCGCGATGCCCGCCGGCGTGCCGGGCGCTGTGCCGCAGATCCCTTCGGCGGCCGACCTGATGGCCGCG
>JALHQP010000174.1 GCA_022841885.1 Aquincola sp. | reverse complement strand
GCGCGCGCGCAGCGGGGCCGCGGCGGCGGCCCAGCGCGCGGCGAGCGTGGCGTCGGCGTTCATGAGGTCTTGGCCGCCGCGGCGCGGCCGATCGTCAGCGTCGCGCCGTCCTGGCTGACCGTCCACTCGCCGCCGCCGAGCTGGGCGCGGAACTGGCTTACCTGGGCCTCGCTCCAGCCGGTGGTCGCGAACGACAGGCGGCCGTTGTCGAAGCGCAGCATCGCCAGCGGGGCCTGGCCTTCGGGCCAGGCCGACGCGGCCAGGCCGAGCAGGGTTTCGAGGTCGGTCTCGCCGCTCTTGCCGGCGGCGGCGCGCAGCAGATCGGTCTCGCGCTGCATCTGGGCCGGCGCGTCGAGCACCGCGCGGATCTGCGGATGCGTCGTGCGCAACAGTGCGGTCATGGCCTCGCGCTTGGCCGCGACCTGGCGCTCCTGGTGCCAGGCCCAGAAGTTCAGGCCCGCGACCTGTGCGACCAGCAGGGCGGCCAGGCCCCAGCGCACCGGGCGCCAGCTGGCGCTCTTCCAGCGCCGCATCGCGTCGCGCAGCGCGACGGTGCCACGGTGCTTGGGCGCGAGGTCGAACTGCAGCAGGTTCCACAGCGAGCGCATCGCCTGCAGCGAGCGCTGTTCGTCGCCTTGCACCATCACGCTGCCGCCGAGCCAGCGTTCGGCCGGCGCGGCCACGGCCGGGTGGGCGGTCCAGCGTGCCGGCTGCGCCGCCCACTGAGGCAGCATCTGGCGCGCCAGCGCGCCGTTGACGCCGAGGCAGACCACGCCGTTGGCGTCGGACCAGGTCAGCTCCATCGGGGCCGCAGCGTCGTCGCCGAAGGGGGCGCCGAAGTGGCCGAGGGGGGTGTCTTCGGGCCAAGCCACCGGCACGGCGCGCTCGACCGCAATGCCGGCCTTGTCCAGCGCCGACAGCTCGGCCTTGAGCCAGGCTTTGTCGACCACCGCGACCCAGCCGGCCTGGCCCCCCGAGAAGCCGGGCGCGAGCGCGAAGTGCAACTGCTCGGTGTCCTCGAGCAACTGCTCCTCGAGCGCACCGGCGATCGCGGCACGCAGGCGCGCGGGCGGGGCCTTGGGGATCGTCAGGCGGTGCCAGCTCACGTCGTGGTCGGACAGCACGACGACGGCGGTCTCGGCCTTGGGCATCAGCGCCGGCGCGCTGCGGCCCTGGCGGCCGATGTTGATGCCGTCGGGCGTCAGCACATAGGCCAGCTCGGATTGGCTCGACGTCGTTGCGGCACCCCCTCCGCCGAGGCGGGGGCGCGCGGGCAGCTGGATGACGAGGGTGGCCATGGCGAAGGAGTGTAGTGGGCGCTTGTTGACGAATTGAGGATGTCTGTCACGGCCCGTCACGAAGGTTGAGGCGCTCGCGCAGCAGCACCACGATCTCGAGCTGGCGCCGTTCGACCAGCGAGCGCTCCTCGAGCACGCGTTCGCCCAGGCGCAGCCGGCCCTGGACGATGAAGTAGCGGCTGGCCACGCCCACGCCATTCAGACTGGTGCTGGGGTCGGTGGGGAAGAAGCCGCGCAGACGCTCGATGTTGATGCCGCGCATGTCCATGCCGCCGCGTTCGCGGACCAGGCGCTGGGCCGCGCCGGCCGACATGCCGTCCACCGCGGCGGCGATAACTTCGGCCGGGGCGGTCAGCACGTTGACCGAGGCGTCGGGCGAGGGCAGCAGGATGATCCACGGGTCCAGGCGCGCCACGGTGTCGGCGTCCAGGCCGAGCCAGGTCAGCTGCGACACGCGCTGCGGCGCGATCACCGCCTCCTCGCGCTTGGCGCCGTCGGACGTGACCGCCGGCGCCCAGGCCTTGACCAGGCCGGCGGCGATGCGCCCCGCGGTGTCGCTGGGCACGCCGGCGATGTCGCACAGGCGCTCGAGCACACGCAACTCGGCCGGCACCAGGGTGCCGGTGCCGTCGACCAGGCGGCGCAGGTTCCAGCGCGCCTGGGCGTCGGTGATCGAGCCGGACAGGAAGGCGTCGAGCGAGTCGTTCTCGGCCAGGCTGTTGTTGTCGCGGTCGGCGGCCAGGAAGGTCGACAGGCGCGCCTCGGCCAACGGCACCGCCCAGGGCTCACCGAGGTGGTCGCTGCCGCCGCGCTCGCGCGCGTCCTCGCGCAGGATCAGGCGCCCCCAGTCGAGCGCGCCGGACAGGATCCAGGCCGCCTGGGTGCGCGCGCGCTCGGCCGACTCGACCTGGATCGCGCGCCACTGCTGCCACACCATGCCCGCCGCCAGCGTGGACACCATGGTGAGGATCAGCAGCGCCACCAGCATCGCGGCGCCGCGCTCGGTGGCCGGGTGGCGCGCTTTCACGAGCTTTGCGGCGCGAGCAGCAGGTCGCGCGTCAGCGTGGGCGGGGTCTGGCCTTCGGCGGCGCGCAGGGTCAGCACCACGCGCACGCCGGTGGGCAGCTGCACGCGCGTGGAGCCGGGGGCCGACGCACCCGGGGCCGGTGCGGCGATGTCGCCGCTGGACTGGGCGTTGCTCCAGGCGCTGCCGCGAAAGAAGTAGACCTGCCAGGCGGCGAGCCCCTCCCACAGCACGAGCTGGTTCGGCTCGTTGCCGAGCAGCTGCTGGCTCGCGATCCAGGCCTCCTGCAGCGCGACCGCGCGCGCGACCACCGGCGAGGCCCAGCGTGTCCAGCGTCCGTCGCGCAGGGCCCAGGCCACGACCTGCAAGCCGCCTTCCTGGCGCCGCACCAGGCGCAACGTGGCGCCGTCGAAGGCCAGCGAGGGCACGAGCGGCGTGTCGTGCAGCTGGGAGAGGTCCTGCTCCCACTGCGCGAGCACGGTGCCGGCGCGCAGCGTGCTGTCGACGCGCTGGTCGCTCGAGCGCTTGGCGTCGGCTACGCTGGCAATGCCCTGCCACGACAGGCCGGCCAGCAGGGCCATCAACGCCAGCGCCACCAGCACCTCGGCCAAGGTGAAGCCTCGTGTGAGTCGCCTGGTGGCCATGTCAATAGCGACCCAGGATGGTGGACAGCGTCAGCACAGGCCGCCCCGCGGCGTCCGACACGTTGGCGTCGACGCGTCGGAAGTTCGGGTTCGGCGTCGGCCGCACCGCCAGCTGGCCGGTGTAGCGACGGCCCAATTGGTCGCAACCGAAGTCGCTGTCGCCGACCCCGGGGAACTGCTTGGAGAGTTTCAGGTTCGTCAGCTGGTTGTCGGCACACCACTGCGCGGCGCTGACATCGGCCAGGCGCTCGGCGTTGTCGGAAAGCGATGCGGCGGCCTGGAAGCCGGCACCCAGCGCGACGGCCACGATGGCCAGCGCGACCAGCACCTCGACCAGCGTGAAGCCGCGCGAGCGTGTCTTCATGGCGTGGCCGGCGCGGCGGCCGCGAAGGGCGCCAGGCCATCGCTGGCCAGCACGACGCGGCGGTCGTCCAGGCGCAGCACGATGCGCTGCGCCGGCAAGATCGGCTCCGGGCCGAGCGTGACGGCGCGCGCGCCGACGATCTCGGCGCTGACGCCCTCGCCGAGCCAGCGCTGGGGCAACTTCATCGTCGTCGGCAGGCCGATGAAGCGGAAGTGCGCGCCGTCGGTGGCCTGGGCGCTGGCCGGCTCCCAGCGTACCGCCACCCCTGAGGCACGCGCTTCGCTGCGCGCCGACTCGAACAGGGCCGCCAGACGCTCGGCTTCCTCGTTCAGGCGGTCCTGCGTGCGGTCGGGCAGCGCGACGACGATCAACGCGCTGGCGAGGGCCACGATCGCCATCACGACCACGAGCTCGATCAGCGTGAAGCCGCGAGCCGCCGCGCGTCGACTATTGCCAGGAACCGACGTCGGCATCGTTGCCTTCGCCGCCGGGCTGCCCGTCGGCGCCGTAGCTGAAGACATCGACCTCGCCTTTGACACCCGGGTTGACGTACTGGTACGCGCGCCCCCAGGGGTCGTTCGGCAACTTGGCCTGGTAGGGCCGCCAGTTGGGCGGAATCGGCCCGGTGGTCGGCTTGACGGTCAGCGCCACGAGGCCCTGCTCGGCCGTGGGGTAGCGCTGGTTGTCGAGGCGGTAGCGCTGCAAGGATTGCATCAAGGTGTTCACGTCGGTGCGCGCGGCGGTGCGGCGCGCGTCGTCGACGCTCGAGAACAGGTTGGGCACGATCAGCGCCCCGAGCACGCCAATGATGACGAGCACGACCAGCAGTTCGATCAGTGTGAAGCCGCGGCACTGATGGCCGGGGCGGTGGCGTGGCAAGGGTCTCATCGGAGGGCGCGGCGGAAGCCGCGGCAACAGGGTCGTTCAATGATAATGACCGCATGACTGCTCGCGTAACGGCTTTCGTCGTGTGGGCCGCGGTGGCGGCCAGCGTGATGTTCTGGCTGCTGCGGCTCGCGTCGTCCTCGCCGGTGGCGCCGTCCTACACGGTGACCGTGGCGGCCGCCGCCACGCCGCGTGGCGACCTGGCGCGCGTGCTCGGCGCGCCGCCGCGGGCGGCCCAGGGCGTGGCGCTGCCGACCGAACCGGCACTGGCGGCCCGCTTCAAGCTGCTCGGGGTGGCGGCGCCGCGCCAGGGTGGCGACCAGGTGGGTCTGGCGCTGATCGCGGTCGACGGCAAACCGGCGCGCGGCTACCAGGTGGGCGCGCCGATCGACGGCGCGCTGGTG
>JALHQP010000173.1 GCA_022841885.1 Aquincola sp. | reverse complement strand
TCGACGCGCTCCGCACGCTCGGGCTCGCGCCAGGCCGGCCGGCGCTCGAACAGCGCCGGCCGCGCGAGGCCCAGCACGCGGATCGGCAGGCCGGGCTCGCCGCGGGCCAGGAAGTCGAGCACGTCGAGCGTGCCGTCGTCGGCCCAGTGCAGGTCGTCGAGCGTCACCAGCAGCGGCGGCTGGCCCGGCGCCGCCAGCGCCCGGAACAGCAGCGCGAAGGCATGGAAGGCCCGCGAGCGCAGTTGCGCCGGGTCGTCGAGGATGCCGGCGAGGTGGCGGCTGGCGCCGAAGTCGAGGCCGATCAGGTGGCCGATGAGATGCGCGTTCGCCTCGGCCAGATCGTCGCCCTGGGTCGGCGCGAGCAGCGGCAGCAGGCCCTGCTCGAGCTTGCGCGCGGCCAGCGCCGGCGCGTCGCCATCGTCGATGCCGAGCGCGGCGGCCAGCAGGTCGCGCAGCAGCCCGTAGGGCTGGCGTTCGGTGGACGGGTCGGCGCGACCGCGGAAGACCTGGCAACGCTCGGGCTGCTGCGCGCGCCAGGCATCGAACTCCGCAAGCAGGCGCGACTTGCCGAAGCCCGCCTCGGCCGCCACCAGCGTGGTGCCCTGCCGGGCGCCGTCGCCGGCGTGCAATTGGTGCCACGCCTGCTGCAGCACGAGCAGCTCGGCGCCACGGCCCACCATCGGCGGCCGCAGGCCCTCGAGGCCGCGTGCCGGATCGCGCTCGCTGCGCGCGCGGGCGCGGCGCACGAGCCAGGTCCGCATCGGCTCGACCAGTCCCTTGACGGCGATCGGCTCCTGCGGCTCCAGATCGAACACGCCCTGCACCTGGCGGCTCGTGTCCTGGCTGATGCGCAAGGCGCCCGGCGGCGCCGCCTGCTCCATGCGGGCAGCGACGTTGACCGCCATCCCGCGCACGGCACCTTCGCCGTCGACCCCGCCGCCCAGCAGCACCGGCCCCGTGTGCACGCCCACCCGCACGTCGAAGCCGGCATGGCCGTACGCGGCCAGCACCTCGGCGCCGGCCGCCCGGCCCGCCGCCAGCAGCGCCAGGCCGCAGTGCACCGCACGCTCGGCGTCGTCTTCCAGCGACTGTGCGGCGCCGAAGACGGCCAGGATCGAATCGCCCGCGTACTGCAGCACGCGGCCGCCGTGCGCGCGGATGATGGAGGTGCCGCGCGCCAGCAGGCCGTCGACGACGGCGTGCACGTCTTCCGGATCGAGCCGCGTGCTGAGCGCGGTCGAGCCGACGATGTCGAGGAACAGGATCGTGAGCTGGCGCAGCGACTGGTCGTCGACGGTGCTCTCGCCGGCGCGGCTCGGGCGCGCGGCAGGCGCGATGGGCGCGGGATGGTCGGTGGCCGGGCCGGCCGCGGCCTGCAGCCGTTCGAGCTGCGCCTTCAGCGGCGCCAGGGCGGCATCGACGACCGCGTCGCCCAGCACCGCTCGCTGCGCCTCGAGCGCGGCGATCGCGGTTTGCAGTGGGAGCGCGGGGCCAGACACCGGTTGAGGATAGCAATGCGCGGCCGGTGGCCCGCCACCGTCGGAACGCGTGGGCGTATCCTTGTCGACGTCCGTGCCTGCGGGAGCCGCCGATGAGCCGCCATCACGCCCACCTGATCCGCACGATCTTCCACGACCCGCCGAACGGCAATCTGCACTTCCGCGAGATCGAGTCGCTGCTGCGTCATGTGGGCGCCGAGCTCGAGCCGCTGTCGGGCGGCCGGGTGCGCGCCAAGCTCGGGCGCATGGAGGCGATCCTGCACCACCCGCATCACGGCAGCGCGCTCGGCGCGCAGTCGGTGCTGCACGTGCGCGAGTTCCTGGCCCGCTGCGGCGTCACGCCGTCGGCCTACGAGATGGGCGAGACGCGCGAGGCGCAGGCCGGCAACACCGGCAAGGCCGACAACGCCGATCCGCGAGGCTGAAGCCGCCTGCGACCGTCCGGCTATCGGCCGCGCGCCAGCGGCAAGCCGCGATCGCTGGGCACCAGCCAGGCCAGACAGCGCCGCCACAACGGGCCGCGGCGATCACCGCGCGCGGCAGGCAGGGCGATGCCGAGCCCGGTCGGCGCGAGCCGCGTGGGCACCGCGCGCACAAGCGCAGCCCCCTCGGCACGCACGGGCGCGGGCGCAAGCACGGGCGCCGCCTCGTCACGACGGACAACCGCAGCCGGCCGCGTCGAAGCCGTCAGGCGCGGCGCCCGCAGCGCCGGCGTCGGCGCAGGCGCCTCGATCACCGGGGCCAGCCATTCGAGCAGTGGCTGCCACTGGGCACGATCGATCGCCACCTTCGTCTCGGGCAGGTCGAACAGCGTCAACCCCTGGTCCGCGCAGCGCACATAGCTCTGCGTCGCACGCAGCGTGGTGACGAGCGGCAGGCCGAGCGCATCGGCCCAGCTGCGCAGCGCCTGCTCGCCGCGCGTGCGGGCATCGACGCGCATGCCCACCACCGCCAGCCGCACCCGGCCCGAGGCCGTCCATGCCCAACTGATCTCAGCCTGCATCCAAAGACAGGTTCAAGGCGCTTCGGGCGCTGTGTTCCGCTGTGTCCCGCCCCGGCTCTGCCGTGCTCGGGGTGCCGTCGGGCAGGGAAAAGGGCGTTTGAAAAGCCTATCCTCCGCGTGCCCTTGCGTGCGCTCAATGCACGGCCCCGCCGATGTGACAGCATCATCCCTTAGACGAACTCGTGAAGGGTTCGTCGGTACCGCGCGTCCGAGTTGGGCAACCTGCCCGCGAAGGCCCGGAACAGGTAGCTGCAGGCTCGCGGTGTTCTTGGCTGGCCTTGATCAGGCATTCCTGCCACCCGAGATCATGAGCAGACTGTCCATCTCCGGCCATGCCTTGGTGCTGGCTGCAGCAGTCCTTGTCGCCGCCTGCGGTGGTGGTCAAGGTCCGTCAAACCCCGAACCGCGGTCGACCCCCGCAGGCGCGATGACGCTGGCCGCCGGGGGTGGGTCCAACTCCGCTGCCGCCAAGGTGGCGATCAGCAGCGAGCAGTTGTTCACCTGGGCGCAACTGACCTATCCGAGCCTGTTCCCCGGCACCGGGGTGCCGTTCAGCGACGTGCCTTACCTGGGCAAGGTCTTCTCCGGTCGGGGCTACGCCAACGGCAACTACCTCGCCGTAGCCGATGGAGAGGCCTATGGACTCGGGCCGTTCACCGACAACGTGCTGCAGAACTTCGGGTCCGTGCAGGGCTTCGCCGACCTGGTCTGCGCCCGGGTCGACTGCGGTGGAAGCAGTGGCGGCGGATCGCTCAACGGCTGCCAGCCGCCGGCCAGCGAGACCTTGCGAACCGGGATGCGCTTTGTCGGAACCTATGTCATGAACCTGTTCAGCCCGATCGTCTCCACCACTGAGACCACCACCGTGTCGGTGGTCGACGGGCCGGCCTCGTTCAACGGCCAGTCGGCCATCCAGATCACGAACACGCTGCTCGAGGACGACGGCATGACGCAGAGTGAGGGCGGGATCAAGTCCTACTACCAGGCCGCCGAGAATGGCTTGGTGCGCTCGCTCGGCGCCGAGATCGGGGGGTTGCTGGGTGGCCTGACCACGCGCACCGTGTTCGATCCACCGATCCTGAACAGCGAGTTCACGCTGCAGGTCGGGCAGTCGATCACCAAGACCGAGTCGACGACCACGACCTTCGTGGGTGGGCCGATCGTCATTCCGCCCCGGAGCGGCACCACGACCAGAACCTACACGTTCGAGGCACGCGAGACGATCGACGTACTGGGCCGCAGCTTCGACACCTGCCGCTACAAGGAGGTGGCATCCGGCACCGACTACGTCAGCTACAGCTGGCACATCGTCGGCATCGGCATCTCGGCGCGCCTGGAGACGCGGCAGGCCAACGGGACGGTGTCCCAGCGCACCGAGTTGAAGTCCGCCACGATCGACGGCGCGCCGGTCTGATTGGCGTCGCGGTTCGATGCGCCATCGGCCGCCGGCCGATGGCAGCCTAGTGCTTCCTGCCCACGCTCGATGCCTGCTTGACGTATTCGGCCTCAGTGATGAAACCGTCCTTGTCGACGTCCCAGAACGTGCAGTTCTTCTGCGCCACGCTCTTGTCCTTCCAGATCGACAGGCACTCGGCGGCCGAAAGCTTGCCATCCTTGTTCGCGTCCGCCTGGGCCAGGATCATCTTGTAGGCAGCCCTGATGTTGGGCTCGGGCGGGCCGGCGGCAATGCTTTGCAGCGACAGGCCCAGCGTCATGAACAACAGCAGCGATGCCAACCCGGCTTTCATTGCGTTTCTCCGGTCAGGTGTAAGTGGGAGCATGACGTGCAACGTAGTACGCGGGGCGCTGTCCGTCAAGAGCGGGACGGCGTCGACGCTCTTGCGCGCAGCGCGATCAGCGCACCACCGTGCGCGACTGTTCGCGCAGGTACAGCGGCAGGTAGTAGAACGACGCGATCGCCTTGCCGGTCGAGCCCGAGCCCTTCCAGCCGCCGAAGGGCTGGTAGCCCGGCCAGGCGCCGGTGGTCGCGCCCTGCGCACGGTTGGCGTAGGTGACGCCGGTGACCGTTAAAAACCCTGGGGTTTCAGGCCGCTGCGCGTTGAAGCAGTTCCAAGAAGGCGTCAACTTCGGGCGATAGCTCTTCCGAGTTGGCTGCCTCGTATGCATTCAATCGGGCCGCGGCATCTCCATTCAACCTAAAAACAGCAGCTACCCCGGTGCCGAGAGCGTTGGCGGCGGGGTCGGCAGGCTGATCTGACCGACGATCTGCTGGCAGATGTAGTCCAGCAACACGCGCCAGCGGTCGAT
>JALHQP010000172.1 GCA_022841885.1 Aquincola sp. | reverse complement strand
GCTGCGCGCCAGGGCGCGCAGCAACGCGGCGGTGCGCGGGTCGCGCTCGCCATCGCCGGGTGGCGGGGCCAGGTGCAGCACCCAATCGGCCAGGCCGGCCAGACGCGCCAGCGTCACCGCGTCGTCAAGGTCGCCGATCAGCGGCACCGCGCCGGCCGCACGCAGCGCCGCCCGCCGCCCGGCGCTCGAACTCAGTGCCAGCACGCGCAGCCGCCCTTGCAACTGCCGCAGCACGCGCAAGCCCACGTCGCCACAGCCGACGATCAGCAGGGTCGGCCGGCGCTGGGAGGCGGTCGGAAGGGGCATCGAAGCTCGGGGGACAATCCGGTCTGCCCCAGTGTAGAGACCCCTGCGTCATGAGCTTCAAAGTGACCGTCCAGCCCGCCGGAGCTTCGTTCGACGTGGCGCGCGACGAGCCCATCCTGGCCGCCGCCATCCGCGCCGGCGTCGGCATGCCCTACGGCTGCCGCGACGGCGCCTGCGGCTCGTGCAAGAGCCGGCTGATCGAAGGCCGGGTGATCCACGGCGCCCACCAGCTGCGTACGCTCCCGCGCGAGGAGGAGGACGCGGGCTGGATCCTGCCCTGCTGCGCCACGCCGCAGACCGACTGCGTGATCCAGGCCCGCACGGTGGCCGGTGCCGGCGAGTACCCGGTGCTGAAGATGCCGGCCCGCGTGGCGAGCCTGGCGCGCCCCGCCCCCGACGTGATGCTGGTGAAGCTGCAGCTGCCCGCCACGGTGGCGCTGAAGTACCGCGCTGGACAGTACGTGGAGTTCATCCTGCGCGACGGCGCGCGGCGTAGCTACTCGATGGCCAATGCCCCCGAGAACCTGGGCGAGCCGCCAATGGTCGAGCTGCACCTGCGCCACATGCCCGGCGGCAAGTTCACCGACCATGTGTTCGGCGCGATGAAGGAGAAGGACATCCTTCGCGTCGAAGGGCCCCTGGGCAGCTTCTTCCTGCGCGAGGACAGCGACGCGCCGATCGTGCTGCTGGCCTCCGGCACCGGCTTCGCCCCGATCAAGGCCATCGTCGAGCACATGCGCGCCAAGGGCATCGCGCGGCCGGCCGTGCTGTACTGGGGCTGCCGCCGCAAGGCCGACCTCTATCTGCACGACTGGGCCGTCGAGGCCGCGAACGCCCTGCCCTGGCTGCGTTATGTGCCGGTGTTGTCCGAGCCGGCGCCCGAGGACGCCTGGACCGGCCGCACGGGCCTGGTCCACCAGGCCGTGATGGCGGACCTGCCCGCTCTGGCGGCGCACCAGGTCTATGCCTGCGGCGCCCCGGTGATGGTCGACTCGGCGCGGCACGACTTCGTCACCCGCTGCGGATTGCCCGAGGACCAGTTCTTCGCCGACAGCTTCACCTCGGAACGCGACAAGCACGGCGACCCGGGCTGAGAGCCATCCCGCATTCCACGCATGACAGCGCGCACGCGCCGTCGCAGAATCGACCAGTCAACCACCTCGTCGGAGAACCTGCGATGCGCACCCGCCTTGCCCTGACCCTGCTGGCCTTCAGCGCCGCCGCCTCGGCCCAGACCCTCGGCGAAGGAGGCTCGGCCGCCCAGGGCAGTGCCGGGCCGAGCGGCTCGCAAGGCGCCAGCCCGCAACTCGAGAAGTGCGATGGGCCCAAGGGCACGATCGCGGTCGTCGAAGCGCAGAGTCAGGTGATCGCCGCGCTCGGTCGCTACGGCCTGCAGTCGCCGACGGGCCTGATCCGCATGATGGTGCAGCAGTCGAACTGCTTCCAGGTCGTCGAGCGCGGCGTGGCGATGCAGAACATGATGCAGGAGCGCGCTTTGGCCGCCGGCGGCCAGATGCAGGCCGACCAGAACATCGGCAAGGGCCAGATGGTGGCCGCCGACTTCATCGTCACGCCCAACGTGGTCTTCAGCGAGGGCAATGCCGGCGGTGTCGGCGGCGCGATCGGCGGCCTGCTGGGCGGGCTGGGCGGCGGCGCCCGCGTGGTCGGTGCGCTGGCGGGTGGCCTGAAGTTCAAGGAAGCGCAGACCAGCATGCTGCTGTCCGACACGCGCTCGGGCATTCAGGTGGCAGCGGCCGAGGGCAGCGCCAAGCAGACCGACTTCAACATCGGCGGCGCGCTGTTCGGCGGCGCCGGCGGCGCAGCGCTGGGCGGCTATACCAACACCAACGAGGGCAAGGTCATCACCGCGTCCTTCCTCGACAACTGGAACAACATCGTCCGCGCGATCCGCAACAACCCGAGCCTGATCCAGGCCAAGGCTGGCCCGGCATCGCAGGCCAACGCCGCGGCCAGCGTCAAGGCCGGGGCGGCCAACGCGGGCGACGTGATGATGGCCAAGATCGCCGGCGTCAAGGTGCTCAAGGCCCCGGCCGACAGCGCCGGCGTGCTGATGAGCCTGTCCAAGACCGACGAAGTGCTTTACCTCGGCGAGGAGAAGAACGGCTTCGCCAAGGTCACCTCGCCCAACGGCGACGGCTGGGTGAAAGTGGTCTTGCTCCGCAAGCCCTGAGCCCCCACGCTCGCTCGCGCTCGCTGCCCGCCGAGGGGGCGCCTGGCTGCGGACCGGCAGAGCCGGATCCGCGCGAATGTGTGGTTGGCTCGCTGTTATCGAGTGGCACCGTGGTGATTGCCGCGTCGCGTGCGGTGGTCAAGTCCCCTTGGGGACAGCTCGCCTCAGGCGGGCAGGGGGAGTTGCGGTGCTAGCGGTCCAACCCCGATCCGGGTTTCCCGGGGGTCGTCGTTTCAACGGTGCTTGAAGGTGGGCTTGCGTTTGGCGACGAACGCAGCCATGCCTTCCTTCTGGTCCTCGGTCGCGAACAGCGAGTGGAAGACCTGGCGCTCGTAGGCCACGCCGTCGGCCAGGCCGGACTCGAAAGCGCGGTTGACGCAGTTCTTGGCCATCATCACGGCGGGCAGGCTGAGGCCGCAAATGGTCGCCGCGGCGGCCAGTGCCTCGTCGAGAAGCTTGTCGGCCGGGACCACGCGGCTGACCAGCCCGGCCCGTTCGGCCTCCTCGGCGCCCATCATGCGGCCGGTCAGCACCAGGTCCATCGCCTTGGCCTTGCCCACCGCGCGCGGCAGGCGTTGCGTGCCGCCCGCGCCGGGGATGATGCCGATCTTGATCTCGGGCTGGCCGAACCGCGCCGTGTCGGCGGCGATGATGAAGTCGCACATCATCGCCAGCTCGCAGCCGCCGCCGAGTGCGAAGCCGGCCACCGCGGCGATCACGGGTTTGCGCACATTGCGGATCTTCTCCCAGTTGCGTGAGATGAAGTTGCCGAGGTAGGCGTCCATGTAGCTGTAGTCGGCCATCGCGCCGATGTCGGCGCCGGCCGCGAAGGCCTTCTCGTTGCCGGTGATGACGACGCAGCCGATGCCCGGGTCGACGTCGGCGGCGATCAGCACCTGGCCGAGTTCATCCATCAGGCGATCGTTCAGCGCGTTGAGTTGCTTGGGCCGGTTCAGCGTGACCAGCAGGGTGGCCAAGCCGCCGTCGGTGCCGTCGCGACGCTCGATGAGGATGTGTTCGTAGGTCATGGTGAATGTCACGGCTGGGCGCACCCAACGCGCGCCCGACAGGCACTATACGTGCGCAAGCGCACGACTCGGTGCAAACCGGGTTGGAAGCCGTGCAGCCTGACGCTATCCTGACGGATGATGCGCACCGTTTACCGCAAGACCGCCAAGGGCCAGGCCGAGATCGACACCCGCGCCCATCGGCTGTTGCCGCGCCTGCGCCAGGCGCTGATCCTGGTCGACGGCCGCAAGACCGACGCCGAACTGGCCAAGCTGATCTTGACCGAACCCGAGGCCACGCTGACGACGCTGCTGACTGACGGCTTCATCGAAGTCCTCGCCACGGCGGCCGACGCGGCACCCGAACGCAAGCCCGAGGCCGCGGCCGCGCCAGCGGCAGCCGCCCCGGCACGCAAGGCCGTCGTGTCAGTGGACGCGATCCGCCGCGAAGCGGTGCGCTTCCTCAACGACCAGCTCGGCCCGGCGGCCGAGAGCATCTCGATAAAGATCGAGCGCGTCAAGACGATGCCCGAGTTGCGCCCGCTGCTGGTCAGTGCGGCCCAGCTGCTCGTCAACGTGCGCGGCGCCGACGCTGCACAGACGTTCACCAACCGCTTCCTGTTGGACGAAGGGCGCTGACGCGGCCGCGCCGCGCGCTCAGCGCGACGGCTCCGGCGCCGCCTGCATCGGCGCGGCGTCCATCACCAGGTCGACATAGGTCTCCGGATCCTGCTGGATCCGGATGCGCACCGGCAGGTACTGCAGGCTCGGTGCGAACCAGACCTCGGCACTCAGCTCGCCACGCGGCCGCTGCTCGGCACGGCGCGGCTTCAAGTGGAAGGCTTCGATCTCCCCCACGGGCGTCGACAGCCGCTCCTGCGCCACCACGTCGTAGTGCCAGCGGTCCACGCGCCGCGGCAAGGCCAGCGGCATCTCGATCGTGTTGCCCACGCGCAGCAATTCGGGACGGGTCGTGAACATCCAGGTCAGCTGCACGAACTGGCTCGCCGTGTCCTGCACGGCCGCGGGCGCCTCGCGCAGGCTGCCGTTGGCCAGGACCACCTGGCCCGGCGCAGTGAACTGCACGGTCACGCGGCGCGGCGACTGGAACGGCAGCTTGGTGGCCTCGTCGTAGCGCTGCGGCAGCAGGCCGCCCTCGCCGAGCTCGCCGTCGCTGGTCATGCGGCGCGAGATCAGCGGCGCAAACGAGGGGCCGATGGCCACGTCCAGGTGCACCTGGTAGCGCGAGCCGGCGCGCACCCACTGTACGCGTGCATTGCCATGCACCTCGCCGCGGTAGTTGCCCGCCAGCGTGTAGGTCAGGCGGGTCGATGGCGGCCACTCGAAGGCCGCTGCGGCCGCCGAGGCCGGCGGCGACGCCGCGGCGGGCAACCCGGCCGCCGCGGTCACGGCCTGGGGCTGGGCCTCGG
>JALHQP010000171.1 GCA_022841885.1 Aquincola sp. | reverse complement strand
CCGACCAACTGGCGGCTGCGCTGCTTTGGGCACGCCACTCATGTCGAACGTTAGGCCGCGCAGTGGACACCCCGCGCAAATCGTTTCGCGACTCGTTCGCTGAGTGGCTGGAGGTGGTTGCGCTGTTCGCAGCAATCGGCTGGTTCGCTCTTGGCACACTGGTCCCAATGCTCTGGCGGCGTCATGCCACGCCCCTGAGGGGGTACGAGGCAAATGACCTTCCGCCTCGTTCGCGGCCTGAGCCGTAGAGGATCGTGCGCGCAGTGCACTTCGAAAAGAGTCAAGCCTTGTGCTGCCAAACCATCGTCAGCAGGATCCTTCTGCCCTCAGTGCGGCCCCTCGCTGCGCGGTGGACTCGGGCTCGCGGCGACTCGACAGCGCTAAAAACCTAGCCAACTCTATGAACCCCTTCCCAGGAGAAAGCCTGTGACCGTCATTCGCGGCAAGCAGTTCAAGGCCGATCGCCCCTGGGGTGCACAAGCTATTGCCAACATGGCTGGCGTGACAACCAGGCTCCATTGGACAGATCAGCCGTACAAGTGGCACGTCAACGACGGCGAGGAGGTCTTCGCGGTGCTGGACGGCATCGTAGACATGCACTACAGGCAATCGGGAGCAGAGCATGTAGTCACCTTGGAAACTGGAGACATCTTCTTTGCGGGTATCGGATGCGAGCATGTGGCACATCCCCGAGGCGAGGCAAGAATTCTTGTCGTTGAGCGTGAAGGCAGTGTTTGAGTCGTGACCGAAGTCGAACGCGTCAAGTACCTCACGCTCGCGCTGCGTGCCGTCGGTGCAGTCTGCATCTTCGGTGTCTATCCACTCACCGTGCTTTGGCCATCAGGTTGGACCTGGCACAGTGGAAGCTCCGAGTACCTGGGGATGATCATCGCAATCTACGCCACTCTTGGCGTCTTCCTGATCGTCGCAGCACGAAGCCCCAATGACCACCTTAGCCTGATCTCCTTCACCATCTGGTCGAGCATCGTGCACGGCGCCGTCATGGCGGTTCAGTCTGTGCTCAATCTGCAGCACATTCATCACCTCTACGGAGACGTGCTTGCGCTGTTTGTCATAGCCGCTGTCCTCGGCTTCCTCTCGCCGGAAGCGCTTCGATTGCGCTTCCCACGGGGTGCGGCCTAAGGTGAACCACGCAGCGTCGACCGCGTTGGTGCTCGACTTCGGCGGGCCCGTGCTGCGCACCCCCTTCGAACTGCTGCGTGCCGGCGAGCGACGGGTCGGCCTGGCGCCGGGCACGCTGGACTGGAGCGGCCCGTTCGACCCCGCTGCCGACGCCGACTGGCGGCTCATGCAGGCCGGCGGGATCACCGAGCGCGACTACTGGCAGCGCAAGGCCAACCGCTTCGCCGAGCTCACGGGGCGCGAGGCGACCTTCCAGGGGCTCATGAACGTGCTGTTCAGCGCGGATGAGGACGAACTGGTGC
Source organism: Aquincola sp. (assembly GCA_022841885.1). Classification (GTDB taxonomy): domain Bacteria; phylum Pseudomonadota; class Gammaproteobacteria; order Burkholderiales; family Burkholderiaceae_C; genus CADEEN01. The sequence goes on along the minus strand of JALHQP010000171.1, from coordinate 3,558 downwards.
GTCCCGAGGCGGCCGCGCTCGTCGACGAGGCACGCGCCGCTGGCATCGCGGTCGCCGTGTGCACCAACGACATGCAGGCCTTCCACGGCCAGGCATGGGTCGCGCGCATGAGCCTCCTGGGCCGACTCGACGCTCTCGTGGACGGGTCGGTCGAGCACGTCCTCAAGCCCGATCCGCGGATCTACCATCTCGTCCTCGACCGGCTGGACCTGCCGGCCGAGCAGTGCCTGTTCGTCGACGACCAGCCGGGCAACATCGGGGGTGCCCTCGCGGTCGGGATGCAGACCGAGTGGTTCGACGTGACCGCCCCCGAGCAGAGCTGGCTCGCCGTGCGCCGGCGCCTCGGCCTCGCCGGCTGAAGCCAAGGGCCCGCTTGCCTCCAACGTGAAGCGTCGCAGTTCGCCCCTCGACTTCCTTGCCCGAAGGATTCACCAATGGCCCAGACCAAGACCCGACCGACGGGTGTCAGCGTTGAGGAGTACCTCGCATCCAGAGCGAGTCCTGAGCAGTTGGCCGACTGCAAATCCATCGTCGCCATGTGCAAGCGCGTCACGAAGCAGCCCGCAACGATGTGGGGGCCCAGCATCGTGGGCTTTGGCAGGTACCAGTATCGGTACGAGAGCGGTCACGCAGGGGAAGCGCCTCTCGCCGGCTTTGCCGTCCGCGGCCGTGAGCTGGTGGTCTACCTCAGCTGCGATGATCCTGCGCAGGGTGAACTGCTGGCCAGGTTGGGGAAGCACAAGATGGGCAAGTCCTGCCTCTACTTCAAGCGCCTTGCCGACCTCGATGCGAACGTGCTGGAGGAACTTGTTGTGGGGTCCATCGCAGCAGTGCGGCGCCGCCACCCCGGCACCGGCGATGCCTGACCCTCGCACCCGCGAAAGACGCATGCCCTGTCGCGGACACCGGATCCAGCGCGGATGAGTTCACAGGCACCGCCAGCCCAAGGCAAGCCTGCCTTCGACGCGCCGCTCGAGCTGCACTACTCGTGGTTCCAGACCCTGTGGATGACAGCGCTGTGGGCCTACTTCGCGGGCGCGATCATCTACTGGGCGGTGATCGGCCTGGTGAGCGGCCATGTCGTGATCGCGATTGCGGGGGTGGGGGGGCTGCTGGTCTTCGGCCCGCTGCTGCTGACGTTTGTCGGCCCGCTGTGGCATGCCTGGACGCACAAGGGCCCGGTGGTCACGCTCGACGCGCGTGGCGTGACCGACCGGCGCAAGAAGAAGGCGCCGTTCATTCCCTGGCCGGACGTTGGGCAGATGTGGCTCGGGTCCGGCAGCACCGCGTCGTGGCTGTGTTTCGAGTTCCGCCGCCCGGACCGCGAGCGCGCGGACCCGCCGCCGAACTGGCTCGCCGGCGGCCTACTCAAGCGCGTGCGCTTCCTCAGCGACTGGAACGTGGACCTGCGGCCGCTGGCGTGTCGCAAGGCGGACGTGCTGCGGCGCGCGGAGCGTCTGCACAAGCAGGAACTGCGGCAGCGCGTGGTGCGGATGAATCGCCACAACCAGCAAGGTTGGTCAGGCTCGCTCTAGACTGGCGGGGCCATGTCACCACCTCTCGACGCTTTCGACCATGTGCACGTCTTCGTGCAGGACCGCGCCGCGGCCGAGCGCTGGTACGCGCGCGTGCTCGGCCTGTCGCGCACGCCCGAGCTCGCGTTCTGGGCCGCCGACGGTGGGCCGCTGACCCTGCAGAACGCGTCGGGGTCGATCCACATCGCGCTGTTCGAACGGCCGGCGAAACCCTGCCGCTCGACGATCGCCTTGCGCGTGTCCGGTGCGGCCCTGGGCGAGTGGCAGGCGCACCTGCAGCGCGAGTTGCCCGGCGGCACGAGTTTCCAGGACCACCAGGCCTCGGTGTCGCTGTACTTCGCCGACCCGGACGGCAACCCTTACGAGATCACCAGCTACGAGGTCGCCGAAGCCAGGGCGGCGCTGGGGCGCGCATGATCCCGCTGCGCGGCCTGGACCATCTGGTGCTGCGCATCACCGACCTCGATCCGATGCTGCGTTTCTACGTCGACGCACTCGGCTGCACGGTCGAGCGCCGGCGCGAGGACATCGGTCTGGTGCAACTGCGCGCCGGCGCGTCGCTGATCGACCTGGTGCCGGTGTCCGGCAAGCTCGGCTGCGCGGGCGGTGCGGCGCCGGGCGCCGAGGGCCGCAACCTGGACCACTTCTGCCTGCGCGTCGAGCCCTTCGACGAGGCGGCGATCCGCGCCCAGCTCGGCAGGTTCGGCATCGCTGCCGGCGCGGTGGAGCCACGCTACGGCGCCGACGGCCAGGGGCCGTCGATCTACCTCACGGACCCCGAGGGCAATGTGGTCGAACTGAAAGGGCCGCCGGACGCGCCGGCGCGCCGAGCGCGGCTCAGTCGGCGATCCGCCGCGCGCGGATGAACAGCCACAGCGCCGCGGCTTCGATCAGCGCGAACAGCGCCAGGCTCCAGAACTCGTAGGGCACGCCGATCAGGTCCACCGCCGCGTCGGCGCAGGTGGCGCGCGGCTGGAACACCTCGGGCAGCAGCTGGTCGAGCTGGCTGGCGGACAGCACGCGGTCGGCCAGCGTCAGGTTGCACGAGGCGCTGGCCGCGGCCACGAAGTGCTGCCACAGCGCCGACGCAATGCCGCAGCCGCACAGCAGCAGCAGCAGCAACGGCACCGCGCGGCGCGCCAGCAGCGTGCCGTCCCACACCAGGCCCAGCAGGGCGGTCAGGCCGATGCCGACGAAGATCAGGCGCTGCAGCGCACACCAGGGGCAGGGCTGCATGTCGAAGGCATGCTGCGAGATCAGCGCGAGCACCACGGCACCGAAGCTGACCGCGGCGATGGCGACCAGGATCGCGCGGCGGGACAGCCCGGCGCCTGCCGATGAACCCCACACGGCCTGCGTCATGCCACTTCGGCGATCAGCTCGATCTCGACGCAGGCGCCCAGCGGCACCTGGGCCACGCCGAAGGCGCTGCGCGCATGCGCGCCGACCTCGGGGCCGAACACCTCGGCCAGCAGGTTCGAGCAGCCGTTGGTGACCAGGTGCTGTTCGGTGAAGGTCGGCGTGCTGTTCACCAGGCTCATCACCTTGACGATGCGCCGCACCTTGCCGAGGTCGCCGCCGAGCGCGGCCGCCAGCGTGCCCAGCAGATCGATCGCGATGGCGCGCGCGGCGGCCTGGCCGTCCTCGGTGCCCATCGTCAGGCCGAGCTGGCCGACCCAGGGCTTGCCGTCCTTCTTCGCGATGTGGCCCGACAGGAACACGAGGTTGCCGCTGCGCACGAAAGGCACATAGGCGGCGGCGGGCGTGGCCACCGGCGGCAGCGTGATACCCAGGGCTTGCAGGCGTTCGGCAGGGCGGCTCATGGCAGTGCAGCAGGGGTCGTGAGCAGAGGCGGACGATCCTACACTGGCCGCATGACGGGAGAGGCGGCGCGGCGTGATGGCCCCGGCAGCCATCAGGGCCGCGCGGCCGCCGTGGTGCTGGCGGCCCTGGCCTGGCTCGGCGGCAGCGCGCTGCAGCTGCAGCAGCCGGCGCTGTGGCCGGTGTCGGTGCAGGCCGTGCT
>JALHQP010000170.1 GCA_022841885.1 Aquincola sp. | reverse complement strand
CCGCGTGGTCGGTGCGCTGTCGGGCTTTCCGTTCCTCGTCATCAGTGCCATGGCAGCCCGCCTGCAGTGGAAACGCCCCAGCGCCGCGCGCGTGGCACAGACGCAGCAGGCCGTGGCCGGCATGGCGTGGCCCTCGTTCGCCACGCTGCTCGAGTCGGCCTTCGTGCGCGACGGATACCACGTGCAGCGTGGCAAGGGCGACGCGGTCGACTTCGAGCTCGAACGGCAAGGCCGGCGCATGCTGGTCAGTGCACGTCGCTGGAAGAGCGCGCGTACCGGGCTGGAAGTCCTGCGCGCGCTGCAGACCGCCCGCGAAACCAGCGACGCACCCGATGCGCTGCTCATCACGCTGGGTGAACTGAGCGACAACGCCCGGCCCTTTGCCGCGCGCCACCGCATCGCCATCTGGCAAACGACCGAACTGGCCGAGGCGCTGCGCGATCTGCCGCTGCCGCCGGCCCGTTGAGGAACGCCGACACGGCCGCGGTGCGGTTGGCGTCCGAATGATCTCCTTGACCTAAGCTAAAGGCAGGCATGCGAATCGAGTTCAGGATTGCACATGATGAGAGCGAGATTCGCAAAGTACAAATGAGGCACCTGAATCCAGGCCATGGCCCGGATTCGCGGTCCGCTGCATCGCCGCGCCTGGCGCGGCTCCAATCGACGAACTGACGGACGGACGACCCGACATGTATCCCATCCTTCGCCGTGAATCGTTTTCGGACACCACCTTCCTGTGGGAAGTGCTGGCGCCCGACGTGGCCCGGGCGGCCGAGCCAGGGCACTTCGTGATGCTGCGGCTGCACGAGGGCGGCGAGCGCATCCCGCTCACAGTGGCCGACTTCGACCGCGACAAGGGCACGATCACGATGGTGATCCAGGCGCTGGGCAAGACCACCCGCGAGATGCGAGACGGCTACAAGGCCGGCGATCACATCATCGATTTCGTCGGCCCGCTGGGCATGCCCCAGCACGTCGCCAAGGTCGGGCACGTCGTGCTGGTCGGCGGCGGCCTGGGCGTGGCGCCGGTGTACCCGCAGCTGCGCGCCTTCAAGGAGGCGGGCAACCGCGTCACCGGCATCATCGGCTTCCGCAACAAGGACCTGGTGTTCTGGGAACAACAGTTCTCGAGCTACTGCGACAACCTGATCGTCTGCACCGACGACGGCAGCTACGGCAAGCCCGGCTTCGTCACCTCGGCGCTGCACGAAGTGCTGCAGGCCGACCCGCCCGACCTGGTGGTCGCGATCGGGCCGCTGCCGATGATGAACGCCTGCGTCGAGACGACACGGCCCTCGGGCATCAAGACCATGGTCTCGCTGAACGCGATCATGGTCGACGGTACCGGCATGTGCGGCTCGTGCCGCGTCACCGTCGGCCCCGAGATCAAGTTCGCCTGCGTCGACGGCCCCGACTTCGACGGCCATCAGGTCGACTTCAAGGAACTGCTGTTGCGCCAGAAGCGCTTCAAGGGCGAGGAAGAGGCGGCCAACACCGACTATGCCCACGTCTGCAACGTCGAGAAGCTGCTCTTCGAGCAAGGCAAGACCAACTACAAGAAGTACAAGGACCTGGCGCCTCACGCCACCAAGATGCCCGAGCGCGACCCCCTCGAGCGCTCGCGCAACTTCAAGGAAGTGAACCTCGGCTACACGATGGCCGACGCGCTGGCCGAAGCCGAGCGCTGCATCATGTGCAGCAAGCCGGCCTGCATCCAGGGCTGCCCGGTGTCGATCGACATCCCGGGCTTCATCCGCCACCTGCTGGTGCGCGACATCGACGGCGCGCTGGCGGTCATCAACCAGACCAACCTGTTTCCCTCGGTCTGCGGCCGCGTCTGTCCGCAGGAGTCGCAGTGCGAGGCGCAGTGCGTGGTCGGCCGCAAGCTCGAGGCCGTGGCCATCGGCCGGCTGGAGCGCTTTGTCGGCGACAGCGCACGCCCGGGCAAGGTGGACGCGCCGCGCTTCGAGCGCCAGCTGGGCCGCGTGGCCATCGTCGGTTCGGGCCCCTCGGGCCTGGCGGTGGCGGCCGACCTCAAGCGTTTCGGCTGCGACGTCACCGTCTACGAGGCGCTGCACGTGGTGGGCGGCGTGCTGCAGTACGGCATCCCGTCGTTCCGCCTGCCGCGCGAAATCATTGCGCGCGAGGTTGACCACCTCAAGGCGATGGGCATCCACTTCGAGACCAACAAGGTCATCGGCAAGACCTTCTCGGTGCTGCAGTTGATGGAGACCATGGGCTACGACGCGGTCTTCGTCGGCGCCGGAGCCGGCGCGCCGGCTTTCCTGGGCATTCCGGGCGAATTCGCCGGCCAGGTCTACTCGGCCAACGAGTTCCTGACCCGCGTCAACCTGATGGGTGGCGACAAGTTCCCCTACCAGGACACGCCGATCACGCTGGGCAAGAGCGTGGTCGTGATCGGCGCGGGCAACACGGCGATGGACTGCCTGCGCGTGGCCAAGCGCCTGGGCACACCCACCGTGCGCTGCGTCTACCGCCGTTCCGAGGCCGAGGCCCCGGCGCGCATCGAAGAGTTGCGCCACGCCAAGGAGGAAGGCATCGAGTTCTTCTTCCTTCACGGCCCGGTCGAGATCCTGAACGAAGCCGATGGCAACGTGCGCGGCATGAAGGTCCAGAAGATGGTGCTCGGTGAACCCGACGCCAAGGGCCGCCGCCAGCCGATCCCGCAGGACGAGTTCCTCGAACTCGAATGCGACACCGTGATCTACGCGCTGGGCACCAAGGCCAACCCCATCGTCACCAAGTCCACGCCGGGCCTGGACCTGAACAAGTGGGGATACATCGTCGCCGACGCTGGTACTCAGGCCACCAGCGTGCCGGGCGTGTTTGCCGGCGGCGACATCGTCACCGGTGGCGCCACCGTGATCCTGGCCATGGGCGCCGGCCGCCGCGCCGCGCGTGCCATCGGCGCCTGGCTGGCCGGCGGCAAGAGCCACTGGCCCGTCACCCAGGCCGACGCCGACGCCTTTGTGCCGCCGACGCCGATCGCCAGTCCTGCAACCCCCGCCGCCAGCGAGGAGTCCCTGTCATGAGCATTTGCCCCCGTTGCCAACGCCCGCTCGAGGACGAAGAGGCCTACATCTGCTGCGCCGGTGTCGAACTGCGCTGGCGCTGCGCCGACTGCCACAAGGTCAGCGAAGGCTTCGCCTTCCCCTATGGCATGTGCCCGCACTGCAAAGGCCGGCTCGAACTGCTGGACCGCGGTGCGATCGCCGATGACCGGGCGATGGAAGCGGTGCGCAAGGCCTTCGAGATCGAGCTCGGTGGCCACGCCTTCTACGAGCGCGCCTCGCGCGACGCCCAGGATCCGACGTTGCGCGACCTGTTCGCGCGCTTCGCGGCGATGGAAAAGGAGCACATGGACATCTTGTCCAAGCGCTACCACGCCACGCTGCCGACGGCGGCGGCTGACTTTCAGCTCGACCGCGCCGCGATCTTTTCCGGCGTCGACCGCAAGCCCGAGGACCCGGCCAACCTGTTCCGGATCGCCATCGCGTTCGAGCAGCGCGCGGTCGACTTCTTCACCGGCGAGGGCGAGAAGGCACCCGCCGGCTCGGTCGAGAGCGAGTTGTACAAGGAACTGGCAGCCGAGGAGCGCGAGCATGTCGCGCTGCTGAGCACCGAGTTCCGCCGCTGGGAAGCGGGCAAGGCCGGCATCCTGTAGCCGCATCCGCCAAAGCCCCGAGCCCCCTCTGCACCGGCACCCCGCCGGCCAACGCCAAGCCCATCATGACCGAACGCTCGCATGTGCTGGACGGCAACGAAGCCGCAGCCCGCATCGCCCACCTCGTCAGCGAGGTGATCGCCATCTATCCGATCACGCCATCATCGACCATGGGCGAACTGGCCGACGCCTGGTCGGCGGCGGGCCAGAAGAACATCTGGGGCATGGTGCCGCAGGTCATCGAGATGCAGAGCGAGGCCGGCGCCGCCGGCGCCGTGCACGGCGCGCTGCAGGCCGGTGCGCTGACGACCACCTTCACCGCGTCGCAGGGCCTGCTGCTCAAGCTGCCCAACATGTTCAAGATCGCTGGCGAGCTGACGCCGGCGGTCTTCCACATCGCCGCGCGCACGCTGGCCACGCACGCACTGTCGATCTTCGGTGACCACAGCGACGTGATGGCCGCGCGCAGCACCGGCTTTGCGCTGCTGGCCTCGTCCAGCGTGCAGGAGGCCCAGGACATGGCCATGATCGCCCACATGGCGACGCTCGAGTCACGCGTGCCCTTCCTGCACTTCTTCGACGGCTTTCGCACCAGCCACGAGGTCAACAAGATCGAACTGCTGTTCGACGACGAGGTGCGCTCGCTGATCGACGAGAACCTGGTCCAGGCGCACCGCAGCCGGGCCCTCAACCCCGACCGCCCGGCGATCCGCGGCACGGCGCAGAACCCCGACGTCTTCTTCCAGGCACGCGAGGCCTGCAACGGCTTCTACACCGCCGTGCCGGGCATCGTGACCCAGGCGATGGAGCGCTTCCGCGCGCTCACCGGCCGCCGCTACAGCCTGTTCTATTACAGCGGCGCGCCCGACGCCGAGCGCGTGCTGGTGCAGATGGGCTCGGGCGTGGGCGCCTCGCGCGAGGCGGTGTCCAAGCTGGTGGCCGATGGCGAGAAGGTCGGCCTGGTCACCGTGCGCCTGTACCGGCCCTTCGACGTGGACGCCTTCATCGCGTCGCTGCCGCCCACGGTCAAGTCCATTGCCGTGCTCGACCGCACCAAGGAGCCGGGCGCCATCGGCGAACCCCTGTACCAGGACGTGGTCACGGCGCTGGTCGAAGGCTGGTCGCAGACCCGCTCCGACCTGCCCATGCCGCGCGTCACCGGCGGGCGCTACGGCCTGTCGTCCAAGGAGTTCACGCCCGCGATGGCCAAGGCGGTGCTCGACGAACTGCTCGAGGCGAAACCCAAGCGCCACTTCACGGTGGGCATCGTCGACGACGTGACCCGGCTGTCGCTGAAATGGGACCCGGCCTTCGAGACCGAATCCGCTGGCGTCACGCGCGCCGTGTTCTACGGCCTGGGCGCCGACGGCACCGTGGGTGCCACCAAGAACACGGTCAAGATCATCGGCGAGAACACGCCGCTGCACGCCCAGGGCTACTTCGTCTA
>JALHQP010000169.1 GCA_022841885.1 Aquincola sp. | reverse complement strand
AGCCGGCGGCACGATGGTGCTTGCGGTCGTGGTGGCCGCAGGCGGGGTCTCGCGCGGCCACAGCAGCACGGCCGCCGCGGTGACCGCGCCGCCGGCCAACATCGCCAGCGCCCAGGAGCCGATGCGGCGCAGCGCCGTCGCCCGCTCCTCGCTGCCGAAGACTTCGGCTGCGGCCTTGTCGACGATGCGCTGGTCGACCCCGGCCGCACCCTCGGCATAGGCACCGAGCAGCGCGCGGTCGGCGAGCAGGTTGATGCGCCGCGGCACGCCGCGCGAGCGCTGGTGGATGCGTTGCACCGCGGCCTTGCGGAACGGGAAGGCGGTGGTCAGCCCGGCGACGGTGAGGCGGTGGCGCAGGTACTTCGCGGTCTCGGGCTCGGTCAGCGCGCCAAGGTGGTAGCGCGCGATCACGCGCTGCGCCACCTGCTCGAGCTCGGGCCGCTGCAGCATCGTGCGCAGCTCGGGCTGTCCGATCAGGACGATCTGCAGCAGCTTGCGCTCATTGGTCTCGAGGTTGGTCAGCAGGCGCAGCTGCTCGAGCGTGCCGGTCGACAGGTTCTGCGCCTCGTCGATGATCAGCACGTTGTTCTGCCCGACCGCGTGCGTCTTGAGCAGGAAGTGGTTCAGCGGGTCGAGGTAGTCCTTGACCGTCGGCGTGCCGACGCCCTCGTGATGCACCGGCACGTGGAACTCGTCGCACACCGTCTTCAGCAGCTCGAGCGCGGTGAGCTTGGGATTGAAGATGTAGGCGACGTTGCAGCGCTTGGGGATCTGCTCGAGCAGGCAGCGGCACACCGTCGTCTTGCCGGCTCCGATCTCGCCCGTCAGCAGCACGAAGCCGCCGCCACCGCCCTTGACCCCGTACAACAGGTGCGCCAGCGCCTCGCGGTGGCGCTCGCTCATGAAGAGGTAGCGCGGGTCCGGCGCGATCGAGAACGGTTCCTGCTTGAGGCCGAAGTACTGGGCGTACATGGGCCTCAGGATACCGCGCCGCTTGCGCGCCGCGTCCTCGGTACGGCCCTAGGCGGTCAACAGGCCGCGCTGCTCGATGAAGTGCACCACCGCGTCCAGGCCGTGGCCCAGGTGCAGGTTGGTCATCACATAGGGCCGCGTGCTGGCATGGGCCGGCCGCATGCGCTGCGTGTCGGCTTCCATCACCGCGAGGTCGGCGCCGACGTGGGGTGCGAGGTCGGTCTTGTTGATCACCAGCAGGTCGCTCTTGGTGATGCCCGGGCCGCCCTTGCGCGGGATCTTCTCGCCGCCGGCGACGTCGATCACGTAGATCGTCAGGTCGCTCAACTCGGGGCTGAAGGTGGCGGCGAGGTTGTCGCCACCGCTCTCGATGAACACGATGTCGGCGTCGGGGTACTTCTCGAGCATGCGGTCCACCGCCTCGAGGTTGATGCTCGCATCCTCGCGGATCGCGGTGTGCGGGCAGCCGCCGGTCTCGACGCCGACGATGCGTTCGGGCTCGAGTGCACCGGCCACGGTAAGCAGGCGCTGGTCCTCCTTGGTGTAGATGTCGTTGGTGACGACCACCAGGTCCCAGCGCGCGCGCATCGTCTTGCACAGTTTCTCGACCAGGGTGGTCTTGCCCGAGCCGACGGGGCCGCCGACGCCGACGCGCAGCGGAGGCAGCTTCTTGGTGCGGTGGGCGATCGTGTGCAGGGCAGGGTTCATGGTCAGGAGCGGAAAAGCCGCGAGTACTGGGTTTCGTGTTGCGCCGAGCGGATGGCCAGCATCGGCGTGAAGGCCTGGCGCGCGTCGTCGCCGAGGGCCAGCGCGGCGTCCACCGCGGCAGGCAGGTCCTGCGCCAGGCGCGCGAGGATGCGCTGGCCCGCGCTCTGGCCGAGCGGCACCGCCTTCAGCGCGGCCTGCACCTGGTTCTCGGCCCAGGAGAAGCCGAAGGCGAGCAGCGCGTCGCGGGCCGCAGCGCCGGTCTGCACCGTCGCGAGCGCGAAGGCGATGGGCCAGGCGGGCGCGGGTTCGAGCGCGGCCAGCGTGGCCACGCGCGAATCGTCGCTGCGCTGGCGCAACCACTCGAGCGTCGAGCGGCCCATCTGCTCGCATTGCGCGCGCAGCTCGGCGCTCTCGCGTGTCGCGAGCATCCAGGTGTTCAGTTCGGCCACGCGCGCGGCGTCATGGTCGGTCCACGCTGCGTGCGTCGCGGCCAGCAGCGGCAGGTCGGCGCGTGCGAGCCCGAGCTGCAGTTGGTCGGCCAGCCAGTCGGCCGCGCTGGCGCCGTCATGCACGATGCCGGCGTCGACTGCCGACTCCAGGCCCTCGGAGTAGCTGAAACCGCCCACCGGCAGCGCCGGCGAGGCCAGCCACATCAGGCCGAGCAGGGTGGCGGGGGTGGGGGTCATCCGTGGTGATGACCGTGGTGGTCATGGTCGTGGCCGTGATCGTGCCCGCCATGGTCGTGGCCATCATGGCCGTGCGCGCCATGCCCGCCGGCGGCATAGGCACCGCCCTCGGGCTCGAACGGCGCCGACACCTCGTGCACGATCAGGTGCATCGAACGCAGCATGTCGGCCAGCACCGGGTCGGGCTCGAGCTGCAGGTGGTCGGCCTTGACCTCCAGCGCGACATGCCGGTTGCCCAGGTGGTAGGCGGCGCGCGGCAGGTCCACCGGCGTGCCGTGCGCGGGGCAGGCGGTGATGCGCAGCACCGCCTGCGGCGCAGCCCGCACGCGCACCAGCGAGCCGTCCTCGGCCACCAGCACGTCGCCGCCGCGCAGCACGCTGCCCCGCGGCAGAAACACGCCCAGGTGCCGCCCGGCAGAGTCGGTGGCCTCGAACCGGCTCTTCTGGCGCAGGTCCCAGTCGAGTTCGACGCTGGCGGCACGCTTGATCAGGGCGGCGGCGAGGCCGCGCCCGCCGGGCAGGAGCTTGTTCACGCTGAGCATGGCAAGGCTTATAGCAAATGGCCTGCCATTGGATCCGTCCTGGCGACGGTTCGCGCCGTCCGGCGTCGGTCCGTCGCAAGGCGCACGACGGGCCCGCGGCGCCAGTGCACCATGCGTGCACCCGATCCACCGACCCGGAGCCCGTAATGAACCCGTTGCGCGACCTGAGCCAAGCCCTCGTGATGCCGTTCAAAGCGCTGTTCGTCGTCGGCCTGTGCGCTGTCATCAACGCCATGACCTACAGCGGCTACTGGTGGGTCAAGTGGGTGGCGCTGGGCATGGGCATCGCCACCGTCGTGGCGCTGGCCAAGGGCGCGCGCACGCTGGCGCTGATTGCGCTGGTCGCGCTGGCCGGCTGGTGGATCTACCGCCGCTACGGCGCCGCGGCCCGCTCGACCTTCGACGACTGGGCGCGCCGCAGCGCGCCGGCCGCCGCCGACGTCTGGCAGCGCCTGCGCAGCCTGCCCGCCGCCTGACGGATTGGCGGATTGGCGGACAAAGCTACGATCACGGACCGGAGTGCTCCTGCCCGATGCTCGTCTTCCGCCAGCTCTTCGACTCGACCTCGTCCACCTACACCTACCTGCTCGGCGACACCGCGAGCGGGCAGGCGCTGCTGATCGACCCGGTGTTCGAGCATGTGCGGCGCGACGCCGCGCTGCTGCGCGAGCTCGGCCTGACCTTGATCGCGACGCTCGAGACCCACGTGCATGCCGACCATGTCACCGGCGCCTGGCTGCACCGCGCGCGCAGCGGCAGCCGCATCCTGGTGTCCGCGGCCGGTGGCGCGACCGGCGCCGACCGCGTGCTGCAGCCCGGCGACCAGGTCGACTTCGGTGCCCGCCACCTGCAGGTGCGGGCCACGCCAGGCCACACCGACGGCTGCCTGACCTACGTGCTCGACGATGAGAGCCGCGCCTTCACCGGCGACGCGTTGCTGATCCGCGGCTGCGGCCGCACCGACTTCCAGCAGGGCAGCCCGGCCAGGCTCTACCGCTCGGTGCACCAGCAGATCCTGTCGTTGCCGCCGCAATGCCTGCTCTATCCGGCGCACGACTACCGCGGCCTCACGGTCACCAGCGTCGAGGAGGAGCGGCGCTTCAACCCGCGTTTCGGCGGCAGCAGCAACGAGGCCGACTTCGCGGGCTACATGAACCACCTCGGCCTGCCGCACCCGAAGCTGATCGACGTCGCGGTGCCGGCCAACGTGCGCTGCGGCGAGCCGCTGGACCAGGCGCCGCTGCCCAAGGAGCCGACCTGGGCGCCGCTGGTCTGGACCTTTGCTGGCCTGTGGGAGATCCAGCCCGCCGCGCTCGAGGAGTGCGGCCCCGAGGTGCAGGTGGTCGACGTGCGCGAGCCGGCCGAGTTCAACGGCGCGCTCGGCCACCTGCGCGGCGCGCGCCTGATCCCGCTGGGCGAGCTGCCGCAGCGCCTGGCCGAGCTCGACCGCGCGCGGCCGGTGGTCACCGTCTGCCGCTCGGGCACCCGCTCGGCGCAGGCCGCGCAGATGCTGTCCAAGGCCGGCTTCGCCGACGTGGCCAACCTGGGCGGCGGCATGTTGCGCTGGCGCGCGGCAGGGGCAGCGGTGGAAGGGGGCGTCGCTTGACGCATGCCGACGCTCGCCCTGCGTTGCGCACCCGGCCCCTCGTGCCGGCCGACCAACGGCGCCTGTGGCACTGGCTCCATGTGGCGCTGTGGGACCCGCCGCCCGCGCCGTTGCGACCGATCGAGGTGCTGCAACAGCCGGGGGTCCGCATCTACGCCGAGGACTGGGGTCGTGCGGGTGACATCGGCGTGGTCGCCGAACTCGATGGCCAGGCCGAACCGATCGGCGCCTGCTGGATGCGCCAGTTGCCCACGGGTGTGGGCCTCGCATCGGTGGACGAGCGCACACCGCAGCTCGGCATCGCGCTCGAGCCCGCATTCCAGCACCGCGGGCTCGGCGGCCCGCTGATGCGCGCGGCGCTGCAAGCTGCGCGCAGGCAGGGCGTGCAGCAAGTCGCGCTGACCGTGCACCCCGAGAACCCGGCGATCACGCTCTATGAGCGCTGTGGGTTCGTCAGGCAGGGCCTGCGCGGCAGCTACCACCTGATGGTGGCGCCGCTCGCTCAGGCCTTGAGGTCGAACGAGCTTTCGTAGCGCGCTGCGGCGGCGTACAGGTCGCTCGCGAAGCCCGGGTCCGAGCGGCGGTAGCGGTCGGCCAGCGCACGCACCGCGGCCAGCTCGCGCGCGGTGTCGGCCGCGGCGGCGTCGCCCGCGCT
>JALHQP010000168.1 GCA_022841885.1 Aquincola sp. | reverse complement strand
GATGCCGCGGCCGATCAGCGCCGGCGTGTTGGGCATCGCGCGCACCACGCGCTCGATGCCCGCCGCGCGCGCGATGGCGTCGCTGCGGATGCCGGCCATCACCGACAGCTGCAGCGCACCCGACACGTGCGCTCCGGCCGCCGCCGCGGCCTCGGCAAAGCTCTGCGGCTTGACGGCCCACACCACCATCTGCGCTTCGCGCAGGGTCGTGTCGGCCTGCGCCAGCAGGCGCAGGCCAGGGTGCGCGGCGGCCAGGCGCGCGCGCTGCTCGTCCCAGGGCTCGACCACGGTGATTGCCGCCGCTGACCCGCCCTGCGCGATCAGGCCGCCGAAGATGGCGCCGGCCATGTTGCCGCCGCCGACGAATGCGAGCCGGATCTGTCCCATGCGCGCAGTTTAGGGGTCGCCATGAGCCGTGCCGCGGTGCGCCATGCAAAGCCGGCATGAAAGCGGCGCCACAGGGCGCATGCGTGCGCCTACAGTGCGGCCCACACAAAACCGGCGCGCGCGGCTCACGAGGCGGCGCCTGCCCAGACCCACACCCTGGAGACCCTCGCCATGGCCCTGAGCTACGTCAGCAACCATCCCGACAGCCCCTGGAACGTCTACCTGATGCAGGTCGACCGCGTCGTGCCCTACCTGGGCAAGCTGTCGCGCTGGGCCGAGACGCTCAAGCGCCCGAAGCGCACGCTGATCGTCGACATCCCGATCGAGATGGACGACGGCACGATCGGGCACTTCGAGGGATTCCGCTCGCAGCACAGCCTGACGCGTGGCCCCGGCAAGGGCGGCGTGCGCTACCACCCGGACGTGACGCTGGAAGAGGTGATGGCGCTGGCGGCCTGGATGACGATCAAGAACGCCGCGGTGGCGCTGCCCTACGGCGGCGCCAAGGGCGGCATCCGCGTCGACCCGAAGAAGCTCTCGCAGAAGGAGCTGGAGAAGATGACGCGCCGCTACACCAGCGAGATCGGCATCATCATCGGCCCGCAGCAGGACATCCCCGCGCCGGACGTCAACACCAACGCCCAGATCATGGCGTGGATGATGGACACGTACTCGATGAACGTCGGCGCCACGGCCACCGGCGTGGTCACCGGCAAGCCGATCCATCTCGGCGGCTCGCTGGGCCGTGTCAAGGCCACCGGCCGCGGCGTGTTCGTCACCGGCCGCGAGGCGGCCCGGCGTCTCGGCCTGAAGCTCGACGGCGCCAAGGTCGCGGTGCAGGGCCTGGGCAACGTGGGCGGCTCCGCGGCCGAACTGTTCGGCCAGGCGGGCGGCAAGGTGGTCGCGGCGCAGGACCATACCGGCAGCATCTTCAACGCCAACGGCTTCGATCTCTCGGAGCTGATGCCGCACGTGAAGGCCACCGGCGGCGTGGGCGGCTTCAAGGGCGCCGAGCCGATGGACGACGAGGCGTTCTGGGACGTCAGCTGCGACATCCTGATCCCCGCGGCGCTCGAGGGCCAGATCACGGCCGACCGCGCCAAGCGCATCAAGGCCAAGCTGGTGCTCGAGGGCGCCAACGGCCCCACCAACCCGGCGGCCGACGACATCCTGGCCGACCGCGGCGTGCTCGTCGTGCCGGACGTGATCTGCAACGCCGGCGGCGTGACCGTGTCCTACTTCGAGTGGGTGCAGGACTTCAGCTCGTTCTTCTGGAGCGAGGACGAGATCAACGTGCGCCTGGACAAGATCATGGTCGACGCGCTGAAAAAGATCTGGGACACCGCCGACCGCCACAAGATCACGCTGCGCACCGCCACTTTTGCGGTGGCCTGCGAGCGCATCCTGATGGCGCGCGAGGAGCGGGGTTTGTACCCCTGAGCGTCGCTACTGCGACGCGGCCGAGGCCGGGGCAGCGGATGCCGCGGGCGCCGTAGGCACCACCACGCCCGGGCCGAGCGGGATCTCGGACGTGATCGTCACGCCGGTCACGAAGTGGCGCGTCTCGCCGAAGCAGCTGGTGGGCAGGCCGACCTTCTCTTCGTAGTGCAGGGTCACGCGCTTGCCGGTGGCCGCACTGACGGCCTTGGCCACCGCGTCGTCGTGCACCGTGAAGTAGAACTTCTCGACCGAGCTGCCCGGCAGCGACACCAGCGCCAGCTCGCCCTCCCAGGTCTTGCAGACCCAGCCCTTGTGCGAGAACTTCTGCACCCAGCCGGCGCGCTCGCCGCTCGAGTAGCTCCACGTCAGCGCCAGCCAGAAGTAGGCCGTCGCGAGCACGACCAGCAGCACGAGCACGGCAAGCAGACGGACGATCCACATGGGGCAGGGCCGGGTGCGGGTCCGGCATGACGGGACAAGCCCGCATCGTCGCACAAGGCCTCAGCGGCTAGGATGACCGTCAACCGCTCTTCGAGACCCGAACCCATGCTTCGTCGCTCCGTGATCGCGATCGTCGGCCTTGGCGCCGCCGTGCTGGCCGCCCCCTTGTCCGCCCAGACGGCCTGGCCCTCGCGGCCCGTCAGGATCGTCGTGCCGACGGGCCCCGGCAGCTCGCTGGACCTGATCGTGCGCGCGATGAGCGACAAGCTCGGCGCGCGCTGGGGCCAGCCGGTCGTGATCGAGAACAAGCCCGGCGCCGGCGGCATGCTCGGCATGGACATCGTGGCCAAGGCCGGCGACGGCCACACGCTGGGCATCGGCTTCAACGGACCGGTCGCGTTCGCGCCCTTCCTGTACCGCAAGATGCCCTACGACCCGGCCCGCGACCTGGTGCCGGTGGTGATGACGACCTCGCAGCCCAACGTGCTCGCCGTCAACGCCGACAAGGTGCCCGGCAAAACCGTGGCCGAGTTCGTCACCTGGGCCAAGGCCCAGGGCCCCAAGCTGAACTACTCGTCGCTCGGCAATGGCAGCTCGGCGCACCTGACGATGGAGCTGTTCCTCGCCGAGGCCGGCCTGACCGCGACGCACATCCCGTTCAACGGCTCGCCGCCGGCGGCCATGGCGGTGGCGCAGGGCGAGGCCGACGCCACCTTCATGGTCGCGCCGGCGCTGCTGGCCCATGTGCGCAACAACAAGGTGCGCATGCTGGCGGTCAGCAGTGCGCAACGGCCCGACTCGCTGAAAGAGCTGCCGACGCTGGCGTCGGCGGGTTACCCGAACGTCGAGTCGCTGGCCTGGAACGGCCTGTTCGCGTCGCCGGGCACGCCCGACGCCGTGGTGGCGCGCATCAACGCCGACGTGAACGACATGCTGCAGGACGCCGCGGTCAAGGCCCTGCTCGACGCCCAGGGCCTGACCGCCGTGGGCGGCAGCGCCGCCGACTTCAAGCGCACGATCGACGGCGAGGTCAAGCGCTGGGGGCCGGTCATCAGCCGGCTCGGCATCAAGCTCGACTGAGCTTCAGGCGCCCGCCAGCAGCGCGGCGTTGCCGCCCGCGGCGGCGGTGTTGATCGTCAGCGTCTGCTCGGCCGCGAGGCGCCACAGCGCCGCGCTGGGGTCGCCGCCGATCACGGGCACGATGGCGCCCGAACGTGCCGCCACGCGCTGCCGCAGGCCCGCGGCCTCGGCCGGTTCGCACAGCAGGCCGACGACTCGCGCATGGTCGGCGAGTGCGGCCGCGGTGGCGTCGAAGGGCCCATCCAGCAGCTGCAACGCGCCGGCTGGCAAGCCGGCCTCGCGCCAGTAGGCCAGCACGCCAGCCGCCTGCTCGCGTGCGGCCTCGGGCAGCGCCACGAGCACGGTGTTGCCGCAGGCCAGCGCCGCCAGCCATTGCTGCTGCGTGACGGCATGGGCGCGCGTGGCGATGCAGCCGAACACGCCGCGCGGGTGCAGATGCAGCTCGTTGCTCTCGCCGGTCGGGCCGGGCAGCGTCTGCGGCGCGAGCTGTTGGCGCGCCTGGATGGCCAGCGCCGAAGCGCGCACACGCTCGAGCCAGTCGCAGCGCGCGTCGAGCGTCGCGGCGTGCCAGGCGCTGGCGGTGGCTGAGTGCAAGGCGTCCTCCAGGGGGATGCCCGTGCCGCGCTGCGGCAGCGCGAGCGCGCTATCGGGTGGCGCGATGTCGCCTGCGTCGGCGGCAAAGCGCCGCAGGTAGTGCGGGCCCCCCGCCTTCGGGCCGGTGCCCGACAGCCCTTCGCCGCCGAAGGGCTGCACGCCGACGACCGCACCGATCATGTTGCGGTTGACGTAGACGTTGCCGACGCGGGCGCGCTCGGCGATGCGCAGCGCGCGGCTGTCGATGCGCGTCTGCACGCCCAGCGTCAGGCCGTAGCCGAGCGCGTTGATCTGGTCGACCAGCGCGTCCACGTCGCCGGACCAGCGCACGATGTGCAGCACCGGGCCGAAGACCTCGTCCTTCAGGTCGGCGATGCGTTCGATCTCGAAGGCGATCGGCACCTGGTGCGTCGGGCCCGCCGCACCGCGCGGCGTGGCGGCGACCAGGCGCGCGTGGCGCAGCAGGCGTTCGACATGGCGCGCGATGTTCGCGTGCGCCTCGGCATCGATCAGCGGGCCGACATCGGTGGCAAGTTCGGCCGCATCGCCCACGCGCAACTCGGCCATCGCGCCGGCCAGCATGGCGATCACCGCGTCGGCCGTGCTCTCGTGCAGGCACAGCAGGCGCAGCGCCGAACAGCGCTGGCCCGCCGAGCGGAAGGCGCTCTGCACCACGGCGTCGACCACCTGCTCGGGCAAGGCGCTGCTGTCGACGATCATCGCGTTCAGGCCGCCGGTCTCCGCGATCAACGGGCGCAACGGGTCGCCCTGGCTGACCAGCACGCGGTGGATGTGTTGCGCCACCGGCGTGCTGCCGGTGAAGGCCACGCCGGCGGTGCGCGGATCGGCCACCAGGGCCGCGCCCACCGTCTCGCCGGGGCCATGCAGCAGTGCCAGCACGTCGGTCGGCACGCCGGCCTCGTGCAGCAGCGCGACCAGGCGCGCGGCCACGAACGGTGTCTGTTCCGCGGGCTTGGCCGCCACGCTGTTGCCGGCGACGAGGGCCGCGGCCACCTGGCCAGCGAAGATCGCGAGCGGAAAGTTCCAGGGGCTGATGCAGACGAACACGCCGCGGCCCTGCAGCGCCTCGCGCTCGGCCTCGCCCGCGTAGTAGCGCAGGAAGTCCACCGCCTCGCGCACCTCGGCCACGCAGTCGCCGAGCGTCTTGTGCGCCTCCTTGACGAGCAGGCCGCAGAACTCGGGCAAGCGCGCATCGAGCGCGCCGGCGGCGCGACGCAGCACGGCGGCGCGTTCGGCGCCCGGGCGCGCGTTCCAGGCGCCGAAGCCGCGGGCCAGTCGGGCCATC
>JALHQP010000167.1 GCA_022841885.1 Aquincola sp. | reverse complement strand
TCTGGGACGTGGCGGCCGGCGCGCTGATCGTGGGCGAGCCCGGCGGCGTGGCGCTGACCTGGGAAGGCGGCCACTGGCGGCGCATCGACCGGTTTCGGGCGCCGCCGAGCCGGCCCGGGGCGCTGTAGGGCCGGTGGGGGATTCCGCGCCCACCGTGGCGCGTTTCTCGCGCGGATCGCGCCCGGCGCACGAGGCGCGCACCTGCTGCGCGGCATGCGCGAGGAACGCGGCGATGGGTTGCAAATCCGTCTGAGGCGGGTTCGACTCCCGCTCGCGCCTCCAACAAATCAACCACTTAGCGCCTTCGTCTCACATCGCGGAGAGCGCCGTGGGGGATTCCTTGGCCGCCCTGTAGGCTGCGCGTGCCTCCTCTGCGGTGCCGAAGCTGCCGAGGTAGTAGCGCCGGCCTTCGCGGTAGATGCGCGCGATGTGCCTGCCGCTCTTGTAGCGGCTGACGCCAAGCTCGCCCGCCCGGTTGTTCTTCTTCGCGCGGTGCATGTTCTGGCTGTTGACCAAGCCCGTCACGTCGCGCAGGTTCGCCAGCCGGTTGTCGGCCTTGTCGCCGTTGATGTGGTCGATCTGGTGAAGCGGCCACTCCCCGTGCACGAGACACCATGCAACTCGGTGCGCCATCATTTGGCGATCGCCAAGGACGACGCGCAGATACCCGCTCGCCATGTGCCCGACTGGCCCCGGTCGCTCGCCGTTGATGCGGCGGATCTGCCCCGTGCTCGGGTCATACGAGAAGGCCGCGCGTAGCTCGGCGGGGGTAGGATTGGCGGTAGCCATTGGTGCACCTCTTTTGCATCCGTGGTCAGGGCCGCCGCAGCGTTGGCGCGCTGCGGCGATCCGTCTATTTTACCTAGGTGGAGCGTCTTGCGGTGGGGGACTTCATGCCCGCCGCTTCAGCGCCTCGGCCAGCCGCGCCACCGAGTAGTGGGCGTACCGCTTGGTCGTCGCCGGGCTCTTGTGCCCGAGCACCGCGCCCACCGTGCCCAGGTCGACGCCGGCCGAGACCATGCCGCTGGCCGCAGCGTGGCGCAGATCGTGCAGCCGCACATGCCCGAGCCCGCAGGCGTCGCGCGCCAGCGGCCACCAGTAGTCGACCTCGCTGCGCCGCGGCATCGGCACCCGGCACGCCGTCGTGATGATCGGCAGCGCCGGCACGATGCGCGGCGTGCTGTTCTTCGTGTCGCGCAGGATAAGCACCCCGGCGCCGCGCTCGGCCCGCTGCGCCTCGCTGACCCGCATGCCGGTCCACCACAGGATGCGGATGAGCGCCCGCACTCCGCGATGCCGGCAAGCCCTGGCCAGCGCCACCATCTCGGCACGGCTGACGGTCACGTCCCTGGCGTTGCGCACGGTCGGGGCTACTACCCTAGCCCCCGGGTCGCTGTCGGCCATTCCGTGCCGCTTCCAGGCCCAGCGGCAGGCCGCTCGTAGGTAGGAGATGCGGTTCTTGATCGTGGCCGGCGCCAGTGCGCCGTGCTGGTCGGCAGCGTACTCTGCGCACACCGCCGGCAGGTCCTCAATCGCCCGGCCGGTCCACCACTCGCGGGTGGCCTCGAGCTCGCGCGAGACGTTCGCGCCCGCCTTCAGCTCGCCGACTCGCTCCCGCTCGAAACAACGGACAGCCTCGTCGATGTAGCGCCGAGGCTTGGTGATGCCGGCCGCGATCGCGTACAGGGCCGCGCTTTCCTGGCGTTCGTAGGCTTCGGCCTGGGAGCGGGACCAGCCATCCGGCAGGAGCTTGCGAATGCGGCGGCGCTGGCCGTCAAGGTAGCGGTCGAACTCGTAGCGCCAGCGGCCGGTGCGCTTGTCGCGGTAGATCGGCATGTCGCGGCCTTGTACGCCTCCACCGCGGCCGGCTCAATGCGGATCGCCCCGCCCTTGACGCCGACCCGGTGATGCGTGAGCAGGCCCGCCGCGCACAGGTCATAAACCGTGCGCACCGCCAGGTTGAGGGCTGCGGCGGCCTGGGAAGGGGTCAGCATGGGTCGAACATGTCCCGGGTGTTCGCGGCAGCCTTGCGCGTGGCGTAGGCCGTCTGCGCGTGGTGCTCGGCGTCATAGACGAGGTGGCAGCGCTGGCACCAGTGCCGCAGGTTCGACAGGTCGCAGTTCTCCGGCACGTGGTCGAGGTGGCCTGTCGTGAGCACGACGCGGCTGCCCGTCTCCGGGTGCGGCTCACCGTTCGGCGCGCGGCACTCCGGGAAGGCTGGCGAGCCCTCGCACCGGTCGCCGCTGCGCTCGCGCACTTGCGCGACGATCTCGCGCCAGTGCTTCGGGTAGCGCGCGCGGTTCTCAGGTCGGATCGGCATAGACCTCCCAAGCCGCCCGCCGCGAGTCCTCCAGCGCGTCCACGCTCGGCCGCTTGCGCACCATCTCGCGCACCCTCACCCCGATCTGCGACGCCGACAGCAGCCCCTCGCGCTTGCCGTCGATCTCGACCGCGTGCTGATCGCAGCGGCCGGAGGTGGGAACGTAGAGCACGACCTCGATGCGCTGCCAGACTGCGAGTGGCTCGGGCTCGATGATCGGCGGCAGCAGGGCGGCCATGGCCTCGCGCCTGGCATCGTTGCGAGCACGGCGACGGCGCAGGGCCTCGGGCGTGTTGCAGTGCGCCCACTTGCTGCGCTTTGCGCGATGGTGGCGGCGGCGAGTGTGCATGGTCGGCGTATCGACTAGTTGGGCGGCTCGCTGTCATCGAAGCCGTGCTCCACGGCTCGCCAGTCGCCGCGCCTGGCTTCGCGCATGTCCAGCGCGCGGAATTCGGCCGTGATCTGCCTGCGGAACTTGCGCGCCGCGTTCACGTCGGCAGTCACGGTCATGTTCACCTGACAGGCCATGTAGAGCCCCGTGCTTTGGCCTTCAGGGTTGAAGTTCTCCACCAGCCACGAGTACGTCATGAGTAGTCCTCGTCAAAGTTGCATGGCACGGTCCACTGCTTGCCGCAGCGGTGGCACTCCACGATGTCGTGCTCGCCCACCACGCCGCAGCAGTCCACAGTTCGCGGCTCTGGGCAGCGCTGCAGGTGCTTCTGGCAAAGCTCTGGCTTCTCGGCATCGTGCAGGCTGCACCCGCCTTTGATCCGGCCACCTTCATAGCGCTTCGGCAAGTGCCGCCCAACTGGTTGGTCAACCGGACTTGCGCCGGCAAGGGTGTCGTTCATCGTTACTCCTTTGTGGGCGCAAGCCGGTTACCGCCGACGTTCGGCTTCATTCCCAGTGATCCAGGCTCTTCTTCTTCAGCTTGTCGGCCTGCACCATCCGGCCGGGCTGGTCACGAATGCGCTTCCACACAATGAGCTCGCCGTCTTCCACTTGAACTGCAATGCTCCTTGGCAGCGCACGAGCCGCCGCCAAGAAAGCGCTGACCTTGTCGGCTTCGGCCGCGGTCAGATTGAGCAACATGTCCACCTTCATCGCTTCCCTTTCGCTTCGGCACCAGCCGAACCTGTCATTCGAGAGGGACCGCCTTCGGCGGCCCCTCAATTCCGACGTTGGGCGTCACAGGTTCTCGGCGCCCTTGAATGCCTCGTCCACGCGGCGGCGCCATTCCGACTTGGGGAAGCTGCGCGCGTACAGGAACGCGATCAGCTCGCCGGTCGAGAAGCCGCCTCGGCACTCGCCCGTCACCAGCGCCTCTTGCGGCGCGTAGACGTGGCAGTACACCTCATAGGCGGCCATCGTCACGGCCTTCGGTGCGTAGGCCTGCCCGCGCCAGTGGCGGGGCGTCTGTACCGGGTGGCGTTCAATCGTTGTCGTCGTGCTCATGTTTTCTCGCTTCGGGCGACAGCCGCCCAACAGGTCGGTGAACCGGAGCGCGCCACGGCAGCACGCTTCGGCCAGGCTTTTGCAGGCGCCCGGTTACCTTTGCGTTGGGCCTCACGAGCGCGCCGCTCGGGCCACCACGGCCTCGGCCATCTCTTGGGACCGGCCAAAGTGCTGCGGGTACTTGGCCTGCATCAACTCGCGCACCTCGATCCCGAAGACGGTTATCGCCGACGTAAGGCCGCGCATTGCAGCAGCACACCGTGCACCAGCGGCAGCCAAGTCGCGCGCAGCAGCCCCAAGGCCCTCGGTGTTCCGCGCGACCACCCGGCAGCGCGTCATGGTGCTGCGGAGTCGCTTGTGGTGTCGCATCTTCATTTCGCATCGGCTGGGTGAGGCCCAACCCCTCGCTCAACCTGAGAGCCAACGGCACCCTGGCTCTCGTGGCGCTCACTCGCGCCGGCTACTTTGTCTGTCATCGCGTTGGCTCCAGGTTAGCTCGAACGTTAGGCGTCTTCAATCCTCGTCCAGCCCAAGTTCGCGCAGCACTGTCTGCATGCCCGGCCTGGCGCGGTACGTCGTCAAGGCGCCGCGCTGGGCGCCTTAGCTCGAACGGTAGGCCCGCCGATGCCGTGCTCTCGCTCGACCAGCCGCACAGCAACCCCGAACCACGCCGCGAATTCGTACCGCTGCTCCAGGTCCAGCTTGGCAACTTCGGCAGCGCACTCCAGCCACAGCGAATGCACTCGGTCTGCCGCGATGGGCTTGCGCTCTTGGTCCAAGTCGCGCTCCAGTTCGCGGTAGCACTCAACCAGCGCGGCATGCTCAGGCCCGCGAATGCGGCTGGCGCAAGCCGCCGCCCCGTTGGATTCCAACGTCAGGTCGTCTGCCAAATGCTCGCGCGAGACTTCCTCGCAGAGCTTCGCGCACCGCTCGCGCTCTGCGGCCACGGCGGCTTCCAGTGCGGCCCGGTCGTACAGCGGCTCGTAGGTAGCGCCGCTCTCGTAGCTGCCAGGCCTCTCCGGCCCGAGCAGGTACATGGGCGCTAGCGTCTGCGGCCCCTCGAACACGCCACGCTGTTCTCGCCACCAGACCGAGGGCCTAACCCCTCGCTCGGCGGCGACATCCCGCGGCGGGCTCGGCTCGCTGCTCTTGGTAGCGGTGTCTGTCACCGGTGCTTCTCCTGCGCCGCGGGCTGCGCGGCAGCTCGATCGTTAGGGCGCAGAGCCACGCTTACGGTTCTCGCGGCGCTGCAACTTCGCTTCCAGCGCCCGCACTTCGGGCACGTACTCGGGACGCACATGCACTGTCACCGCAGTGCGCCCGGCTTCCTTGTGGCGCTGCCGCTCGTCGGCCTTGCGCTCGGCGGCTGTCTTGGCTGGGCTCATGCTGCTCGGTAC
The DNA here is from genome assembly GCA_022841885.1 of Aquincola sp. GTDB lineage: Bacteria > Pseudomonadota > Gammaproteobacteria > Burkholderiales > Burkholderiaceae_C > CADEEN01. The sequence continues at coordinate 138 of JALHQP010000167.1, read as the reverse complement.
ACCCGGGCCATCGAGCGCTGGTGAATTGCCAACTCGCGAGCAGCGGCAATCGCTGCAATCTCGTCGTAGCTCGCGCCGAGCTTTTCGCCATCGGTCCACAGCACGTAAGCGGCGCCGTGTTCAAGGCGCACCGTCGAG
>JALHQP010000166.1 GCA_022841885.1 Aquincola sp. | reverse complement strand
CGTCGGCTCGCACCGGCGCCAGCAACTGCAACTCGACCGGGCCGCGTTCGGGCAGCCAGGCACCGGCGCGCAGCAGCGAGCGCGTGCCGTGCAGCACCGCCGGCACCAGCGGCACGCCGGCGTCGGCGGCGGTGACGAAGGCGCCGAGCTTGAACGGCAGCAGGCCCGGCGCGCGCCGGAACGTGCCCTCGGGAAAGACGACGAAGGACTCGCCGGCGCGCACCCGCGCCAGCATCGACTGCGTGTCCTCGACGCCGCGCGCGGCGTCGAAGCGCTCGACGAAGGCGATGCCCAAGCGCCGCAGCGCCGCGCCGACGAAGGGCGCGCTTTCGAGTTCACGCTTGGCCACGAAGGCGAAGCGCGGCGGCAGCAGCGCGCCCAGCAGCATCGAGTCGATGTAGCTGGCATGGTTGGCGACGATGAGGCAGGGCCCGTCGGCGGGCAGTTGCGCCAGACCCTGCACCTGCACCGGCAAGCCGATCAGGCGCAGCGCGGCACGCGCGAAGACGCGGGCCGTGCGCCGCCGCTGCGCCAGCCGCGGGCCGAGCATGATCAGGCCCCAGGCCAGGCTGCCCAGCGCCAGCAGCACGGTCCAGGCCCACAGGCCCCAGGCTCGGCGGGTCAGCGTCTGCCAAATGAATCGCCCACGCGACGCCGCCGCCGAGCCGGCCAGCGACAGCCACTGCTGCCACGGCGCGCGCTGCGTCGTGCCGAGCCGGCCCTGTTCGTACAGCTCGCGGCAGGCAGAGCGGCGGATCTTGCCGCTGGAGGTCTTGAGCACCGAATGCGGCGGTGCCAGCACCACGTCGTCGGCCGGCGCGCCCAGCAGCGTCGCCGACAGCGCCGTGATGTCGCGCAACAGCTGCGCGCGCTGCGCGGCGTCGGTCGTGCGCGTTTCCGCCAGCACCACCAGCCGCTCGGTGGCATGGCGCGGGTCGCTGGCCGGGAACACCGCGACGCCGCCCTTGCGGATGCCGGGCAGGGCCGCCACCGCTGACTCCAACTCGTGCGGGTGGATGTTGAAGCCGCCGCGGATGACGATGTCCTTCTCGCGGCCGGTGAGGAACAGTTCACCGCGCAGGATGAAGCCGAGGTCGCCGGTATTCAGCCAGTCGCCGTCGAACAGGCGGGCATTGGCCTGCGGGTTGGCCAGGTAGCCCTGCGTGCTCGACGGGCCGCGGAACTGCACGCGGCCCTGCTGGCGCTCGGGCAGCTCGCGCCCGCCGGCATCGACGACGCGGATCTCGTGCCCCGGCAGCGGCAGGCCGCAGGACACCAGGCGCAGCGCGGTGGCGTCGTCGTCGCGCGCCGGCCGGGCCACGCCGTCGTGCGCAAGCGCGATACGGTCGACGCGCTCGATCCACGGGCCGCGCCCGAGCGGCGGGAAGGCCAGCCCGACCGAGCTCTCGGCCAGGCCGTACACCGGCGTGAGCGCCGTGCGCTGCAGCCCGCAGCGCGCGAAGCGCGCGGCAAAACGCTCCAGGGTCTCGGGGCTCACCGGTTCGGCACCGTTGAACGCCAGCCGCCAGCTCGACAGGTCCAGGCGCTCGATCTCGGCGTCGCTGAGCTTGGCCAGGCACAGCTCGTAGGCGAAGTTGGGCGCCGCCGACAGCGTGCCGCGGTGCTGGGCTATCGCCTCCAGCCAGCGTTGCGGCCGCGCCAGGAATGCCAGCGGCGACATCAGCACCAGGTGGAAGCCCACCACCAAAGCGCCCAGGCAGGCGCCGATCAGGCCCATGTCGTGGTACAGCGGCAGCCACGAGACGAAGGTGTCGCGCGAGTTGACGCCCGAGGCGCGCCACATCGCACGCAGGTTGGCCAGCAGGTTGGCGTGCGTCAGCACCACGCCCTTGGGCTCGCCGGTGCTGCCCGAGGTGTATTGCAGGAAGGCGACGTCGGTTGCACCGACGGCGGGCAGCGCGGGCACGCTGCCGGGCAGGGCGACGTCGGGCACGGTGGCCACGGCCTGCAGCGTCGGCACCTCGGCACGCAGCAGGTGCGCCAGCGGCTTGGCGCGTTCGACGGTGAGCAGCTCGCGCGCCTTGGAGTTGCGCAGGATGCCGGCGATGCGGCGCAGGTGGTCTTCGAGCTGCGACGGCCGCGCCGGAGGGTACAGCGGCAGCGGCACGCCGCCGGCACGCAGGATGCCGAAGAACGCGGCGAAGAACTCGCGGCCGGTGGGCAGCATGATCGCCACCGCCTCGCCGCGCTCGAGCCCGCGCGCCTGCAGGCCCGCCGCGACGGCCTGGGCGTCCGCTTGCAGTGCGGCATAGCTGAGGTCGACGCTTTCGTCGCTGGTCTCGTAGAGTGTGATCAGCACCTGGTCCGGATGCTGGCGCAGGTGCCAGTCGAAGACCTCCAGCAAGGTCGTGGCGTCGTCGGGCGCGGCGGCGTTGGCGTCGGTCGCCGAGGCGGAAGCTTCGCGGCGAGCCGCGTTGCGCTGCGCCGGCGGCGCCGCTTCCGTCGTCGACGCGGGCGGCGCCTGACGGACCAGCCGCAGCAGGTCGCGCGGAGTCTCGGCCAGGGTGAGGGCGTTCTCGTCGAGCCGCACACCGAACTCCTGGCCGACGCGAGTGATGAGCTCCACGCGCGCCAGGCTGTCCAGCCCCCAGTCGCGCTCGAGCGAGTCGTCCAGACCCAGTGCGGCCGCGCGCGGCGAAGCCTGCCGCAGTTCGGCGGCCACCGTGGCCACCGCGTGCAACAGGCGCTGCGCCGTGTCGTCCTGCGTGGCGTGGGTGTCCTCGCCGACGGCTTCCGACGGGCGTGCCGGCGCAATGGATTCAGGGACCATCAGCACATTGCAGCGCAGATTGACCGCGCCGCCGTTGCCATGCGTCAATTTGCGGCTGCCGGCGACATGGAAGCCGGCGGCGTCGATGCCGCCGGCTGGGGGGGCGGCAGCGCCAGGGGCCCGGGCTGCCGCACCGTGCTCTGCGGAAATTGTGAGAAGAGCAGGCCGGTGGTGAGGGCCAGCGCCGGGCGCACCGCGACACCGGCATCGCGCAGCCGTGACGCGACCCAGACGTTGCAGGTCGCGAACAGATGAAAACGCTCGACCGAGGCGTAGAACCGTCCCTGGCCGTACAGCGATGGGCCGAAGGCGATCGGCTGCCCTTCGCCGTCGCGTTCGTGGCTGGCGGCGATGGCGGCGACGAGGCGCTGCGCGCCTTCGCGGGTGATGTGCAGCGTGACCCTTGGCGCGCCGGGGAAGTGCTGCGACGGCGCGCCCCGCAGCGCAACGATGTGCAGCACGCCGGGGCTGGGCCACAGCAACGCACGCAGGCCGGCCCAAAGCCCCGGATCGCTGGCCTGGTAGTAGGCCCTGTCGCCCCAGCCGACCTCGAAATGCTCGGCATCGGGGAACTCGCGCCGAGCCGGCCACGCGTCGTCGTCGATCACGGCGGCCGGTATCACGAGGCCGCTGTGCCAGCCGTGCGAGACCACGAGCACGGTGACGGTGTCGGGCGCCCGTTCAACGGCGGCAGTGTCGCAGGGTGTGCCGCCCAGCAAGCCGGCCAACGCCAAGGCGGGCAGCGCTGCGCGCATGCGCGAAACGGCCTGTGGCCCGCCGGGTGCGCGGTAGCAATGGGTGCACGGATGCGCGATGGTCGGGATCACACGACGATTCTGGGGCGGTGCGATCTCCGCGCCTCGTCGGTCGGTGCTTGTCGGCACGATTGTTGACGGGTGTCAATCGGCGATCCGATGCTTGGCGACGATGGGGAACTCGGTGCGGTCAAGCTCCTCGCAGGGCGGGTGGGTCGCCACGGCGGCCATCTCTACCCCCCCGCTTGCGCACCACGACGCCGGGAGACCCAGCTGAACTCCGCCTCCCCGATCTACGACCTGAAGCCCTGGGTCGAACACTACGGCACCCACATCCCGCGCGAGCTGGGCCCGCCGCGGCACGCCCACCTGCCCGCCTTGCTGCGCGCGGCGGCCGGGCGGCACGCGGCACAGGTGGCGTTCACCACCTGCATGCCCAACGGCATGCACGGCTCTCTCACGTTCCGGCAGGTCGACGGGCTTTCCGACGACTTCGCGGTCTACCTGCGCCAGGTGCTCGGCCTGGCGCCGGGCGCACGGGTCGCGATCCAGACGCCGAACTGCCTGGCCTACCCGGTGGTGGCCTTCGGCATCCTGAAGGCCGGCTGCGTGCTGGTGAACGTCAATCCGCTGTACACGCCGGCGGAGATGGCGCACCAGCTCGAGGACAGCGGCGCCGAGGCGCTGGTGATTGTCGACATGTTCGCCAACAAGCTCGAAGGCATCCTCGAGCGCACCGCGCTCAAGAAGGTGATCGTCGCCGAGGTGTCGCAGTTCTTCTCGCCGATCCCGCGCGCGGTGATCCGCGGCGTGATGAAGGTGTGGAACCGGGTGCTGCCGAAGATCACCGTCGAGCATCTGCGGCTGGCCTCGGCGCTGGCCGAAGGCGCGGCGGCCCGGCAGCGCGACAGGGTCGATGCCGCCGCCTATACACAGGGTGTGAATCACGCCGCGCTGGCCGTGCTGCAGTACACCGGCGGCACCACCGGTGTCAGCAAGGGCGCGATGCTCACGCACGGCAACCTGCTCAACAACATCGAGCAGGCCCTGGCGATGGGACGCAGCCACCTCGACGAAGGCCGCGAGGTGGTGCTGACCGCGCTGCCGCTGTATCACATCTTCGCCTTCACCTTCAACCTGCTGTGCTTCTACGCCGTCGGCGCGCGCAACGTGCTGGTGCCCAGCCCGCGCCCGATCCAGAACCTGCAGCGCGCCTTCGACAACTATCCCGTCACCTGGGTCAGCGGCGTCAACACGCTGTTCAACGCGCTGCTGAACGAGGAGTGGTTCACCGCCTTCCCGCCCGCGCACCTGAAGGCGGCGGTCGCTGGCGGCACCTCGCTGCAGCATGCGGTGGCCGAGCGCTGGCAGCAGATCACCGGCACGCCCATCGCCGAGGGTTACGGCCTGACCGAGACGTCGCCGGTGGTGAGCTTCAACCCGATCGGCGGCACGCGCAAGCCCGACTCGATCGGCATCCCCGCGCCCGGCACCGAGGTGCGCCTGGTCGACGACGCGGGCCGTGCGGTGGCGCTGGGTGAGCCGGGCGAACTGATCGTGCGCGGCCCGCAGGTGATGGCGGGCTACTGGCAGCGGCCGGACGAGACGGCCAAGGCGATGCGCGACGGCTGGCTGTACACCGGCGACGTGGCGGTGATGGACCAGGACGGCTACTTCCGCATCGTCGACCGCAAGAAGGACCTGATCCTGGTGTCCGGCTTCAACGTCTATCCGAACGAGGTCGAGGATGCGATCGCGCTGATGGACGAGGTGCTGGAGGTCGGCGTGATCGGCGTGCCGGATGCGAA
>JALHQP010000165.1 GCA_022841885.1 Aquincola sp. | reverse complement strand
AAGCCCCCGAATGGTGGCGCCACCTCGGCGCGCCGGCCCTGGTGGCGGCCAGCGCCGCCACGGCGGCCCGCGCCGCGGTGCGCGCGCTCGAGGGCGCCCCCCTCGACCCTTACTGGGCGTCCGCGCACTGGGGTGCTGACCTGGCCGGGCTGTGGGTCGTCGTGCCGATCCTGTTTGCCTTTGCCGCCGTGCCGGTGGCAAGCTGGCGTTCACGCCGCCTCGGCGTGGCGCTGCCGCTGCTGGTGTGTGTCGCCGGCGTGATGATGGCCACGTCGGCCATCGCCCGCTGGAGCGAGCAGCGCGCGCGCGCCGAGTTCGAAGTGGCCGCCAGGACGATGCGCGACCGCGTCGATTTGAGCCTGCACAAGGTGCTGGACATCGTCAACGCGGCCCATGGGGCCACGCTCGCGGCCGGGCGGCCGCTCGACGCACTGCGCTTCGACTCCACAGTGTTGCCCTGGCTCCACGACACGCCGATGGTCGCTGGGGTGGGCTGGCTCGACCGCGTGCCGCGCGGGAACGCCGAGGCCTACGTGGCGCACGTGCGCACCGAAGGCGTGCCGGACTTCCGCATCCACGCCTGGGCGGGCGGCACCGCCGAGGCCGCGCTGGCGCAGGACGCCCAGCTTGTCGTGATGCGCCACCTGGTGTCGCTCCATGCCTCGGCCGATCAGCGGCGCTCGGCACTCGGCCTGAACGCGCTGTCGATGGCCGAGACGCGGCCCGTGCTGTTGAGTGCGATGGCCGGTGGACCCGCGCGCGCGACGCCCCCGTTTGCGGTCGACCCCGCGCAGAGCCGACGCGTCGCGGTGTACCGGCCGGTGCGCCTGGGCGAGGCGGGCACGGTGGGGTTCGTCGTGGCGGTGCTGCAGTTGGAACAGACCTTCGAGTCGGCCTTCGCGCTCGGGCCGCGCAGTCTCGCGGCCTGCATCGTCGACATGGACTTCCAGGGCGACGCGCGTCAGCGCCACGTGGCCGGCGCGCCGGACTGCGAGTCGCAGCCGGGAGCAGCAGCCGGGCGCCTGTTCTCCGAGGAGCTGTTCGAGTTCGCAGGCCGCGTCTGGCAGTCGCGCCTGTCGATGCCGATGGACGCCGCGCTGGCCGGCGCCGGCGTGTACTGGAACACCTGGCTCTTCGTCGGGCCGGGATTGTTGGGCTCGGCGCTGCTGTGCACGCTGCTGCTGTTCCACAGCGCGCGCGTGCAGCGCGTCGAGTCCGAGGTGGCACAGCGCACCGCACAGCTCACGCGCGAGTCGCAGGAGCGGCGCCAGGCCCAGGAGGCGGCGGCTCGCGCGCTGGAGGAGTTGCGCAATGTCTACGACACGGTCACGGCAGGGTTGGTCCAGGTCAGTCCGGAGGGTGTGATCATCGACGCCAACCCGGCCTTCTGCGAGATCCTCGGCTACCGGCGCGACGAGATCCGCGGCCGCAGCATTGCCGAGTTCAGCGTGATCGCGCGCGATGCCGTGCGCGAGCAGATCGACGAGATGGTGCGCGGCAGCCAGGTGCAGTCGGTGCGCGGCGAGAAGGCCTACCGCCACAAGGACGGGCACGAGGTGCCGGTGTCGGTCAACGTGCGCGCGGTGCGCGATGCCAACGGGCGCGCGCTCTACACGGCCGGCGTGGTGCAGGACCTGACCGACGCCGCGCTGCGCCGCGAGGCCGAGCGCGAGCGTGACCGCGCCGAGGCCGCCAACCGTGCCAAGAGCCAGTTCGTCGCCCGCATGAGCCACGAGCTTCGCACGCCGCTGAACGCCATCCTCGGCTTCGCCCAGCTGCTCGACGCGCAGAGCGGCGAACGCCTGCCCCCGCCACAGCGCGACTGGCTGCGCCGTCTGTCGCAGGCCGGCTGGCACCTGTTGGCCATGATCAACGACGTGCTCGACCTGTCGCGCATCGAGGCCGATGCGCTCGCGCTGGCGCGCGGACAGGTCGACCTGCACGATTCGATCAGCAGTTCGGTGGCGATGGTCGAGTCCGCCGCAGCGCTGCGCGGCGTGGCGCTGGTCTGCGAGCTCGAACCGGACGCGCGCTTCGCGCTCGGCGACGCGGTGCGGGTGCGCCAGGTGCTGCTGAACCTGCTGTCCAATGCGGTCAAGTACAACCGCGAGGGCGGCCGTGTGGTCGTGCATTGCCGGCGCGGCCGCGCCGGCACGCTCGAGGTCGAGGTCAGCGACACCGGCCTCGGGCTGGACGATGCGCAGCTGGCGCTGCTGTTCGAGCCCTTCAACCGGCTCGGGCGCGAGCGCAGCGGCGTCGAGGGCACCGGCATCGGCCTGACGATCGCGCGCCGCCTGGCCGAGCTGATGGGCGGGCGACTGGACGTGCACAGCGTGCAAGGCGAAGGCTCGAGCTTCACGCTGGTGCTGCCGGCGGGAGCGGCCGACGAGGCTGCACCGTCAACGCTGCACGCGGCGCTCGGTGCCGGCGCCGCCTATCCAGCGCGCCGCGTGCTCGCCGTCGAGGACAACGACACCAATGTCGAGATCCTGCGCGCGATGCTGTCGCTGCGGCCGCAGATCGACGTGATCGTGGCCGCTACCGGCGGCCAGGGCCTGCATCTGGCACGCACCCAAGGCCCGGACCTGATGCTGCTCGATCTCGACCTGCCGGACATCGACGGCATCGACGTGCTGCGCCACCTGCGCGCCGACCCGTCCACGGCGTCGCTGCCGGTGATCGTGGTTTCGGCCCACGCCCAGACCGAACTGATGAACGCCGCGCTCGAGGCTGGCGCCAACGACTACGTCGCCAAGCCGCTCGAGGTGAAGGTGCTGCTGAACGCCGTTGACCGGCAGCTCGGTGCGTTGACTTTGCCCCCCCCGTAGCGCCTTCGGCGCCCCCCAGGGGGCGGCGCCCGCTTGGTTGCACCGGCCTTGTGCGAACAGGCGGGCAAAGTCGGCTCAGTTCCGGGCGCTGCGTCCGCGGCGCGGCGCCTACAGTGGTCACTCATGGACCCGATCCGCTCGCTCAAACCCTTCGACTTCGCGCAGGCCGTGGCCCGTGCGGGTCTCGGTGTCGATGGCCAGCCGCTCGCCGGCATGCGCAAGGCGCAGGCGCCCGAAGGCGGCTTCGCCGCCGCGATGACGCAGGCGCTCAAGTCGGTGAGCGGCCAGCAGATGGAAGCCCAGCGCCTGCAGCGTGAGCTGCAGCTGGACAACCCCGCCGTCAGCCTGGAGCAGACGATGATGGCGATGCAGAAGTCGCAGATCGGCTTCCAGGCTGCGCTCGCCGTGCGGAACCAGTTTGTCCGCGCCTACACCGACATCATGAACATGCAGGTGTGATGGCGCGCGCCGGCCGCCACGAGGTCGCGCTGGTCGTCATCGCCCGCGACGAGGCGGCGCACATCGAGCGCCTGCTCGCGAGCGTGAAGCCCTGGGTCGATCGCATGTGGGTGCTCGACACGGGCTCGACCGACGACACCGCCGCGCGTGCCGTGGCCGCCGGTGCCGAGGTGCGCCACTTTGCCTGGTGCGATGACTTCTCTGCCGCGCGCAACGCCGCGCTCGACGCCGCCGCGGCCGACTGGCACCTGGTGCTCGACGCCGACGAGTGGCTGGCCGAGGGCGGCACGGCGATCGCCGCGCTGCGCGGCATCGCCCCCGCCTTCGTCGGCAGCGTCGAGTTGCGCAATCTGTTCGACGCCAGCGACGGCGCGCGGCAGTCCTCGCACGGGCGCCTGAGTCGCGTGCTGCCGGGCTCGGTGCGCTATGCCGGCCGCGTGCACGAGCAGCCGCAGCACCGCCTGCCGCTGCATGCACTGCCGGTGGCGATCGGCCACGACGGCTACCTGAACGAAGGCCTGGCGCGCAAGCGCGGGCGCAACCGCGCGCTGCTCGAGGCCGAGTTGCGGGAGCGGCCGGACGATGCCTACCTCTGGTACCAGCTCGGCAAGGACGCCGCGGTCTACCAGGACCATGCGCACGCCGAGACCTGCTTCGCGCAGGCGCTGGCCCGCTGCCGCGCCGGCGAGCCGTGGCGCCACGACCTCGTGACGCGGCGACTGTTCTCGCTCAAGCGCCTGAAGCGGCACGAGCAGGGCCTGGCCTTCGCCGAGCAGGAGCTGGCGGCCAACCAGGCCTCGCCCGACTACTTCTTCGCCGTCGGCGACCTGCTGCTCGACTTCGCGGCCGACCAGCCGCAGCACGGCGAGGCGCTGATCCCGCTGATCGAACAGGCCTGGCGGCGTTGCCTCGACATCGGCGAACGGCCCGAGTTCGAAGGTGCGGTCGCCGGCCGCGGCAGCCACCTGGCGGCGCACAACCTGGCGCTGCTGATGGACGGCACCGGGCGCGCTGCCGAGGCCCAGGCCCTGCGGGCGTTGGCGCTACCGCGCTGACGATTTGGGGCGCAAGGCCTGCCCTGTTCGGGGTACCGGCGGGCGCCGCGCTGCCTAGCATCGACACGATGCACGCCCCGACTTCGCTGCCGCCCGTCCATATCGCCCTGATGCAACCGGCGGGCCATGTGCACGCGCTCGGCCTGCTCGACCCGGCGCGCTACCTGCGCTGGCAGTTGCGCCGCTTCGGCGGCCAGGTGACCCTGGCCAAGAACCGGCTGCGCGAGGACGCGCTGAACATCGTCTTCGGTGCCCATCTCGGATTCGCACCGCAGTGGACCGAGCGCCATGCCTGCATGTTCTTCAACCTCGAGCAGCTCGGCGCCGGCGGTGCAACCCTGGACCCCGCCTACCTGGAGCTGCTGCGCCGTTTCCCGGTGGCCGACTACGACGCGGCCAACCGCGCCGCCTACGCGGCCGACCCGTCCGACGTGCCCGTGGTGCCGATCCTGCACGCACCCTACCTCGAGCGGGCCGACACGCTGCCGCTCGAGGAGCGGCCGATCGACCTGCTGTTCATCGGCACGATGAACCCGCGGCGCCAGCAGTTCCTCGAACGCATCGAAGCCTGCGGCCTCACGGTGGCCAGCTTCGATCACCCGGTCTACGGCGAGGAGCGCGACCAGTTCGTGCGCCAGGCCAAGGCGGTGCTCAACTGCCACTACTACCCGAGCAGCCGCTTCGAGCAGGCGCGCGTGGCCTTGTGTCTGTCGCTGGGCACGCCGGTGATCGCCGAGCGGTCGGCGGCCGCACGTCCGCACGCGGCCTTCGACGAGGCCGTGTTCTGGCTCGACGACGATGCCCGCTTCGAGGCCTTCTTCCGAGAGCACTTCGGCACGCCCGCCTTTTTCGACGCGGGGCGCGCCCGGCTCGCGGCCTGGCGCACGCACGACCCGGTGGACGCGTACGCGGAGCTGATGGCGTTTGCGGCCGGCGTGTTCCAGGTCCATGCGCAGCAGCGCCGTGGCGAACCATGGCGGCCGGACTACGTGAACCTCGGTTCGGGCAAGGACTACAAGCCCGGCTGGCTGAACCTGGACGTGATCGAGCGCGCCGAGCCCGACCTGGTGCTCGACCTGGCGCAGCCCGTGCAATGGCCGCTGCAGCGGCCGCTGCGCTTCGGCGGCGAAGTGCAGCTGGACGCCGGCAGCGTGCAGGCGATCTACGCCAACAACGTGCTCGAGCATGTGCCGGACCTGCCGGCGCTGATGGGCAACGCCCTGGCGCTGCTCGCCGAGGGCGGCCTGTTCGAGATCGAGGTGCCGTACGAGAAGGCGCCGACCGCCTGGCAGGACCCGACGCATGTGCGGGCGTTGAACGAGAAGTCCTGGCTCTACTACACCGACTGGTTCTGGTACCTCGGCTGGTTCGAGCACCGTTTCGAGATCGCCGCCTCGGGCTGGATGGACGGCCAACTGCACGACTGTGTGCAGGACGAGGCCCAGTTCATGCGCGTGACCCTGCGCAAGATCCTCACCTCGCCGCACGAGCGCACGGTGGCGCGCGCGTACCGGGCCGACTTCGGCGGCCTGCCGGACGACCTGCCCGGGGATGCGGCGCCCGCACCGCTTGCGGCGCGGGCAGCCGACGAC
>JALHQP010000164.1 GCA_022841885.1 Aquincola sp. | reverse complement strand
TCCCACGCCGGCAGCGCCACGGCCACGGCGCCGGCGAGCACGCCGGCCAGCCCGGCCCAGCCCCAGAGCGCACCGGCCGCCAGCGCGACGCCCGCGGCCAGCGACAAGGGTTGCTCGATCAGGAAGCCGGGCGGGAGGGCCGGTGCATGGCGCAAGGCCAGCGCATAGCACAGGGCCGCGGCCACGCCGCGAGCCCAGGGGGCGAACCCGGCAGCTGGCGACGTGTGCGGCGGCGTCGTGGTCATCGGCAGAGGCCCCCGACGGGAAGACCGGGTTGGTGGAGCGCATTCTGTGCCATGCGTGACGCTTCTCACGCGCGGCGCAGGGCGCATGGCCTGGCAGGCACTCTAGGTGGGCCGCGTGGGGCGCAGAGGCTCGAACTGGACAGGCTTTGTCCGACTGTTCGCGCTATAGCTTTCGAAGGTCGCGCCGAACAATGGCCCCCAAGCTTCACTGCAACCCATGGACAACGCCGTCACCGTTGGAAACCCCGCCGCGCCCGCCGCCGATGGTGGCATCGCGCGCCTGGCCGCCCTGCCCGGACCCGCCAAGTTCAAGCTCGGCCTGGGTGTGGCCGGCCTCGTGGCCGTGCTCGCCGCGCTGTCGCTGTGGAGTTCGCGCGGCGACTACAAGGTGCTGTACGCCAACCTGTCCGAGAAGGACGGCGGCGCGATCATCGCCCAGCTGTCGCAGATGAACATTCCGTACCGCCACGCCGATGGCGGCAACGCGATCCTGGTGCCTTCGTCGCAAGTGCACGACGCACGCCTGAAGCTGGCGTCGGCCGGCCTGCCCAAGGGCAGCGTGATCGGCTTCGAGCTGATGGACAGCGCGCGCTTCGGCCAGACCCAGTTTCAGGAACGCCTGACCTTCCAGCGCGGGCTCGAAGGCGAACTGACGCGTTCGATCCTCGCGCTCGGCGCCGTGCAGGCCGCGCGCGTGCACCTGGCGCTGCCGCAGCAGAACGGGTTCTTCCGCGAACAACAGAAGCCCAGCGCCTCGGTGCTGGTGACCCTGCACCCGGGCCGCGCGCTCGACCGCACGCAGATCGCCGGCATCGTGCACCTGGTCTCGTCGTCCGTCCCCGAACTGACGACCAAGGCGGTGAGCATCATCGACCAGAGCGGCTCGCTGCTGTCGGGCTCGAGCGAACACGCCGCCGGTCAGGGTCTCGACGCACAGCAACTGCAGTATGTGCAACAGGTCGAGCAGAGCTACCACAAGCGGGTGGTCGACATCCTGGAGCCGATCGTCGGCCGCGACAACCTGCGCGCCACGATCGCCGCCGAGATCGACTTCTCGCAGAGCGAGTCGACCTCCGAGCAGTTTCGCCCCAACCAGGGCAACGAACCGGCCGCGGTGCGCAGCCAGCAGGTCAGCGAGTCGGGCTCCGGCGCCCAGGGCGTGCCCTCCGGCGTGCCGGGCGCGGCGTCGAACCAGCCGCCGGTGCCGGCCACCGCGCCGATCAACGGCGCCTCGGCGCCGCTGCAGCCCTCGGCCGGCGGCTCGAGCGCGGGCAATGCGCGCCGCGAGGCCGTCACCAACTACGAGGTCGACAAGACCGTGCGCGTGACGCGCAACGCCACCGGCAACGTCAAGCGCCTGAACGCTGCGGTGGTCGTGAACCACCGCGTCAACACCGCGCCCAACGGCAAGACCACGAGCACACCGCTGTCCAACGACGAGGTCGAGAAGTTGACCGCGCTGGTGCAGGAAGCGATCGGCTTCTCGAAGGACCGCGGCGACTCGGTCAAGCTGATCAACGCCCCGTTCAAGGTCGACGCGATCCCGAAAGCGGCCGACCTGCCGATCTGGCAGCAGGACTGGCTGATCGACCTGCTGCGCACCGGCGCCACGCCGGCGGCCCTGGTGCTGGTGGCGATGATGTTCGTCTTCGGCCTGGTGCGCCCGGCGCTCAAGGCCGCGCTGCCCACGCCGGCGCCGGCCGCACGCGGCAGCAACCTGAGCGTGGTGGCCGACGACGCAGTGGCCCTGCCCGGCGGCACGACCCCGATGCTCGAGGCGCCGCGCAGCAACGAACGCCTGACCACGGCACGCGCCATCGCCAAGGAAAACCCGGCGGCGGTGGCCAACATCGTGCGCGGCTGGGTCAAGGGAGACGCCTCGTGAGCGGCGCGCTGGACGACCAGGGCGTCGAGGACGCCGCGATCCTGCTGATGTCGATCGGCGAAGAGGAAGCCGCCGAGGTCTTCAAGCACCTCGAGCCGAAGGAAGTGCAGCGCCTGGGCGAGACGATCGCCCGCATGAAGTCGATCCCGCGCGAGAAGGTCGAGACCGTGCTCGACAAGTTCGCCAACGTGGCGGCCGAGCAGAGCATCCTGGTCGCCGACACCGACGAGTACGTCAAGAGCGTGTTGCGCCGGGCCCTCGGCGACGACAAGGCGAACCTGCTGATTGACCGCATCCTGCAGGGCAGCGACGTGTCGGGCATCGAGAGCCTGAAGTGGATGGACGCGGGCTCGGTGGCCGAGCTGCTGCGCAACGAGCACCCGCAGATCGTCTCGGCGATCCTGGTGCACCTGGACCACGATCAGGCCGGCGCGGTGCTCAAGTGCTTCACCGAGCGCATGCGCAACGAGGTGCTGATCCGCATCGCCACGCTCGACGGCATCCAGCCGTCGGCGCTGAAGGACCTCAACGAGGTGCTGTCCAAGGTGCTGGCCGGCGGCGAGAAGCTGCGCAAGGCGTCGTTGGGCGGCGTCAAGACCGCGGCCGAGATCATCAACCTGCTGGGCAGCTCGGTCGAGACCGCCGTGCTCGACTACATCCGCGAGGCGGACAACGAGCTGGCGCAGAAGATCATGGACAACATGTTCACCTTCGACGACCTGGACAAGCTCGACGACAAGGGCATCCAGGCGCTGATGAAGGAAGTGCAGAGCGAGTCGCTGGTGGTGGCGCTCAAGGGTGCGACGCCGGAGCTGCGCGAGAAGATCTTCAGGAACATGTCCACCCGTGCCGCCGAGACGCTGCGCGAGGATCTCGAGTCGCGCGGCCCGGTGCGCCTGTCCGAAGTCGAGGCCGAGCAGAAGGAGATGCTCAAGATCGTGCGGCGCCTGGCCGACGAAGGCCAGATCGTGATCGGTGGTGGCGGCGATGACGAATTCGTCTGAGCGCGGCGGCGGCACGAACCCCTACGCGCGCTTCATCCCGCGCGAGGAACTCGAGGGCTTCTCGAGCTGGCAGCCGGGAGCCTTCGGCGATGTGCCCACCACGCGCGGCATGCCGCCGGTCAGGACGCCGGTCGACGAAGCCCAGCGTGCGGCCGAACAGCATGGCGCCGTCCAGGCGGCGCGCCAGGCCGGCTACCAGGACGGCTACCGCGACGGCCTGGTCGCGCTCGACAGTTTCAAGCAGAGTTTTGCAGCCCAGATGGCAGCGCAGTTGGGCACGCTCGTGTCAGCCTTCGACGCCGAGTTCGCGCAACTCGAACAACAGATCGCCGACACCATCGCGCGCACCGCCACCGCGCTGGCGCGCCAGGTGGTGCGCAGCGAACTCGCGACCCGGCCCGAACTGGTGTCCGCCGTGGCAGCGCAGGCGGTCGAAGCGGTGCTGCTGTCCGCGAAACACATCCGCGTCCATGTGCACCCCGAGGACCAGGCGCTGGTGGCCCAAGGCGCCGCCGACGTGCTCGCCGCACGCGGCGCACGCCTGATCGCCGACGCCGCCCTCTCGCGCGGCGGCTGCCGCGTCGAGTCCGACCTCGGTCGCATCGACGCCGGCATCGAAGCGCGCTGGGCCCAGGCCGCCGAATCGCTCGGCCAGCCGCTGACGCTGAACGGCGACACGACCGCATGACGGCCACCCTGTCCGCCCGCAGGGAGCGGTGGTCGCGCTACCTGCACGACCTGCAGACCTTCGCCGAGACCCCACTGCCGCTCGAAACCGAGGGCTCGCTGGTGCGCGTGACGGGCCTGGTGCTCGAGGCCGCCGGTGTGCGCGCACCCGTCGGCGCCGTGTGCGAGGTGGTGAGCCCAGGGCAGGAGTCCGTGCTGGCCGAAGTGGTCGGCTTCCACGGCGACCGCGCCTACCTGATGCCCACCGGCGAGGTCCATGGCCTGGCCTCGGGCGCGCGCGTGCTGCCGCGCCCGGCACCGCTGGCGCCGCCCAAGCTCGGCAGCGTCAACCACCTGTGGCGCCGGCGCGAGGACCGCGGCCTGCACCTGCCCATGGGCGACGGCCTGCTCGGCCGCGTCGTCGACCCGCATGGCCAGCCGATGGACCGCCGCGGCCCGATCGAGGACGTGCACGCCGAGCCGATGATCCGGCGCCCGATCAATGCGATGGACCGCGACCCGATCCGCCAGCCGCTGGACACCGGTGTGCGCGCCATCAACGCGATGCTCACCGTCGGCCGCGGCCAGCGCATTGGCCTCTTCGCCGGCACCGGCGTCGGCAAGTCGGTGCTGCTGGGGATGATGGCGCGCTACACCGCGGCCGACGTGATCGTGGTCGGGCTGATCGGCGAGCGCGGCCGCGAAGTGAAGGAATTCATCGAGGACATCCTCGAGGCCGAAGGCCTGGCGCGCAGCGTCGTCGTGGCGGCCCCTGCCGACGCACCGCCGCTGGTGCGCATGCAGGGCGCGCACTACGCCACCGCGATCGCCGAGCACTACCGCGACCGCGGCCTGCATGTGCTGCTGCTGATGGACTCGCTGACGCGTTACGCGATGGCGCAGCGCGAGATTGCGCTGGCGATCGGCGAGCCGCCGGCCACCAAGGGCTACCCGCCGAGCTGCTTCGCCAAGCTGCCGCAGCTGGTCGAGCGCAGCGGCAATGGCCGCGACGGCCGCGGCTCGATCACCGCCTTCTACACCGTGCTGTCCGAGGGTGACGACCAGCAGGACCCGATCGCCGACGCGGCGCGAGGCATCCTCGACGGCCACATCGTGTTGTCGCGCGACCTCGCCGAGGCCGGTCACTACCCGGCGATCGACGTCGAGAAGTCGGTCTCGCGCGTGATGCCCAACGTGGCTTCGCGCGAACACCTGCAGCAGGCGCGCCGCGCGCGCGCGATGCTGGCCAAGCTCACCAAGGCGCGCGACCTGATCCAGCTGGGCGCCTACACACCGGGCCATGACGCCGAGCTCGACGCCGCCATCCGCGCCCAGCCGCGCCTGACGGCGCTGCTGCAGCAGGACATGCATGACCAGGCAGCGCTCGAAGCCAGCGTCGATCAGCTGGCGATGAGCCTGCTCTGACCCGCACCCCATGATGGACACCCTGGCCACCCTGCTCGAACAGGCCGAAGCGCAACGCAACGCCGCGCTCGCCGCCTTCAACCAGGCGCGCTCGCGGCGCGACGGCGCGCGCGAACAGGCGAGCGAACTTGCGATCTACCGCAACGACTACCAGCAGCGCTGGAACCGGCAGTTCCAGTCGCAGGGCGCGGCGCTCGACATCCTGCGCTGCTACCAGCAGTTCGCCGAGCGCCTCGAACTCGCACTCGCGCAGCAGGCGCACGCGATCGAGATCTGCGAACAGACGCTGGCGCGCGCCAACGACACGCTGGCCGCGCACGAACTGCGCGTGGCCTCGGTGCGCAAGCTGATCGAGCGCCGCCAGGAAGAAGCCCGGCGCGGCGCCGAGCGGCGCGAGCAACGCGCCAGCGACGAGATGGCGCAGCGCATGGCCACGCGCCGCATGACGATCGAAGGACTGCAACCCTGAGCGCACGATGAACGCCCTGCCGACGAACCTCATGGTCACAGCGACGAACGCCGTCGCACCGGCGCCCACCCCCGCCGCACCCGCGCGCGACGGCTCGGAGCCCGGCTTTGCCCAGTGCCTGGAGCAGGCGGTCGAACGCGAACCGGTCGCGACCGATGCCGCTGGCAAGGCGGCGAAGGAAACGCAAGCCGCCGCCGAGGCCACGACCCCGGAAGCCGCCGACCCGACGAACCGACCGGTGGCCTCGCGCGGCACACGCCGTGCGGCGGGCGCGCCGGCGCCGCGCAAGGCCG